>NZ_JAHKRL010000028.1 GCF_019396405.1 Nonomuraea rhizosphaerae | reverse complement strand
GCGGCCCGGCCGGCCACGCGGCCGGAGAAGAGGCAGCCGCCGAGGAACGTGCCCTCCAGGGCGTTGTAGCCCATCATCCCGCCGCCGCCGAACCCGTTGACCTCACCCGCGGCGTAGAGCCCCGGCAGCGGGGCGCCGTCGGCGCGCAGGCAGCGGCCGTCCAGGTCGGACTCCAGGCCGCCCAGCGTCTTGCGCGACAGGATGTGCAGCCGCACGGCGATCAGCGGCCCCGCCTTGGGGTCGAGCAGCCTGTGCGGGGTCGCCACCCGGCTCAGCCTGTCGCCCCGGTAGTTGCGGGCGCCCCGGATCGCGGTGATCTGCGCGTCCTTGGTGAAGGTGTTGTCGATCTCCCGGTCGCGCGCCTCGACGAGGGACCGGAGCGCCTGCTCATCGATCTCCGGCGCGTCCGGGCCGGCCAGCTTGTTCATGCCCGCGACCAGCTCGGTGAGGGTGGCGGCGACGACGAAGTCCGCGCCGTGCCGCTTGAACGCCTCCACCGGGGCCGGCGCCCCGCCCCTGACCCGTGACAGGACCATCTTGACGTCCTTGCCGGTGAGGTCGGGGTTCTGCTCCGATCCGGAGAGCGCGAACTCCTTCTCGATGATCTTCTGGGTGAGCACGAACCACGAGTAGTCGTGGCCCGTCCGCCGCAGGTGGTGCAGGGTCCCCAGCGTGTCGAAGCCCGGGAAGTACGGCGCCGGCAGCCGCTCGCCGGTGGCGTCGAGCCAGAGCGAGGAGGGGCCGGGCAGGATGCGGATGCCGTGGTTGTCCCAGATCGGGTCCCAGTTGCGCAGGCCCTCGACGTAGTGCCACATCCGGTCCGGGTTGACGACCCGGGCGCCGGCCGCCTCGGTGATGCCCAGCATCCGGCCGTCCACGTGCGCCGGGACGCCGGCCACCATCGTCCGGGGCGGCGGCCCCAGCCGGGCCGGCCAGACCTTGCGGACCAGGTCGTGGTCACCGCCGATGCCGCCGCTGGTGACGATCACGGCCTGGGCGCGCAGCTCGAAGTCGCTCACGGCGGTGCGCGACGACGGGCGGCCCCGCTCCACGGCCGTCGGCTCCAGCACCTGCCCGCGCACCCCGGTGACCGCGCCGCCCTCGACGAGGAGGTCGTCGACCCGGTGACGGAAGGCGAACCGGATCCGCCCGCTGTCGTGATGGGCGCGGACGCGGCGCTCGAAGGGCGCGACCACGCCGGGGCCGGTCCCCCACGTGATGTGGAAGCGCGGGACCGAGTTGCCGTGGCCGTCGGCGCGCCCGTCGCCGCGCTCGGCCCAGCCCACCAGCGGGAAGAACCGGTGCCCCATCCCCCGGAGCCAGGCGCGCTTCTCGCCGGCCGCGAAGTCGACGTACGCCTCGGCCCACGCCCGCGGCCAGCGGTCCTCCTCCCGGTCGAAGCCCGCGCTGCCGAGCCAGTCCTGCCAGGCCAGCTCGCGCGAGTCCTTGACGCCCATGCGGCGCTGCTCGGGGCTGCCGACGAGGAACAGGCCGCCCAGGCTCCAGAACGCCTGGCCGCCCAGCGACTGCTCCCCCTCCTGCTCCACCAGCACGACCGACCGGCCGGCGTCGGCGGCCTCGGCGGCGGCCACCAGGCCGGCCAGGCCCGCCCCGACAACGATGATGTCCGCGTCAGCCACGGCTCACGTCCGGGGTCGTCTGCGGGGTCGTCTCCGGGGTCATGTGCGGTACGCGGAGCGCGGCGAGAGGGACGTGGTGCTGGCCGGCGTGCATGTCGCGGTCCCGCAGCGATCCCTGCGAGACGGGCCGCGGGAAGGAGATCTTGACGACGTTGAGCGACGGGATGCGGAACAGCTGGATGGTGCCGGCCTCCACGCGGTACAGGCCGGCGATCACCCGCTCGTCGAGGAACGCCTCGTCGGCCACGATCCGGTAGCCGTCCGCGTCCCGCATGAACAGCTCCATCGTCACCCAGAAGGGGCCGGCGTTCTTGGATCTGACCTCAAGGGCGAGGTCACCGACGGTGCGCGGCGGCGCCGGGCCGTCAACCGTGGTCGTTGGTGTCATGGTGGTCTCCGTGTCTGGTGTCCCCGTGCCTGATGTCTCCGTGCCGGGTGTCTCCGTGCTCGATGCGGAACATACCGGTGGGGGTGATGCTGTCGACGACATGATTCAGCACGAACTCGTAGGCGGGGCCCCGCTCGACCTCCGCCGGCGAGGAGGCGAAGGCCAGGCTCGGCAGGTAGTGCATCTCGGGTGTCGGCATGTGCAGCATCAGCGGGTTGGCGATCTTCGCCACCGCCGTGGCGGTGGCCTGTTCGGGGGCGTTGACCAGGAGCATCACACCCACCTCCCGGGGCGGGGCGGTCTCGGGCTCCAGGTCGTCCAGCACCGCGTTGTGGCCGTACAGGCGCAGGTCGAAGGCGTAGTCGTCGTCGGTGAGCCCCAGGGTCTGGCTCACCCGCCGCCGCAGGTGGGTGCGCAGCAGGTCCGCCCAGCCCTCGATGTCGCGCAGGATGAGCGGGTCGCGGACGGCGCTGAAGGACATGGTCTCGTGGCCGGTGACCCGGGCGCCCTCCAGCTTGATCGTGTGCCGCTCGGCGGTGTGGAACCGTGACCCCTCGACCCGGACCGTACGGTCGTCCACGGCGGTGTACGTCGCCTCGCGCACGTCCAGGGTCCCGGCCGGTTCGCGCATCTCGAACGGGTTGACCGTCTCGTACAGCATGTGGGCGGCGACCGTGTACGGCGTGCACGCGTTGCGCGGGTCGAGCGGCTCGATCGTGAACCCGTCCGCGTCGATCGTGGTGTGCACCCCGCCCGCGCGCGGGTCGGTGGTGCACTGGCCGCCGCACTCGACGATCTTGGCGGCGTGCCAGCTCGGCCCGGCCGGCATCCCCTTCATCAGCGGGTACGCCGCCGCCACCGCCGTGTCGGTCGCGCGGCCGGCGAGCACGACCTGCGCGCCCGCCTGCAGCGCCTCGACGATCGGCTCGTGCCCCATCATGCCGACGATGTGGGTGCAGCTCTCCAGCGTCTCGGCCCGGATCTCGCCCATGGGCGGCAGCGGGTGGATCCGGCCGGCATCGAGGTGCTCCTTGAGTTCGGCCGGGCTCTGCTCGCTGTAGATCCGCGCGACCCTGAGGTCCAGGCCCTCCTCCGCCATGATCGCGGCGGCCATCCCGGCGACCCAGTCGACGCCGCTGTCGGTGCCGCTGGTGCCGCACGAGCCGATGATCAGCGGCACGTCCGCGCGGGCCGCCGCCCTGAGCAGGCTGCGCAGGTCGCGGGCCACCGCCTGCGCGGCCGTCTTCGCCGTCCCCGATCCCAGGTAGTACGGGCCGGAGTCGGTGGAGCCGCCGTCCACGGTGATCACGTCCACGCCGAGCGCCAGCCCGCGTTCCATCGTGGCCTCGTCCCAGCCGGCGCCGAGCATGCCGACGGGCGTCAGGATCCGGACGGGGCCGGCCGGTCTGTTCTCCATGGTTCTCGCTTCCTTCACTCGGCTACCCGGTCTCACGTGGCGACGGCCGCGAGGACCGCGTCGGTCAGCTCCCGCGTGGTGGCGGTGCCACCCAGGTCGGGTGTGCGGACCGTACCGTCGGACAGGGTCCGTTCGATGCCGGTCATGAGGGCGCGCGCCGCGTCCGCCCGGCCGAGGTGGCCGAGCATCAGCGAGGCGGACCAGAGCGCGCCGACCGGGTTGGCGACGCCCCGGCCGGCGATGTCGGGCGCCGAGCCGTGCACCGGCTCGAACATCGACGGGAACGTCCCTTCCGGGTTGATGTTCGCGGAGGGGGCGATGCCGATGCCGCCCGCGATCGCGGCCGCGAGGTCGCTGAGGATGTCCCCGAACAGGTTGGAGCCGACGATCACGTCGTACGCGCCCGGCGCCAGCACGAGCTTGGCGGCCAGGGCGTCGATGTGCTCCTGCCACCATTCCACGCCGGGGTGCCGCGCGGCCCGCTCGCGGACGATCTCATCCCAGAACGGCATGGTGTGCATGATGCCGTTCGACTTGGTCGCCGAGGTGAGACGGCCCCGGCGCCCGGCCGCCAGCTCGAACGCGTAGTCCACGACGCGGGTGACGCCGGGACGGGTGAAGACGGCCTCCTGCACGGCCATCTCGTCCGGGAAGCCCCGGTTGAGCCGGCCGCCGATCTCGCTGTACTCGCCCTCGACGTTCTCCCGCACGACGACAAGATCGACCCCGGCGCCGTCGCGGAGCGGGCCCGGCACGCCCGCCATGGCCTTGATCGGCCGGAGGTTGACGTACTGGCGGAACCGGCGGCGGATCGGGATGAGCAGCCCCCACAGCGACACGTGGTCCGGCACGCCGGGCGAGCCGACGGCGCCCAGCAGGATCGCGTCGTGACCGGCGATCGTGTCAAGGCCGTCGTCGGGCATCATGCTGCCGGTCCGCAGGTAGCGCTCGCAGGACCAATCGAAGTGGTCGAGGCGGAGCGAGAAGCCGAAGCGGGCGGCCAGCGCGTCGAGCACCGTCAGCGCGGCCGGGACGACCTCGGCGCCGATGCCGTCGCCGGGGATGACCGCGATCCGGTACTCCGTCTTCACGTCTGTGTCGCTCACGTCCGGATCACTCACATCGGCGTCACTCACATCCGCGCCGCTCACGTCCGGATCGCTCATGTCCGCCCCTTTCATGCCTGTGCCGCCGGGGTCCGTACGACGTCCGGCTGGTTGACCGCGAACCGGGGAGCGCCCCTGAGCGAGGCCACCAGCTCGGCGGCCCCTTCGAGCCCGGCGGCCCGGCGGGCCTCGGCCGACTGCCCGGCCAGGTGGGAGAACACGACGATCCCCTCGACGCCGCGCAGCGGACTGTCGGCGGGCAGCGGCTCGGCGCACACGACGTCCAGCGCCGCTCCCGCGATCACGCCGGAACGCACGGCGGCGGCGAGCGCCCGCTCGTCCACGATCGGGCCGCGCGCGGTGTTCACGAGCACGGCGCCCGGCTTCATCCGGCCGAACGCCTCGGCGCCGAGCAGCCCCCTCGCCCGCTCGGTGAGCGCCGTGTGGACGGAGACGTAGTCGGAGGCGGCCAGCAGCTCGTCCAGCTCGACAAAACGCACGAACCCGTCGGGCCGCTCCCGCTCGTCCGGCCGCTCGCCCTCCCCCGCCCGCTCGTTCTCCCCCGCCCGCTCCTTCTCCCCCGCCCGCTCCTTCTCCCCCGCCCGCTCCTTCTCCCCCGCCCGCGCGAACGTGCCCGCCCGCTCGCCGGGGGGCACGTTCGTCCTGCAGAGCACCGTCATGCCGAACGCGCGGGCGAGCGGGACGACCGCCCGCGCCACGGCGCCGTACCCGATCAGGCCGAGCGTCGCCCCCCGCAGCTCACGCCCGTCCTCGCGCGGCCACCCGCCGGCCACGACCCCCATGGCGCTGTGCACCAGGCGGCGGGCGGCGGCCAGGAGCAGTCCCATCGTGTACTCGGCGACGGCGTTCGCGTTGACGCCCGGCAGGTTGCTGACCGTGACGCCCAGCCGGGTGGCCGCCTCGACGTCGACGGAGTCGTACCCGACGCCGGTCCGCACGATCACGCGCAGGGCCGTCGCCCGTGCGAGCACGTCCGCCGTCATGGGCTCGTTCGCGATCAGCGCCGCCTCGAACCCGCGCAGCGCCCGCGCCAGCTCCTCCGGGTCGCGCCGGCCGCGCATCGGCAGGTGCGCGGTCTCGCACCCGGCCCGGCGCAGGTAGTGGTCGACCTCGTCGTCCGGCTTCAGGTAATCCGTGGTGATCAGGACGCGAAACGCCGTGTTGTCCTTGTACGACACGCTGCGACCGTATATTTGCTATAGCATCTTCGTCAACAGTTGCTTATTGCCCTGCCATGGCGAGACTGTATGCTACGGCCGTGGCCACCGAATCTCTCGCGACGCTCAACAGCGACACCCTCGCCGACCGGGCCTACCAGTCGGTCCGCGCCGCCATCGTCACGGGCGAGCTCCGGCCGGGCCAGAAGGTGACGGAGCGCGGGCTGGCCGAAAGGCTCGCCGTGAGCCCCACCCCGGTGCGCGAGGCGATCAGGCGGCTGGAGCAGGACGGGCTGCTCGAACGTACGGGCCCGCGCACGGTGAAGGTCTCGACCATCGGCGACACCGCGCTGCAGGAACTGGCCGAGGTGGAGGTGGCGCTGCGCGGGATGGTGGCCAGGTTCGCGGCCCGGCACGTGACGGCCGAGCAGCTCGACAACCTCGACGCCATCCTCGACGAGGCCGACGACCTGCTGATCCTCATCAAGCAGCGGCACAAGGACGGCGCGCCGATGACCCGGCACGTCAACCAGCTCCTGGACACCATGCAGCGCTTCAACGACGCCGTCAGCGCCTGCGCCGACAACCCGGTCCTGGTGCGGCTGCTCGACCAGACCCGGGTGTTCTCCCTGTCCGAGACCCGGGCCCGGCGGCTCGAACGCGTCGCCCACGACCCGCGCTTCGGCCTCGACCGCTACGCCGGCCACCGCGCGCTGGTCCGCGCGCTGCGCGCGGGCGACTCGGCGACGGCCGAGGCCATCGTGATCGAGGACGCCCGCGGCGGCCTGAGCGCCCTGCTCTCCGGCGACGGCGACGCCGCGCCGGAGCAGCCCCCGGCCACCGCCTGAAGCCTCGCGGCCCGCACGCCGCGTGACCTGGACGCCTTGAGGCCGGACGGCGCGGCCGGTCGCTACCGCCGCCGCGCCCCCCGGACGAACTGGCCGACAGCGGTCTCCACGATCCCGTCGAGCAGCTCGGGCACCACCAGGTTGCCGTTGACCAGCGTCGCGATGCCCTGCAGCGTCGCGAAGAACACGATCCCCACCTGCTGCGGATCGCCGGGCTCCAGCAGTCCCTGCGCCTGCCCCTGCGCGATCAGGTCGTGCATCAGCCCGAACGGCGCGGCGGCGGCCGCCACGAGCCGGTCGGCGCCCTCGCGGTGCTTGCCGGCGAACATCAGCTCCAGCAGCGCGGCGTCCTCGGTGGCGAACCGCAGGTACGCCACCGCCATGGCGTGCAGGCGCGGCTCGAACTCCTCCCCCACGCCGCCGAGCGCCGCGCGCAGCTCCTGGTCGAGCCGGGCGAACCCCGCCTCGGCGAGCGCGTCCAGCAGCGCCTGACGGTCGGGGAAGTGCCGGCGCGGCGCGGCGTGGCTGACGCCGGCCTCGCGGGCCAGCTCACGCAGCGAGAGCTGGTCCGCCCCGTGCCGCCGCAGGCTGCGCTCGGCGGCGGCAAGGAGAGTCTCCCGGAGGTTTCCATGGTGGTAGGCGGGCACGACGCCATCATAGCCGGTACATGTTGTCGTTGACATCATTGTTGTCGCTGCATACATTGTTGCCCATGACAACATTTACGACCGCGCAGATCCCCGCCATGACCGGCCGCACCGTCGTCGTCACCGGCGCGAACAGCGGCATCGGCCGCGCCGCCGCCCGCGCGCTAGCCACCAAGGGGGCCCGCGTCGTGCTCGCCGTCCGCGACCTCACCAAGGGCCACGCCGCCGCCGCGACCATGAGCGGCGAGGTGGACGTGCGCCGGCTCGACCTGGCCGACCTGGCCTCGGTCCGGGCGTTCGCCGAGGACCTCACCGAGCCGGTCGACGTGCTGATCAACAACGCCGGCCTGATGATCCCGCCGCTCGGCCGTACCGCCGACGGCTTCGAGCTGCAGTTCGGCACCAACCACCTCGGGCACTTCGCGCTGACGAACCTGCTGCTGCCGCGCATCCGGGAGCGGGTGGTCACCGTCTCCTCCACCGGCCACCGAGGGGGCGCGATCGACCTCGACGACCTCAACTGGGAGCGCAGGCCGTACCGGGCCTTCCCCGCGTACGCGCAGTCGAAGCTGGCGAACCTGCTGTTCACCACGGAGCTGCAACGCCGCCTCACCGAGGCCGGCTCGCCGGTGCTGGCGACCGCCGCGCACCCCGGCCTGGCGGCCACCAACCTGCTCGGGCACCTCGACGACGAGCGGCCCCTGCTGCGGCGGCTGCGCACGGCCGTCATCGGCCGCCTTGCGCAGAGCGACGACGACGGCGCGCTGCCCACGCTGTACGCGGCGGTGGCGGACGTGCCGGGCGGAGGCTACGCCGGGCCGGGCGGCTTCATGGAGGGACGCGGCGCGCCGAAGCTCGTCGGCCGGTCGAAGGCCGCCCGGGACGGCGAGCTCGCCCGCCGCCTGTGGACGGCCTCCGAGGACCTGACCGGCGTCACTTTCCCCCTTACCGCGAAGGCCCGGTAGGGGCCCCGGCCGTGAAGGGCCTCTCGCCGTGAAGGCCGGGCAGGAGCCCCGGGCGGGTCAGCCGCAGGCCTTGCCCGTGGTGCCGCTGCCCTTGTTGACGCGGCCGATCCCGGCCGTCACCGTGCCCGTCGCCTGGGCGCAGACGCCGCTGGGGGCGTAGACCATGTCACCCCAGTGGTGCCCGCCGTTCCCGGCGCGGTAGCTGAACGAGATGCGCTTCTTGCTGGTGAAGACCGTGATCTGGCCGGTCGCGTTCTTGGGCACCTGCGTCTCGCCCCAGTTGGTGCCGCAGCGACGGGAGTAGTAAAGCCGGATCACGCCCAGGCTCTCGCCGATCTCGTTCTTCAGCGTGGCCTTCTTCCCGGTGTTCACCTTGGAGTTGGCGCACCCCGTCCGGTAGGGGTCCTTGCCGTCGTAGGAGTGGGCGCTGGCCGGTCCCGCCGTCAGCATGAGCGCCGAGACCGCCGCGACGGACACCGTGACAGCCGCCACCTGGATCTTCATGAGGAATCTGCTCCTTCGGATCGCCGTGAGAGCGGCGCCGGTGCGGCGCCGCGGGCCGCCGACGCCGAGGTCAGCGGCCACGGTTCCGACTATGCCGGGAGCAGCGCGAGGAACCGCCGGATCCTCGTCCGAACATTGTCCAGGGACATTTGGACAAAGAGCCGGCGTCGTTCAGATCAGGCGTCGTTCAGATCAGGCCCAGGGCCAGCATGGCGTCGGCGACGCGCCGGAAGCCGTCGATGTTGGCGCCGGCCACGTAGTTGCCCGGCATGTCGTACTCCTCGGCGGTCTGCAGGCAACGGGCGTGGATGTCCTGCATGATCTCCTGGAGACGGCGCTCGGAGAACTCGAACGTCCACGAGTCGCGGCTGGCGTTCTGCTGCATCTCCAGCGCGCTGGTCGCCACGCCGCCCGCGTTGGCGGCCTTGCCCGGCCCGAACGCGACGCCCGCCTCCAGGAACACCTTGATCCCCTCAGGCGTGGTCGGCATGTTGGCGCCCTCGCCGACGGCGACGCAGCCGTTGTCCACCATGAAGGCGGCGTCGCGGCCGGTGATCTCGTTCTGCGTGGCGGACGGCATCGCCACCTCGCAGGGCACCTCCCACACGTTGCGGTCCGGCGCGTACTCGACGTACTCGCCGCGGCGCTTGGCGTAGATGTCCAGGCGGCCGCGCTCGATCTGCTTGACCTCCTTGAGCAGCGCCAGGTCGATGCCCTTCTCGTCGAGGACGTAGCCGGAGGAGTCGGAGCAGGCCACCACGATGCCGCCGAGCTGCTCGATCTTCTCGATGGTGTAGATCGCCACGTTGCCGGAGCCGGACACCACGACCCGCTTGCCGTCGAACGACGTGCCGCGCGCCTTCAGCATCTCCTCCACGAAGAACGTGCAGCCGTAGCCGGTGGCCTCGGTCCGCACCTGCGCGCCGCCGTACGCCAGCCCCTTGCCGGTGATCACGCCCGACTCGTAGCGGTTCGTGATGCGCTTGTACTGGCCGAACAGGTAGCCGACCTCCCGGCCGCCGACGCCGATGTCACCGGCGGGCACGTCGGTGTACTCGCCGATGTGCCGGTACAGCTCGGTCATGAAGCTCTGGCAGAAGGCCATGATCTCGCGGTTGGAACGGCCCTTGGGGTCGAAGTCCGACCCGCCCTTGCCGCCGCCGATCGGCAGGCCGGTCAGGCTGTTCTTGAAGATCTGCTCGAAGCCGAGGAACTTGACGATCCCCAGGTAGACCGACGGGTGGAAGCGCAGGCCGCCCTTGTACGGGCCCAGCGCGCTGTTGAACTCGACCCGGAAGCCGCGGTTGATGTGCACCTCGCCGCGGTCGTCCATCCAGGGCACCCGGAAGATGATCTGGCGCTCAGGCTCGCAGATGCGCTCGATGATCTTCGATTCGGCGTACTCGGGGTGCTTCACGAGGGCCGGCCCTATGCTGTCGAGCACCTCGCGGACCGCCTGGTGGAACTCGGCCTCCCCAGGGTTGCGGCGCAGAACGTTGTCGTAGATCGATGACAGTTTCTCGTGCAACGTGTACTCCCCGGCTCGATGGTGCACCCATCGTCACTTTACGAGCAGGGCTTTCGTGAGATGAACCCCACCTCCCCCCTGTACGCACCCCACACCGTCACGAAGGCGGCTCTCAGACGCGCACCACCGCGGTACGGGCGTGACCGCGGCTGCCACCCACCTCCACCTTGACCGCCCGTTTGGACCTGCGCACGCCGCGGTCGCTCTTCCCGACCGACTTCACCGGCCAGGGCAGCGCGACCCTCACCTCGTCGGCCGTCCTGGACGGGTCGGAGAGGGCCAGCCGCACCCGCCCGCCGTCGCGGCGGACCAGCAGCGTGCACGGGCCGTCGGCGGTGAGCGGCCCGTCGGAGGTCTCGACGGTCCCGGCGCGCCAGAAGACGGCGGCGATCAGGTCGTCGCGGGTGACGGCCTGGACCGTCGAGGAGTTGGCGAGGATCTTGACCCGGCCGCGGTAGGCCGCGGTCTGGGCGACGGAGGCGTCGGGCAGGACGGCGTAGGCGTAACGCGCCTTGCGGGGGTCCACGCCGTGGTCGACGAGGATGGTCGTGTAGTGCCGGGTGACGGGGGTCGTGTCGCCGCCGGTGGTGGCGCCCTTGTCGATGTCCCGCCAGCGGCCGGTGCGCTCGTCGCGGACCACCTTCGCCCCGGCGCCGTCGAGCAGCGCGTACCCGGCCACGCCGGCCAGGTGGAACCAGCCGTCGCCACGGGTCAGCGGCGGGTGCCGGTCGTGGGTGTTGCGGTTCTCGACGACGGTCTCGACGCGCCGGCCGTCGGAGGCGGTGATGCCCGCGCCGAGGGCGATCACCGCGTCGTCCAGCAGGAACCACGCCTTCCTGGCCCGCAGCGAGGAGCCGTCGGCGATCAGCCGCATGGCCGCCACGCCGTACTCGCCGTCGAGCGCCACGCCGCCCCGCCCCCGGGGGGGGGGGGGGGCGGG
>NZ_JAHKRL010000255.1 GCF_019396405.1 Nonomuraea rhizosphaerae | reverse complement strand
AAGCCCGCCCCCGGGCCCCGCCCGCGCCCGGGGCGCCTCCGTGGTGCGGCCGCCCGGTCACGCGTCCCAGGTGACCGGGAGGCTCTTGACCCCGTAGATGTCGGCGGTCTCCGGGCGCAGGGACACCTCCTCGTCCGGCACGGCCAGCCGCAGCGTGGGGAAGCGGTCGAGCAGGGCGGGCAGCGCGACCCGCAGCTCGACCCGGGCCAGCTGCTGGCCGAGGCACTGGTGGATGCCGTGGCTGAAGGCCAGATGGCCGCCGTCCTGCCGGCGCAGGTCGAGCTTGTGCGGGTCGGTGAAGCGCTCGGGGTCGCGGTTGGCGGTGCTGAGGGACAGGATGAGCATCGTCCCGGCCTCGACGGTGTGACCGGCCAGCTCGACGTCCTCCAGCGCGACCCGCACGAACTGCTTGGCGACGCTCAGGTAGCGCAGCAGCTCCTCCACGGCCGGGTCGGTGAGGGCGGGGTCGGCGCGCAGGGCGGCGAGCTGCTCCGGGTTGCGCAGCAGCGCGAAGGTGCCCAGGGCCAGCATGTTGGCGGTGGTGTCGAACCCGGCCGACAGCAGGATCAGCGCCATCCCCTGCAGCTCCTCGTCGGTCAGGTCGCTGTCGAGCAGGTCGCTGAGCACGTCGTCGGTGGGCGCGGCGCGCTTGGCGGCCACCAGCTCCGCCAGGTACTGCTGGGTCGCGAGGTAGGCCGCGATCAGCTCCTCGTCGCCGACCTCCCCGCCGAGGAACTTGTCGATGTTGTCCTGGAAACGGCCACGGTCCTCGTACGGCACCCCGAGCAGTTCGCAGATGACGACGGCGGGGATCGGCTTGGCGAACGCGGTCACCAGGTCCACCCCCGGGCCGGCCTTCTCCATGGCGTCCAGGTGCTCGGCGGTGATCTGCTCGACCCGCTCGGTGAGCAGCCGCATCCGGCGGACGGTGAACTTGCCGACCAGCGGCTTGCGGTAGCGGCCGTGCCGGGGCTCGTCCATGAGCAGGAACTCGCCGGGCGGCGCGGGCGGCACCTCGATGTCGCCGTAGTCGATGAGCGGGTGGTGGCTCATGAGCTCCTTGCGTGAGCTGAAGCGCGGGTCGGCCAGGATCGCCCGGATCAGGTCGTAGCCGGTCACCAGCCAGCCCTGGTGCCCGTCGGGGAAGGGGAAGCGGCTGATCGGGCCGTGCTCGCGGGCCTCGACCAGCTCCTTGGGCGGGTCGAAGGGGCAGCCGGGCTGACGCGCCGCCGGCATCGCCGGTACGGTGTGGACGGACTCAGTCATGATCATTCCTTCAGGAGATCTTGCGGCGGTAGGCGTTCATGGCGAAGACGTAGGCGACGACGAGGATGCCGGCGCACCAGGCCAGGGCGATCCAGATGTCGTCGCCGACCGGCTGCTCGGCGAGCAGGGCGCGGACGGCGTTGACGATGGAGGTCACCGGCTGGTTCTCGGCGAAGGCGCGCACCGGGCCGGGCATGGTGTCGGTCGGCACGAAGGCCGAGCTGAGGAACGGCAGGAAGATGAGCGGATAGGAGAACGCGCTCGCGCCCTCCATGGTCTTGGCGGTCAGGCCGGGGATGACGGCGATCCACGTCAGCGCCAGGGTGAACAGGATCAGGACGGCGGCGACCGCGAGCCACGCCGCCAACCCCGCCGACGAGCGGAAACCCATCAGCAGGGCGACGAGCACGACGACCACGAGCGAGATCACGTTGGCCGCCAGCGAGGTCAGCACGTGCGCCCACAGCACCGACGAGCGCGCGGTCGGCATGGACTGGAAACGCTCGAAGATGCCGCTCTTCATGTCCATGAACAGCCGGTAGGCGGTGTAGGCGATGCCCGAGGCGACCGTGATGAGCAGGATGCCGGGCAGCAGGTAGTTCACATAGGAGTCCGCCCCCGTCCTGATCGCGCCGCCGAACACGTAGACGAACATCAGCATCATGGCGATCGGCATGATCGCGGTGGTGATGATGGTGTCCGGGCTGCGGCTGATGTGGCGCAGGCTCCGGCCCGTGAGCACGGCGGTGTCGCCGAAGAAGTGCTTGGTCATCTCTCTTCCTCACTCGTCCGCGCCGCCTTCGCGCCGTCGCCGCCGACGAGCGCGAGGAAGACGTCCTCCAGGGTGGGCTGCTTCTCGACGTACTCGACCTTGGCGGGCGGCAGCAGCTGCTTGAGCTCGCCCAGGGTGCCGTTGACGAGGATCCGGCCCTCGTGCAGGATCGCGATCCGGTCGGCGAGCTGCTCGGCCTCGTCCAGGTACTGCGTGGTCAGCAGCACCGTCGTGCCCCGGCCGGCCAGCTCCCTGACCGCCTTCCACACCTCAAGGCGCGCCTCGGGGTCGAGGCCCGTCGTCGGCTCGTCGAGGAAGATGACCGGCGGGTCGCCGATCAGGCTCATCGCGATGTCGAGGCGGCGGCGCATGCCGCCCGAGTACGTCGCCACCTTCCGCCCGCCCGCCTCGGTCAGCGAGAAGCGCGCCAGCAGGCCGTCGGCGATCCGCCCCGGTTCCTTCAGGTGCCGTAACCGGGCGACCAGCACCAGGTTCTCCCGCCCGCTGAGGATCTCGTCCACCGCCGCGAACTGCCCGGTGAGGCTGATGGACTCGCGCACGTCCGCGGCCTGCCCGGTGACGTCGAAGCCGTTCACCAGCGCCGTGCCCGCGTCGGCCCTGAGCAGCGTGGACAGGATCTTCACGGCCGTGGTCTTGCCCGCGCCGTTCGAGCCGAGCAGGGCGAAGATGCTGCCTCGCGCCACGTCGAAGTCCACGCCGCGCAGCACGTGCAGCTCCTTGTAGGACTTGCGCAGGCCCTGCACCCGGATCGCCGGGGCTGACTGTGTCGTCATCAGAGCGTCCTGTCCTCTCTCGTGTTCCCCTCGCCCGCGGCGCGGGCGACGGCGCTGGTGAAGCGGTCACGTTCGCGGGCCCTGTACTGGCCGGCGGGGTAGTTGGCCATGAACGCCTCGACGAACTCGACGGGGTCGTGCCCGAAGATGTCGCGGATCGGGGTCCGGTCCGCCGCGCCCTGCTCCAACAGGTCGGCGAGGTCCTCGTACATCGTCATCGCGCCGGCCCCGTCGGCCGGCCCGAAGTGCATCAGGTACCGCTCCAGCGCCTCGGCCGCCGTGCGGTAGTTCTCGGGGAGGCGCTTGATGCGCGCCTTGTACTGCCGGTAGCGCTTCTTCTCCTCCAGCGACCCGGTGATGATCTCCAGGTACTGCAGGTAGCGGCTCTTCGGCCCGGGTGACTCTGTGGCCATGGTCAGTTGCCTCCTTCGCGGAGCTGTTCGAGCTTGCCGGTGAGGAAGCTCCAGGTCGTCCAGAACTCCTCGAGGTGGTCCCGCCCCCGGGCGTTGAGGGTGTACACCTTGCGCGGCGGCCCCTTCCCGGACGGGACCTTCTCCACGTCGACCAGGCCCCGCTGCTCGATCCTGACCAGCAGCGCGTAGACGGTGCCCTCGGCGATGCCGGAGAAGCCCTGGTCGCGCAGCCACGCCGTGATCTCGTAGCCGTAGGCGGATCGGCCGGAGAGGATCGCCAGGACGATGCCCTCCAGCGTTCCCTTGAGCATCTCGGTGATCTGCCTGCCCATGGGACATCTCCGTCCAGCTACTCGGTGACGCTGACTACCGGTACAAAGTAACGCTGACTACCGGTACTTAGCAACACCGATTAGCTGAGGCGTGGGCCCGCGCCGAGAGCGGGCGGGAAAGCGGGGCGGCGCGGGCGGTGATCGGTGGAGTGTTCATGGCGTCCACCATCGCCGGTCGCGCTGATACCGGACCGTCGCCGTGCTGACACGGCGCCGCGGCCCCGATCGATGGTGCCGGACGGCCCTTACTCGCAGAAGACCCGCAGGTAGCCGTCGGACATGTCGAGCTCCACGATCGTCTCGTCGAGGTGCTCCACGAGCGCTTCGAGGTGTTCGGGCCTGAGCTGTGTCAGGTCGATCGGCACGCCTGACCTGACCAGCTCGGCGTTGGCCCGCTCCAGCGCCCGCGGCGGGACCAGGGCCGCCAGCTGCACGCCGGCCCGCAGCAGTTGCAGCGGTACGCGCACGTTGAGCCGGTCCGCCTCGCCCTCGCCGAGGAACTCCATCACCACCCGCAGGTACTTCGCCCTGCCCTTCGGCCGGGTGGCGAGGCTCGCCGACGCCGCCGGCTGAGCCCGTTCGAGCGCGACGATGAGCCGCTCGGCCTCCTCCACGCTGATCGTGCCCTCGGCCAGCAGGCCGAGGACGTCCTTGCGTTGCTCGCTCATCGCGACCTCTCTTGTCGGGTGGCTCACCGGGTGGCTCACCGGGCGGCTCACCGGATGGCTCATCGGATGGCTCATCGGATCGCCACGAGCACGGCCGTACGGTCGAACTGGGCGTCGAACCGGGTGCCGGGCAGCGCGCAGACGATGCGCCAGCCGGTGCGCAGCGCCCGCAACGTGTCGACGTGGTACACGTGACCGGCCACGACGCCCGCCACCAGGGCCAGGAGCAGGACCGGTGAGAGCAGGAGCACGACCGGCACGACCGGGACCCGGACGCGGACGAGGCGGCGGTCCGGGCGTTTGACCCCTACGGTCAGCAACTGCGGCATCATGTCCCGGCCTCCAGTTCGGACAGCGCCTGCTGGGTGCTGATCTCGCCGCGACGCAGCCGGTCGATGACGTCGGCCGGCCGCGGCGCCGGATCGGGCTCGACGAAGTCGAGCATCTGGGT
>NZ_JAHKRL010000254.1 GCF_019396405.1 Nonomuraea rhizosphaerae | reverse complement strand
GGCGGACGTCGTCGGCCGTGGCGCGGCGCCACGGCGTACCCGCCGTTCCAGCCACCGGGCGCGCAGGGCGAGGAACACGAGTGTCTGCAGGGCGCCCACGATGATTCCGGCCAGGAACGCGGGTAGCTGCTGTGTCATGGTCACGCCTGTCCCTGCTCGTCGTCTCGGCCGGCGGTGTCGAGGGTGCCTTCGGGAGACCGGCCCTGGTGATGGTCCTGGCGCTGGTCCCTGACGTGCAGGGGCCCGACCCACATGGAGTCGGCGCCCTCCGGCATGGCGGCCCGTGCCGCCCGTAACTGCTCCAGGGCCTTGCCGGGGTCGGCCGCCCGGTCGCCCGGCCGGGGCGACAGCCAGCGCATGACGAGGTCGTCGATCGGCTCAGGCAGTTCGGGCAGCAGGAGGCGCGGCCGGATCGGCAGCGTCGCCTGGTGCAGCTTGATGAAGTCCGGGAAGCGGTCGGGGGCGATGTGGTGGCTGCCGTCGAGCATCCCGGCGGCCAGGGCCTCGCGGAGCAGCGGCGGCGAGCCGGTCAGGATCTCGTACACGGTGGCGGCCACGGCGCGGACGTCGGCGCGAGGCGAGCACCAGGCCCCCTTGTTCGTCCGCGACGACCGCAGTTGCTCCGGCGGGGCGTAGAACCGGGTCGCGCCGGTGACTCCGCTGGTGATCTCGCCCTCCTGGGAAACGACCTTGGCCAGGCCGAAATCGATGATGCGCACCTGATCGGGGTTCGCCTCCAGCGCGATGTTGGCGGGCTTGATGTCGAGGTGGATCAGGGCGTGCTGCTCGAAGCAGTCACGCAGGCCCAGCAGCACCTGCTCGGTGATCCGCAGGGCCCATTCCAGGGTGGGCATGAACTCGCCGTCCGGCGTCATCCGGGCGTGCAGCCTGCTGAAGATCGTGTCAGGGTAGAGCGGGGTGATGATGAAGAGGCCGAAGCGGGAGTCGAACCCGGAGTCGACGACGGGCGCGACGTAGTCGCTCACCACCTTGCGGTGGCGGTCGATCTCCTTCTCGAACCGCTCGGTGGCCTTGCGGAACTCCACCGAGCTCATGTCGCGGTCGCCGAGCCACCTGACCCGCTTGATGACGACCTTTCTGGCCGGGTCGTCCTTGTCGTAGCCGAGCCGGGTCTCGCCCTGGCCGCCCCTGCCGGAGGGCGGCCCCTCACCGCGCACCACCCAGCGGTCGTTGAGGACGAGCCGGTCGTCCGTGCCGTACGGCTCCTGCCGGTACGGGATGGTGGTCCCCGCGCCCACGCTCCCCCCGCCGCTCCGCGTCCTCTTGATCCGCCGGGTGAGGCCGACCAGGCGGTGACGGTGACGCAGACGCGCCTCCTGCAGGTCGTACTCCAGGTCGAGCTGGATCCGCTCCTTGGCGATGACGCGTGCGGCTTGGAGCCTCTCGCGGTGGAGCTCGTCGGCGTGATCCGCTTCCAGGTTCGTGTGGGCCAGGCGCTGGCGATGGCCCCGCTCCTCGACCGCCTGCCGCACGTCGCGCCGGCGCATCCGGACGGCCCGCTCCGCCTCCTGGGCGCTGTGCTCCTCCATGAGGTGCCGCCCGTACGCCTCGGCCTCGCGCGCGGTCCTGCGGCGCAGCCGGTAGTCGTGCATGGTCAGCGGTCCGAACAGCTTGAGCAGCACGGGCATCAGATCGACCATGACCAGCATGGCGGTGATGATCCAGCGGCGGGCGGCCAGAGCGGGATTCTTGGCCGCGGCGGCGTCCAGGGCCCGCTCGCGGTTGAGCAGGCCGCCGTTCGCCTTGACCTTGTCGCGCTGCGCGTCGATCTCGGCCTTGATGTCACGCTCCAGCGCGGCCTGCTCCTTCCGGTGCGTGGTCTCGGCCCTTTCCAGCGCCGTCCCGGCCGCGTCGGCGCGCGCCTGCGCCCTCCGGTAGGCCCGCTCTTTCATGACGCAGATGCGTTCGCACCCCTTGAGGCCGGTGCCGCCGGTTCCGTTGATCTCCTCGTCCATCGCCTTG
This sequence comes from Nonomuraea rhizosphaerae, assembly GCF_019396405.1. Classification (GTDB taxonomy): domain Bacteria; phylum Actinomycetota; class Actinomycetes; order Streptosporangiales; family Streptosporangiaceae; genus Nonomuraea; species Nonomuraea rhizosphaerae. The sequence goes on along the minus strand of NZ_JAHKRL010000254.1, from coordinate 8,591 downwards.
CGCTTGCGAAGCGCGTCGGCGTCGCTGTTCCTCTTGGCCTTCCTGGCGTCCGCCAGGGCCTTGTCGCCGGCGGCCTTCCGATCGGCGAAGGCGTTGCTGTTCCGCACCTCGTACGACACCGCCGACAGGTCGGAGACCTGGAGTTTCCGTAACTCCTGCTCGATCTCCGGCGCGAAGAACTGCATGAGCACCGGTTCGGAGACGACCAGGGCGATCAGTATCGCGGCCAGCAGGCGTCCGCCGTAGGTGAGCATCCGCCCGGCCATCGACGACTTCGGCTTCAGCCCTGTGTTGTCCCCGGTCAGCGGGCCGTAGTCGACGTTGGCGACCAGTGAGCGGTCGAGGTTGAAGACGAACAGCGCCCAGACCAGCGCGATGATCGCGTACCACCAGACCAGAGGCGGCGAAACCATTGACAGCACCAGGAGCATTCCACCGAACGCCGTCACCGCCGTCAGCACCACGGCGAATCCGACGCCGAAATACCGTGCCCGTTCGACCGGCGCCCGCCCGATCAGATCGTGGTCGGCGCCCGCGAACCAGAAAATAGCTCGGTTCATCCACCCTCCCCCGCGGCGGACCCCGAGCAGTCCCGCCGCCTAGAAACCTGATATCCGGGAAAGCGCCTTGCCGGGCCTTCCCGACGTGCAGGATCCAGGTGTCACCTCTATAGCCCCCGAAAGCCCCCGAAGAGGTCTCCCCCAGACCCGCCCTCCCACCGTCCCCGACGCTGAGAACGAATGGCAGGATTCCGATCCGCCGGACCGGAAATCGTCAGTCCTTCACCTACGTGCGGCCTTCTCGCGTCATTCGATGAGACACGTCGTGCTCACCGCGGAATCATGGTCGTGGTGTGACTGCCGCTCTACGACTCGTGCGTTCTGAATGCCGTGCACCGCGTCGTGGTCGCCCGCCCTCACCCCGTCGGCCGGCAGGACGGCCGACGGGGTGGTGGAGACGATGCTCGCACGCATGATCTGGTTCCTTCCTGGAGGAACTCGACGGGGCGGCTGAAGTCGGCGGTGCAGCTGTCGCGGGCCCGGACGCCGGTGCCTGGGCGAGCAGGTGCCGGGCGCGCGTTCCCGGGCGCGGGCGAGGATGATCTCCCCCGCGCCCCCGTACAGCCATCGTTGTGGTGTCTGCTCGGCCCCCACCGCCTGGACCTCGTCGACCGAGATCAGGCCGTCGCGATCCGCGTCCGCCGGCCTGTCCGGCACCCTCCCGACGGAGAACCCGCCGATCGCCGGGCCCTCCAGCACGGCGGCGAGGTCCCGTGCGTCCCCGTCGATGCGGATCTCGCCTGCCCCGCCCGTGGTGAGTGCCGCCGCGAATTCGTGCACGTTACGATCCCCCCATAGAATCTCTTGTGCGCGTATTTGTTGCGTTCCGCACTGGCTGTTCCCGGTCAATCACCCAACCAACAAAAAAATTCATCAAACGATGGACAATAGGCCGAATGTGATGGACATCCATCACCGGGGCGATGGCCTTCCAGCCTTGACGGGGCAGGAATGGAACACCCAGGCTGAAGGTGATGCCAGCCGACCCTGGAACCCTTGCGCGCGATGGAACTCGTGGGCGTTTTATCCAAGTATGGGTACTTGTACTGTTAAGCGCCTGCGGGGCAGCCGCCCTCGTCCTTCTCAGCCAGAGTCCGCTTATTTACCGAAATCCGTACTTTCTCACCATTGAGACTGTTGTCGTCGCGGCCTTCACCGCGACCGGCGTCATGCTGATCCGCGTTCAGGACCAGCTCGCCACCGGCCTCAGTTTTGTCATCGCCGGGTTCGCGTTCTCCACCACGGGGGTGGATGTCCTGGGCGGCCCGTTCCCCTACGTGTCCATGCTGGCCTCGGGCGTCTACACGTTCCCGCTGGGGTACGGCGTCCTCAAGTACCGGAACAAGCGGCTCACCCGTGAGCACAAGGTCTGGCTCGCCGTCGCGTTCTTCTTCATCGTGGTGGGGACGGTCGGGCAAGGGTTCCTCGCCAGGCCGGAGTGGAACAAGTACCTGCCCGGCGCCTGGTGGCCCACGCTCCACGCCGATCCGGACCTTTACCAGGTGGTGGCGTTCGTGCTGGGCGCCGGATGGTGTGGCACCGCGGTGTGGATGTGCCGGATCCAGCTCCGCAGGGTGGCGAACGAGAACTCGTTCGAGCGCAAGGCGCTGCTGCCGTTCGCGATCGGATCGGTCGTCCTGGCCGTGCTGACCGCCGTCATCAGCACCACCCTGATGTTGAGCCCCTCGTTCACCAACTATCACGCCTACGCGCTGCTCGGCCTGATCATGACGGTGCTGCTGCTGAGCCTGCTGGCCTCACTGGTGGCCCGCCTTCTGCTGCAGTCGAGGCTGCTGCACGACCTGCCGTACCTGGCGACCCCCTCCGCTGTGGTGGATTATCTGCGGCAGGCGCTGGACGACCAGACGCTTGAGGTCTTCTACTGGGACCCGCCCGCGAACGCGTACGTGGGGCCGGACGGCCGGCCCTGTACCGTCCGCAGCCGTTCCGGCGACTCGCGGGAGTTCGTCACCTCGGGAGCCGGTGAGCCGGTCGCCGTCATCGTCGGCCACCCCGCGGTACTGCGGAACTGGCGCCGGATGGACGAGGTTCGATCCGTCGCGTACGGCATCATCGCCAACGCCCAGTCGCAGGCGAGCCTCCAGGCCCGCGTCGCCGACCTGGCCGCCTCCCGTCAGGAACTCGTGCACGAGCGCGAGCTGGCGGCCAGGTCCCTGTCCCGCGACCTGCACGACGGGGTGCAGCAGACGCTCTACGCCGCGCGGATCGACGTGATGAGCCTTCAGGCCGCCGTCCAGCCGGGCCCGGTCGCCGACGGCCTGGGCACGGTGTGCGAGAAGATCGACAAGGCCATCGACCAGATCCGCGCCACCACCCGCGGTTATCGCCCCGCGGAGCTGACGGGCGGCCTGCGGTCCGCCGTCGCGAACATCGCCGACCAGCTCAACATGCGCGTCGCCCTCGACATCCGCGACATGGATCTCGGTCGCCTGGAGGAGGTCCTCTACTACACGACGAAAGAACTGCTGCTCAACATCTTCAAGCACGCCTCCGCGCAGAGCGTGCGTGTCCAGTTGGCCAAGTTCGGCGACCTGCTCGTCCTTGAGGTGACCGACAACGGAGTCGGCACCGCCGACCCGGCGGGAGCCGGGATCGCGGGCGTGCGCCTGCGGATCGAGGACAGCGGCGGCATCTTCGAGATGTCGAGCGCCGCCGGCGAGGGAACGAGAGTGGTGGCGCGATGGGATTTCGCGTAGGGATCATCGACGACAACGAGCTCTGGCGCACCAGCCTGCGCAACTCGTTGCAGGAGCGCGGGCTCGACGTGACCATCTGCTCGGAGCGCGTGGACACCTTCCTCGAGCAGGTCCGCGCCGACCCGCCCGACGTGGTCATCGTGGACCTGCGGATGCCGCCCAGCCTGACCGATCAGGGGATCCGGGTCGCCGAGCAGCTGCGCGAGGAGTTCCCCGATCTCGGCATCATCATCATGTCGGGGTACGAGGAGGATCTGCGCCACCACTACGTCCGCAGGGCCGCCCGGCAGATCCCGCACGGCCCGCTCGGGTTCCTCTACAAGGACCGGGTGACGCCGGTCAGCCTGTACGCCGACATCTGCCGCGTGGCGCAGGGCCGCTCAGTCGTGGACGCGGACATCGCCGTCGACGTGGTGGAGTCCCTCCGCAAGCAGCAGGCCGGGGCGTCCGCCTTCAGCGAGATCGAGTTGCGCATCCTCAACCTCATGGTCGCGGGATGGACGAACAAGAGCATCTCCACCGAGATCCGGCTGTCCATCCCGGCCATCGAGCGCCACGTCTCGGAGATCTTCCGCAAACTCATCCCGGACGGGACGGATCCCGGCAGCGAGCGGAACAAGCGGGTGCTGGCCGTGGTCGCCTGGCTGAACCGCACGAGCCGCCCGGCGGACGACTGACCGGTCCGTCCGCCGGACCCACGGCTGGTGAGCGGCGTCGGCCCAGGCCGGTCGAAGGTTCTCCTCGGTCGCTACACTCCCGAAGCCGTCGCATCGTCATCGCATAGCGAATGTATCGACGCGACCGGACAGACTCGTCTCACACCGGGAACGACAAGGGAGAACACCATGAGCGCCACCAACACGTACGAGGGTTTCACCGCCGAGGAGCGGGCCGCGATGAAGGACCACGCCCGGGAGCTGAAGACGTCGGCGCGGCGCAGCCCGGCGGACAAGGCGGCGCAGGCGGAGCAGGACGTGCTCGCGAAGATCGCCGAGATGAACGACGCGGACCGGGTCCTGGCCGAGCGGGTCCACGCCGTCGTCCTGGCCGGCGCCCCCAGCCTGGCGCCGAAGCTGTGGTACGGGATGCCCGCCTACGCGCTGGACGGCAAGCTCGTGTGCCACTTCCAGCCGGCGGCGAAGTTCAAGACGCGTTACGCGACGCTCGGGTTCAGCGACCCGGCGAAGCTGGACGACGGGGCGATGTGGGCGGTCGCCTTCGCGCTGACCGAGATCACGGAAGAGGTGGAGGAGCGGATCGGTGCGCTGGTGAAGCAGGCGGTCAGCTGAGCCCGGGGACACCTGCGTGGGCGAGCGGGCGGGCAGTGCGCCCGCCACCCCCGCGACCAGGGCGGGGAGGGTGCGGAGATCATCTGGTGTATCAGATATCAAACCGATACGGGAACGGTCCAAAAGCACAGAGCGCCGTCAATAGGATCGCTCCACGTCATATCCCCACCCCAGGAGCGTCACCGTGCGAATCCTCTCCTGGCCGGCCGCCGTGGTGCTGGCCGCCGGCATGGTCGTCGCCTCCCAGCCCGCCCACGCGGCCGGGCCGGCCGTCCGGATCACCAAGATCTACTACAACTCGCCGGGATCACCGGACCACGGCGCGAACAGCAGCCTGAACGGCGAGTACGTGCAGATCAGGAACACCACCAGGAAGGCCGTCAGCCTCAAGGGGTGGACCGTGCGCGACAGGACGCGCCGGGCGGACCACATCTACACGTTCGGCACGTTCACCCTCAGGGCCGGGAAGACGGTCACCCTGCGGACCGGCAAGGGCAGGGACACCGCCACCACCCGCTACTGGAACAGGAGCGGGAACACCTACGCCTACATCTGGAACCAGACCAGCGACACCGGCTACCTGCGCGACGCGTCCGGCAAGCTGGTCGACTCCTGCTCGTACAACTCCTCGCGGGCCGCCTACAAGATCTGCTGAGCGGGTCGCCACGCCACCCGCGGCGCGTCCGGTACGCTCAGCAAGTAATCAGTTGTTGACTTGGCTCGCGGTACGGAAGGGTGACGGTGGCCCAGCACGCTCTCCTCGTCATGGATGTCCAGCAGGTCATCGTCGACCGGTACGCGGACCCGGACTACCTGCCGCGCCTGGGCAAGGCGATCGGCGCCGCCAGGGCGGCCGGCGTTCCGGTGATTTACGCGGTCGTCGGGTTCCGGCCGGGGTTCCCGGAGGTCAGCGGGCGCAACAAGATGTTCGCCCGGCTGGCGCGGGCGACGCCGCAGGCGGGCGGCGACGAGGCCGCGCGGGCCATGGAGATCCATCCGGACGTGGCGCCCGAGCCCGGCGACGTCGTCGTCACCAAGCGGCGGGTCAGCGCGTTCGCCGGCAGCGACCTCGACGTGGTCCTGCGGGCCGGGGGCGTCGACCATCTCGTCCTGACCGGCATCGCCACCGGCGGGGTGGTGCTGTCCACGCTGCGGCAGGCGGCCGACCTGGACTTCGGGCTCACCGTCCTGGCCGACGGGTGCCTCGACGCCGACCCTGAGGTGCACCGGGTGCTGGTGGAGAAGGTGTTCCCGCGCCAGGCGGAGGTCACGACCGTGGACGAGTGGGTCTCGGCACTCTGAGAACAACCAAGGCCCATCACGGCAGTGATCGCAGCGCGGCCCGCATTCTGGTGATCTCGACGCTCTGACCCGAGTACACGTCCTTCGCCATCAGCCGCATCCGCAGGTCCCGTCCCCCGGCCAGCTCCGCCCCCGCCATCCGCAGCGCCCCCTCGTGGTGCCTGATCATCAGCTCCAGAAACATCCGGTCGAATGCCGCGCCACGGGCCGCGCGCAGGGCGTTCAGCTCCGCGGGTGAGGCCATGCCGTCCCCGGACGAGGGGTCGTGGGCGTGCGTGTCCGGCACGGCGCGGCCCAGGCCGGTCAGCCACGAGGTCATGACCGTGATCTCGGGCCGCTGCGTGGTCAGGATCCGGTCGGCGAAGCGGCGTACGGCGGCGTTCTCCGTACGGTCGCCGGCCAGGCCGGACATCTCCAGCGCCTGCCGGTGGTGCGGGACCATGCCCTCGGCGAAGCGCACGTCGGCGGCGACCGGCGAGCCGGGCGTCTGGCCGAGGCGTTCGCCGGGGGTGGCGGTGCGGGCCGGACTGCCGGGGCCCTGTGGGACGATCACCGGAGCGCCGGTCCCGATCGGCGACGGCTCCCCCGGCTCCTGCGCGGCGCACCCCGCCAGCGTCAGCGCCGCGGCCGCCAGAACTGCCAGAACTGTCAGCGAACCGTTGGCGATGAGGGCACGCGATCGGGACTCCGCTGACATAGCTTCCATACTGAGCCACGAAGGGGAGGGAAGCGCGTGATCTTCGGAAAGGTACGGAGCGTGGCGGCGTGCGCGGCCACGATGCTGCTGCTGGCCGCCTGCGCCGCCGGGCCGCAGCCCACCCGGACCGGAGGGACGGCCGGCGAGCCCACCCCCCTCACGGAGCCCACCGGCCAGGGGCGGTCCAGCAGCGGGAGCGGGGCCACCGGTGACGCCAGGACGAGCCCGAACGTCAAGCTCGTCGCGCACCTGCCCCGCACCGCCCCGCTCAACGGCGACATGGACTGGAACACCGACCTGGCCTTCCAGGGTGACTACGCGTTCGTCGGCAACTTCGGCGGGTTCTCGATCTTCGACATCAGCGACCCGGAGAAGCCGGTGACGGTCAGCCAGGTCGCCTGCCCCGCGCAGCAGAACGACGTCACCGTCCACGGCGACCTGCTGATCCTTTCGGTGGACGAGCCGCGCAGCGACGAGACGTGCACCTCGACGAACAGTGACCGCGCCTGGGAGGGCCTGCGGATCTTCGACGTCAGCGACAAGAAGAACCCCAAGTACGTCTCCTCCGTCGCCACCGAGTGCGGCTCGCACACGCACACGATGGTCCCGGACGGGGAGAAGCTGTACGTGTACGTGTCCTCGCCCGGCCCCGAGCCGGAGTCGGAGACCTGTCCCCCGCCGCACGCGCTGCTCCAGGTGGTGGAGATCCCCACCAAGGACCCCAAGTCCGCCAAGGTGGTCTCCAAGCCGAACTTCCTGCCGGACCAGGGTGACGGCGCCGGCTGCCACGACATCACGGCCTACCCGGAGAAGAGGCTGGCGGCGGCGGCGTGCTTCGGCGAGGGCGTGCTGCTGGACATCTCCGACCCGGTGCACCCCAAGCTGATCCAGCAGGTGCGCGACGAGGAGAACTTCCAGCTCTGGCACTCGGCGACGTTCAACAACGACGCGACCAAGGTCGTCTTCGGCGACGAGCTGGGCGGCGGCGGCGCGCCGACCTGCAACAGCGGCATCCCGGCGACCAAGGGCGCGGACGCGGTGTACGACCTGGTGAACAACAAGCTGGAGCGGCGCGGCTACTTCAAGATCCCGCGCGAGCAGTCGGAGGATGAGAACTGCGTCGCCCACAACGGCTCGCTGCTGCCGGTGCCGGGCAAGGACATCATGGTCCAGTCGTGGTACCAGGGCGGCGTGTCCGTCTGGGACTTCACCGACTCGGCCGCCCCCAAGGAGATCGGCTACTACGACCCGCCGCCGTTCGGCAAGGGGATCGCGGGGTCGTGGTCGGCGTACTACTACAACGGCTACATCTACTCCAGCGAGATCCGCGACGGCCTGTACGTCCTGCGGATCGACGACCCGCTGACCGACCCGGCCAAGAAGGTCAGGATGGACGACTTCAACGTGCAGACGCAGAAGTCCTACTGAGCCGTTCGCCGGGGCGCGGTGATCTTCCCGGTCCGCCATTTCGCGTAGGTGGTGGTGAAGGACGAGGAGATGCGGCTGTTGTCGTTCAGGGCGCGCCAGGACAGGGCGAAACGTGTCGGCCGGTCGAGCTCGTCCAGGGTCAGCTTCCAGGTGAGCTGGGTCCGGGCGAGCTCGGCGGTGGTCCAGCCGCCGGTGATCTCCGAGAGCTTGACCTGGACCGTCTGCGGCCCCTTGGTGGTCAGCAGCGACCCGGAGTAGGTGCGCTCCTGCCTGCTGACCTTCGGGGTGAGGCCGATCATCTCCAGCACGACGCCGATGCCGCCGGTCGCGGGGATGAGCATGGCCAGCAGGTACGCGCCCGCCGTCGGCTCGCCGCGCACCCGTTTGCCGTCGAGGTAGGTCCTGCCGGTGCTCTCCATGACGACGACGCGGTGGGTCTCGCCGACCGACTCCACCCGCATGGACCAGTCGGTGGCGGTGTCGCCGTCGCCGACGAAGGCGAGCATGCCCTGGGCGGTGCCGCCGAGGTCGCTCTGGGTGAGGCCGCCCCGGTAGGTGAAGTCCGCCATGGGCGTCGCGACGGGCGGGCGCCCGGCGG
>NZ_JAHKRL010000253.1 GCF_019396405.1 Nonomuraea rhizosphaerae | reverse complement strand
GACGGCCGGGTGCTCTACTTCAACAAGACGCTGTTCCAGAAGGCCGGGCTGCCCGCCGACTGGCAGCCGAAGAGCTGGCAGGAGGTCCTCGACGCGGGGACCAAGCTCAAGGGCGCGGGCGTGCCGGTGCCGATCCAGATCAACGCGGGCACCGCGATGGGCGAGGCCACCTCGATGCAGGGCGTGCTGCCGCTGCTGGCCGGCGCGGGCGGCGAGGTCCAGAAGGACGGCAAGTGGACCGGCGCGTCCCAGCCGCTCAAGGACGCGCTCGGCCTCTACCAGAAGATCTACGGCGGCAGCGGGCTCGGCGACCCCAAGCTCCAGCAGGAGGCCAAGGGCCGCGACAAGTCGTTCCAGCAGTTCGCCCAGGGCAAGATCGGCATCCTCATGGAGGGTGACTACTTCTGGCGCGGCGTCGTCAACCCCAAGGACGGCGTGGCCAAGATGGCCGACCGCGACCAGGTCGTCGGCTACGCGCTGATCCCCGCCGAGGAGCCCGGCAAGGGGCTGCGCGGCCAGGACTTCGTCAGCATGTCCGGCGGCGCGCTGCGTACGGTGAACCCCAACAGCAAGCACCCGCAGGAGGCCTTCGAGCTGCTGGCCTTCACGCTCTCGCCGGAGGCGCTGAAGGAGGAGACGAAGGACGGCAACGTGCGCATCACCCCGCGCACCGACGTCAACAAGGAGATCCTCGCCGGGCAGCCGCTGCTGACGTTCATCTCGGAGAAGGTGCTGCCGCTGACGGCCTACCGGCCGCCGGTCGCGGTCTACCCGCAGGTGTCGGCCGCGCTCCAGGAGGCCACGGCCGCGGTCGTCGGCGGCAAGACGCCCGACCAGGCCGCAGCCGACTACCAGGCGAAGCTCGAAGGACTAGTCGGTGGCGCAGGCAACATCGCCTCCTGAGGTACTCGCCGAGAAGGACACCCAGGCCGGCCGCTACAGCTCCGACGCGGCGGGCCTGGGCAGGCTGAGGGCGGGCGCGTTCGTCGCGCCCGCGCTGGCGCTGATCGCGGCCTTCCTGGTCTTCCCCGCGCTCTGGGTGCTCTACCTCGGCCTCACCAACTACCGCCTCACCGGGATCGCCGCCGCCGAGCCGCAGGTCGTCGGCCTGGACAACTTCGTCAAGGCGGTCTCCGACCCCGCGTTCTGGAACTCGACCTGGCTGACCGTCCAGTTCGTGCTCGGCTCGGCCGTCATCGGGCAGGTCGTGCTCGGGTTCACGATCGCCTGGCTGATGCGCGACCGCACCGGGCCGCTGAAGCGGATCGTCGAGGGCCTGGTCATCCTGGCCTGGATCCTGCCCAGCGCCGTCGTGTCGTTCCTGTGGGTGGCGCTGCTCGACCGCGACGGCGGCACGCTCCAGGCGCTGCTGCACATCCCGGGGTTCGCGCCGCTGCTGGACCACCCGATGCTGTCGATCGTGATCTTCAACACCTGGCGCGGCGCGGCGTTCTCGATGATGCTGTACGGCGCCGCGCTCGGCAACGTCCCGCCCTCCCACCTGGAGAGCGCCCGCCTGGCCGGGGCCTCCGGCTGGCAGCAGCTGCGTGACGTGGTGTTCCCGCACATCAGAGGGCACATCCTGACGAACCTGCTGCTGATCAGCCTGTGGACGTTCAACGACTTCACCCCGTTCCTGCTCACCGCGGGCGGACCCGACGGCCAGACCGAGGTGCTGGCCGTGCACGTCTACAAGGTCGCGCTGCTGGGCCAGGAGCTGGGCTACGGCGCCGCGCTCTCCACGATCATCCTGCTGATCAACCTGGTCGTGGCGGTGTTCTACCTGCGGCTGCTCAGGAGCAAGAAATGACGCGGTTCGTGCTGGGCAGGATCGGCTTCTACACGCTGATCGCGGTGCTGCTCGCCTTCTTCACGATCCCGTTGCTGTGGCTGGCCGCCGCGCCGTTCACCTCCGACCCCACCTACGAGGTGCGGGTCCCGGACTTCACGCTGGACAACTTCACGGCGATCCTGGAGCACCCGTACGCGCTGCCGTCCCTGCTGAACTCGCTCATCCTGGCGGTGGGCACGGCCGCGCTGGTGGTGGTCTTCGCGGCGCTGGCGGCGTACGCGCTGAGCCGGGTGCGGCTGCCCGGCCGCGACGCCCTGCTGTACGCGCTGCTGCTGCTGTCCTCGATCATCACCGGGACGGCGGCGATGGTGCCGCTGTTCCAGCTCGCCGTCGAGCTGAACCTGATCGACTCGCAGTTCGGGCTGATCCTCATCCTGACCGGCGGGCTGCTGCCTGCCGCGATCTTCATGATGAAGGACTTCATGGACTCCACGCCGAAGTCGTACGAGGAGTCGGCGCGGGTCTTCGGGGCCTCGCCGCTGCAGATCGTCCGGCACGTGGTCGTCCCCCTGGTACGGCCGGGGCTGGCGACGATCGCCGTGTGGGCCGTGGCCAACGTGTGGGGAAACTTCCTGATGCCGTACCTGCTGCTGAGCGACGTCGAGAAGCAGCCCGCCGCGGTCATCATGTACACGCTCTACACCGAGGGCGGCCAGGCCAACCTCACCCTGCTGTCCACGTTCGGCCTGCTCTACTCGATCCCAGTGGTGATCATGTACCTGTTCGTCAGCAAGAAGTACGGCTTCCGCTTCCACGGAGGGATCAAGCGCTGATGGCCGCCATCGAACTGCGCCAACTGACCAAGGTCTACCCCGGGGGCGTCAAGGCGCTCGACTCGCTCGACCTGGTCGTCCCCGACGGCGAGTTCTTCGCCCTGCTCGGGCCGTCCGGCTGCGGCAAGACCACGCTGCTGCGCACCATCGCCGGGCTGGAGACCGCCACGGGCGGCGCCGTCGTGATCGGCGAGCGCGACGTCACCGGCGTGCAGCCGGGCGGCCGGGACATCGCAATGGTCTTCCAGGACTACGCGCTGTTCCCGCACATGGACGTCACCGACAACATCGCCTACCCGCTGCGGATCAAGAAGGTCGCCAAGGGCGCCCGCCACGAGAAGGCCCGGGAGGTGGGCGCCAGGCTGGGCCTGGAGCAGCTCATGGACCGGCGGCCCGGCCAGCTGTCCGGCGGGCAGCAGCAGCGCGTCGCGCTGGCCCGCGTCATGGCGACGCAGGCGCAGGCGTTCCTGTTCGACGAGCCGCTGTCGAACCTCGACGCCCGGCTCCGCCTCGAAGCGCGCACGTTCCTGAAGAAGCTGCAGCGCGAGCTGGGCGTCACCACCGTGTTCGTCACCCACGACCAGGCCGAGGCGCTGGCCATGGCCGACCGGATGGCCGTCATGGAGAGCGGGCACATCCGGCAGATCGGCACGCCGGCCGAGGTGTTCCAGCGGCCCGCCAACACCTTCGTCGCCGGGTTCATCGGCTCGACCCCGATGAACCTGCTCGACGCCACCGTGCGCGGGGACACGCTGGAGGTGGCCGGGTGCAAGGTGCCCGTTCCCTCGTCGGCCGCCGGGCTGCTGCGTGACGGCGAGTCGGTCGTGTACGGCGTGCGGCCCGAGTACAACACCTACTCCGACCGGCCCGCCGACGGCGCCCTCGGCGGCAAGGTCGTCATCGTGGAGAACCTCGGCGCCTCCCACCTGGTGACGCTGGAGGTCGCCGGGGTCAGCGTGCAGGCCGTCGTGCCGGAGGGCAATGAGCCGGCCGTCGGGGACGACGGGTACGCCAGTCCGCGGCGCGACCGGGCCCTGGTCTACCGTGACGGTGAGCTGGTGTCGGCATGACCGTGATCCGGGGGCACTGGAGCCTGGACGACCGGCTGGAGCGGATCCTGCGGGAGGTGCCGTTCGAGGTGCCCGCGGGGACCCGGTCGCTGACCGTGCGGCTGACGTTCGACCGGTCGCTCGGTGTGCTGGACCTTGGGTGCGGGTCGCCGGACGGGTTCCGGGGCTGGTCGGGCGGGGCGCGGGACTCGTACACGATCGCCGCCGGCTGGGCGACGCCCGGCTACCTGCCGGGGGAGCCGGAGGCGGGGACGTGGCAGGTGTGGCTGCGGCTGCACCGGGTGCCGCTGCAGGGGCTGGACTACACGCTGGAGATCTCCTTCGACGACGCCGTACGGCCCGAGATCGAGGAGCCCCCGTCCGGGGAGCGCCCGCCGCGCCGTGACATCCCGGACGTGGACGGTCTGCGGTGGTTCGCCGGGGACTTCCACGCGCACACCGTGCACAGCGACGGCGTGCTGACGATCGCCGAGCTCACCGAACTGGCCAAGGGCAGAGGGCTCGACTTCCTGACCGTCACCGACCACAACACGGTCAGCCACCACCCCTGGCTCGGCGACGGGCGGGGCATCACGCTGCTGCCCGGCCAGGAGGTCACCACCGACCGGGGGCACGCCAACGTGTTCGGTGACGTCGGCTGGGTGGACTTCCGCGAGCCCGCCGACTCCTGGGTCCGGCACGCCGCCGGCGCGGGCGGGCTGATCTCCATCAACCACCCGCTCGGCGGCGACTGCGCCTGGCTGCAGCCCCTGACCGAACGGCCGCGCATCGCCGAGGTGTGGCACTCCGGCTGGTGGGACCGGCGCTGGGGGGCGCCCCTGGCCTGGGCCGACGCCTGGCGTCCCGACCTGGTCGCGATCGGGGCCAGCGACTTCCACCGGCCCGGCGACGACGGGCTGCCCGGCTCGCCGACCACCTGGGTGCTGGCGTCGGACACCAGCACGGTCTTCGACGCCGTCGCGGCGGGCCGTACGGCGATCTCCGCCGGTCCCGGGGAGGCGCTGCTGCTGCGCATGGGGGACGAACTGCTGGCTCTCGACGCGGAGGGGCTCATCCTGGTCCGGCCCGACGGCTCCCGCCAGGTGATCCGCGGCTCACGGGTGTCGGTCCCGGCCGCGGCAGGACGGCATCGGCTGGAAACGTACGAGAACGAGGTCATGGGGATATGCGAGTAGCTAATGCTCCTGTCAGCTTTGGTGTCTTCGAGCTGAGTGACGCGCCGCCGCCGCTGAGTGCGGACCGGATGGTCCGCGCTCTCGCCGACGCCGGGTACGAGGGCATCGACATGGGCCCGCTCGGATACCTGGGCACCGGCGACGAGCTGGTGAAACGGCTCGACGGGCTGCTGCTCGCCGGCGGCTGGGTCGACCTGCGCTACAACGACGCCACCGCCTTCGAGCAGGGGCTGCGCGGGCTGGACGCGGCGCTCGACGTGTTCGCCGCCGCGCCGCCCGCGCCGGCTAACCTGGCGCCCCGGCCGACGATCGCCTGCTCCGGCACGCCCGAGCGCTTCGCCCGGCCCGGCGGGAACGCTCCCGGCCTGGAGGCCGCCGACTGGCCCGGGTACGCCGCCCGCGTCCAGATCGCCGCCGACCGCTGCCGCGAGCGCGGCTTCGAGCCCGCCTTCCACCACCACCTGGGCACGTACGTCGAGACGCCCGAGGACGTCGAGCGGCTGCTGGAGCTGACCGACGTGCAGCTCTGCCTGGACACCGGTCACCTGCTGCTGGCCGGCGGCGACCCGGTGAGCGCGCTGCGCGACTGGTCCGCGCGTGTCGGCCACGTCCACATCAAGGACGGCGACACCTCGATCCTCGCCCAGGCCCTCCAGGACGGCGCCGACCTGCGCGAGATCATGGGCCGGGGCGGCTTCGCCCAGCTCGGCGAGGGTGAGCTGGACCTGCCCGGCGTCGTGCGCACGCTCGGTGAGATCGGCTACGACGGCTGGGTCATCATCGAGCAGGACACGCTGCCGGGCCGCCGCACCGTCGAGCGGAACATCGCCGACCAGGCCGCCAACCGGGAGAAGCTGAGGGAGCTGGGACTGTGACCTCCGCCGTGCGCAAGCCCATGAAGGTCGCGCTGCTCGGGTGCGGCGCCGTCACGCAGGCGGTGTACGTGCCGCTGCTGTCCAGGCGCCGCGACCTGTTCGAGGTGACGGCCGTCTGCGACCTGTCCCGGACGCTCGCCGACGTGGCAGGCGACCGGCTCGGCGCGCCCGGCCGGTACACCGAGCTGGAGTCGATGCTGGCCGGCGGCGGGTTCGAGGCGGTGCTCGTCCTCGCCTCCGGCTCGCACGGCTCGTCCGTGCGCCAGGCGCTGGAGGCCGGGTACGCCGTGCTGTGCGAGAAGCCGCTCGCCCTGACCAGGGCCGAGGTCGAGGCGCTGCCGCCGGGGCGGCTCATGGTCGGGTACATGAAGCAGTACGACCCGGCCGTGCGACGGGCCGAGGAACTGCTGGCCGAGCTGGGCGGGCCGTCGGTGATCCGGTCGGTCGAGGTGACGGTGCTGCACCCGAGCGGGGAGTCGCAGCTCGCCTTCGCGAACCTGGCGCAGGCTCATGACGTGGACCCGTCCGTGCTGGCCTCGCTGCGGTCGCAGGAGTCGGAGCTGGTGTCGCGGGCGCTGGGGGAGTCGGCGCCGGAGCAGGTGCGGGCGTTGTACGGGGTAGCCCTCGGCTCGATCTGCCACGATTTGTCGCTCTTGAGGCGCTTTACCGGGTCGCCTGCTGAAATTTCGGCAGTTGAGGCGTGGGGGCCGGGGCCCGGGTCCATCGAGATCTCCGGGGCGCTGCCGGTCAGCGGGCGGTTCTCCATCCGGTGGCACTACCTGGAGGACTACCCGGCCTACCGGGAGACCGTGGCGATCCACCACGACCGCGGCTCACTGGAACTGGTCTTCCCCTCGCCGTACCTGATGAACGCGCCTACGGTGTTGACCGTCGTCGCGGACGGCGAGAGCCGTACCGAGTGGCGGGACGTGAGCGAGGCCTTCGAGGTGCAACTGGCCGCCTTCCACGCCTACGTCAACGACGGCAAGCCGCCGCTCACCGACGCGGACGGCGGGCTGGCCGACATCGTCACCGCCCAGCTCGTCGCCGCTCGCTACGCCGTACAGCACGACCTGCCCATCGGAGGAGAAGCAGCGTGACCGCCGAGATCGTCGTCGTCCCGCACACACACTGGGACCGCGAGTGGTACGAGCCGTTCCAGCGCTTCCGGCTGCGGCTGGTGGCGCTGCTCGACGAGGTGCTCGACACCATGGAGCGCGAGCCCGACTACCACTTCACCCTCGACGGCCAGCTCGCCTGCGTGGACGACTACCTGGAGGTGCGGCCGGAGAACCGGGACCGCGTCACCGCGCTGGTGGAGTCCGGGCGGCTGGCGGTGGGGCCGTGGCAGATCCTGCTGGACGAGTTCCTGTGCTCGGGCGAGAACATCGTCCGGAACCTGGAGCTGGGCATGGCCCGCGCCGACAAGCTCGGCGGGGCCATGGAGGTCGGCTACCTGCCCGACATGTTCGGGCACACGGCGCAGATGCCGCAGATCCTGCGGCGTGCCGGGCTGCTGCACGCCTGCGTCTATCGCGGGGTGCCGTCGTCCGTGGTGAGCGACGCCTTCGCCTGGGTCGCGCCGGACGGGACGGCGCTGCGTACGCAGTACCTGCCCGCCGGGGGATACGGCAACGGGGCGCACCTCTTCGAGGACCCCTCGCGGCTGGCCGAGCGGGCGGCCGAGTTCACCGCCCGGATGCGGGAGTGGCACGGGCCGTCCGGCTCCTTGCTGGCGATGTACGGGACCGACCATTCGGCCCCGGTACGCGGTCTTCCCGGCATGGTCGCGGCGATCGACGCCCGCATGGACACCTTGTCCGGATATATCGAGGCATATTCGGGTGAGGTGGAGGGGCTGCCGCGGGTCACCGGCGAGCTGCGCTCCCACGCCCGCGCCAACATCCTGCCCGGCGTCATCTCGGTGCGCGCCCACGTCAAGCAGGCCATGGGCCGCGCCGAACGCATGGTCGAACGCTACGCCGAACCCCTCGCCGCCCTCTGGGGCGACGAATGGCCCGGCCGCTTCCTCGACATGGCCTGGTGGCGGCTCGTGGACGCCAGCGGCCACGACTCGGTCACCGGCTGCGGCGTCGACGACACGGCCCAGCAGGTCGCCGCCCGCATCGCCGAGGCCGAACACCTCGGTCACGCCGTACGCGACATGGTCACCGCCAAGCTCGCCGCCGCCGTCCCCTCCGACGGCGTCCTGGTCGTCAACCCCACCCCCGCCACCCGGCGCGGCATCGTGATCGTCGACGTCGCCGGCAGCGACCCCCTGGTGGACCCGTCGGGCGCGCCGCTGCCCGTACAGCCGCTGGAGTACGCCCCCACGCTGCTCCTCGACACCGAGCTGGACCCGGCCACGGCGCTGACCTTCATCCACGGGACGGAGCTGTACGGCCAGCACATCACCGGCTGGTCGGTCGACGACGACACGCTGACCTTCACCGTGGCCCGCGAGTCCGCCACGGCCTTCAACGTGGCGCAGCTGCGCGGCGCGCTCGACGGCGTCACGCGGGTGCGCATCGTCGCCGAGCCCCGCCGCACCGTCGCCGCCCTCGTCGAGGTCCCGCCGCTGGGCCACACCAGCATCCGCCCCACGCCCGACGCGGCCGCGGCCCGCTCCGGCGGGGTGGCCCCGGCGCGCGCCGAGGACAACCTTCTCGGCAACGGCCTGCTCCAGGTCGAGGTCTCAGCCGCCGACGGCACGCTCACGCTGACCTCCGCCGACGGCGTCACCCTCACCGGCGCGGGCCGGATCGTGGACGGCGGCGACGTCGGCGACACCTACAATCACGCCCCTCCGGCACAGGACCGCGTCGTCTCGGACCCGGTCTCGGTCGAGGTGCGGCCCGTGTACTCGGGCCCGCTGGTGGCGGCCCTCGACGTCCGCCGCGTCTACCACTGGCCCCGCTCGGGCGCCGGCGTGGACGGCACCCCCGAGATCCCGGCTCCCTCCCGCACGGACGAGACGGAGGAGACCGTCGTCGACACCCGGGTGGAGCTGCGCGCCGGCGAGCCGTACGTCCGCCTGCACGTCTCCTTCGACAACCGCTGCTCCGACCACCGCGTCCGCCTGCACGTCCCGCTTCCCGCAGCGGCGGCGGAGTCGCACGCGGAGGGCCAGTTCGCCGTCGTCACGCGCGGCCTGACCTCGGAGGGCGGCTGCGGCGAGACGCCCCTGCCCACCTTCCCCGCCTCGTCCTGGGTTGCGGCGGGCGGCGTCGCGGCGCTCCTGGAGCACGTGACGGAGTACGAGCTGGTGAGCGCCGGTGACGGCGACGGAGCCGGTGACGACGGCTCGGAACTAGCCCTGACCCTGCTCCGCTCGGTCGGCTACCTCTCCCGCAACCTCCACGCCCTGCGCCCGGAGCCCGCCGGACCCCAGCTGCCCACCCCCGCCGCCCAGTCGCGCGGCCTCCGCTCGGTGTCGCTGGCCCTCATGCCGTACACGGACTCCTGGGAGCCCGTGCCCGCGGCGGCGGAGACGTTCCGCCACGACCTGCTGGCCGTGGCCGGCGCCGGCGACCCGTCCCTGCCGCTCCCGGCGGCCGCGAGCGGACTGTCGGTGACGGGCGACGGCGTGGTGATGACCTCCCTCCGCACCCGCGACGAGTGGCGGGAACTGCGCGTGGTGGCCCTCACTCCCCGCGACACAGAAGCCGTGATCTCCGGCAACTTCTCCCAAGCCCGACATGCCGACCTGCGGGGCCGTCCGGGCGAGTCTGTGCAGGTCAATGATGGTGAAGTACGACTTTCCCTGCGGTCGTGGGAAATTATGACCATCCAAATCCGTCAACCCTGAGTAATGAATCGAACGCCAGTAGTAATGTCTCCGGCGTGCCGACATCACAACACGAAGGCGTGACCCAGCTCACGACCTTCGACCCGGAGTGCACCCGCGACATGCTGCGCGCGGTGTTCGGCGACCTGCCGATCCCCAAGTCCGGTGAGGCCCGCCTCGCCTCGCCGGACCTTTCCGAGGTGGACCCCGCCGTCTGCCGCGCCGACGGCGCGCTCCTCTACGGCGACGGCGACGAGCGGTTCGGCGTCATCGTCGAGACCCAACGAGGGCAGGACAAGGAGAAGCGGTACTCGTGGCTGGAGTACATCGCCAACTTCCGGGCGCGTGAGAAGTGCCCGGTCGCGCTGGTCGTCATCTGCCCGTCCCAGTCGATCACCTACTGGGCCCGCAAGCCCATCGAGACCGGCCACCCGGGGCTGACGCTGACGCCGCTGGTCATCGGGCCGGACAACACGCCCGTCATCACCGACGTCGCGGAGGCGCGCGGCAACATCGTGCTGGCGGCGATCTGCACGATCACCAAGAGTGAGGACCCACAGTTCAAAGCGATATTCAGGACGATGAACTCGGCGCTCGGCGGAGTCGCTCGAGGGCATGCCTGGCGCTACTCCCGGTACATATTCCGGTCACTGCCTCCCGAACAACAGCAAGAATGGGGAAGACTCATGTCCATGGGGACGTACGAATATCACAGCGACTTCGCCAACAGCCTTCTGGCTGAAGGCGAGGCAATCGGTGAGGCGCGAGGTGAGGCGAAGGCCATCCTCACGTTCCTCGAGGCGCGGGGCATAGCGGTCTCCGACGACGTGAGGGAGCGGGTCATGGCCTGCCAGGACGCGAACCTTCTGCAGACCTGGGTGTCACGCGCGGCTTCCGTCGAGTCGGCGGAGGGCCTCTTTGTGTAAGACGGAAGTGGCTCCGGCCTATCAGTGGCTCATGCTCATCGCCGAGGGTCAGTACGCCTATCAGCGGCTGTTCCGCGCGGAGATGTCGAAGGAGGCCCGGAGGGTGCTCGAGACTCTCGAAGATCGTGGCATCTCCGTGCCGGACGAGCTCCGTGAGCGGATTCTCCTCTGTTTGGAGGAGGACAAGCTGCAGATCTGGCTCGATCTAGCGCACAAGGTCAGACGCGCGGAGGACCTCTTTCCCCCTGTGTATCTGGAGATGATCAGGAAGGTCGAGGCGGAGGCCGGAGCGGGTAGCTAGTTCGCGAGCCAGGAGACGGGCGCGCGCCCACCCGTCTCAGCGCGTCCCCCACGAGTACGTCTGCTTCCGCAGCTTCAAGTACACGAACGACTCGGTGGCCCGCACGGCCGGGATGGCCCGGATCTTGCTGAGGATCTCCAGCAGGTGCCCGTCACCCTCGCACACCACCTCGACGATCACGTCGAAGGAGCCCGCCGTCAGCACCACGTAGTCGATCTCCGAGATGGCGGCCAGTTCGTCGGCCACGGTCTCCAGGTCGCCCTCGCAGTTCACGCCGATCATCGCCTGCCGGGGAAAGCCCAGTGTCAAGGGGTCTGTCACGGCGACGATCTGCATGACCCCGGCGTCCTGCAGGCGCTGGACCCGCTGGCGCACCGCCGCCTCGGACAGTCCCACGGCCTTGCCGATGGCCGCGTACGGCATGCGGCCGTCGCCCTGGAGCTGTTCGATGATCTGCTTCGACAGGTCGTCGAGCACGACCGGCCCGGGTGTGGCGTCATTGCTTCGGCGTACGCGGGGCGGCGTCGACATTACGAGGGCTCCTCCTAGCGGTCCGGCGTTGCGGGTGCGTTCCCGTTGTGTTGCCGTCCTGGTGCGACATGCTGTCAGTTCTCCTAGGTCTGTCAAGCGATTTCGTAGCAATTTGATATCTTCACCACGAAATCCCTTGTCCGGATGCCTGTGCTCTGTAAGAGTCGCGGCATCTCAGCCACCTCACCAGGAGGTCATAACCTTGACCACCCGTCTGCAGAACTTCATCAACGGTGAGTTCGTGGACGCCAAGAGCGGCCGATTCTCCGACGTCATCGATCCGTGCACGGGCGAGGCCTACCTGCAGGCCCCGATCTCGGGCCAGGAGGACGTCGATCTCGCCTTCGCCGCCGCTGCCGCGGCGTTCGGGGCGTGGGGACAGACCACTCCGGCGGACCGCGCGAACCTGCTGCTCAAGGTCGCCGACGCCATCGACGCCCGCGCCGACGAGATCAACGAGGCGGAGTGCCTGAACACGGGCAAGCCGCGGGCCCGCATGGCCGAGGACGAGACGCCGGTGGCGGCGGACCACTTCCGGTTCTTCGCGGGCGCGGCCCGCACGCTGGAGGGCCCGACGGCGGGCGAGTTCCTGGCCGAGCACACGAGCGTCATCAGGCACGAGCCGATCGGCGTGATCGGGCAGGTCACGCCGTGGAACTATCCGATGATGATGGCGGTCTGGAAGATCGCCCCGGCGATCGCGGCGGGCAACACGGTCGTGCTCAAGCCGTCCGACACCACGCCGGCCTCCACGCTCAAGCTGGCCGAGATCATCGGCGAGGTGCTGCCGGCCGGGGTGTTCAACGTCGTCACCGGTGACCGGGAGACCGGCGCGCTGGTCGTCAGCCACCCGACGGCGGCGATGGTCGCCATCACCGGTTCGGTGGGCGCGGGCATGTCGGTGGCCAAGAGCGCCGCCGACGACCTGAAGAGGGTGCACCTGGAGCTGGGCGGCAAGGCTCCGGTCGTGGTGTTCGAGGACGTCAAGGACCTGCGCAAGGCGGCCGGCGACATCGCCACGGCGGGCCTGTACAACGCCGGCCAGGACTGCACCGCGGCGTGCCGGGTGCTGGTGCACGAGAGCGTGCACGACGAGTTCGTGGCGGCGCTGACCGAGGCCGCGGCCGGGACGGTGACCGGCGACCTGGGCGACGAGGACGCCCTGTACGGGCCGCTCAACAACGAGACCCAGCTCGCCAGGGTCCAGGGGTTCATGGAGCGGGTGCCGGCGCACGCCAAGGTGCTCACCGGTGGGCAGCGGGTCGGCGACAAGGGGTACTTCTTCGCCCCGACGATCGTGGACGGGCTCAAGCAGGACGACGAGATGGTGCAGAACGAGGTGTTCGGCCCGGTCATCACCGTTCAGACGTTCTCCGACGAGGCCGACGCGCTCGCCAAGGCCAACGACGTCAGGTACGGCCTGAGCGGCTCGGTCTGGACCTCCGACCACGGCCGCGCGATGCGCATGTCCAACAGGCTCGACTTCGGCGTCGTCTGGGTCAACACGCACATCCCGTTCGTCTCGGAGATGCCGCACGGCGGCTTCAAGCACTCCGGGTACGGCAAGGACCTGTCCGTGTTCGGGCTGCACGACTACACCCGGGTCAAGCACGTCATGCACTACATCGGCGAATGAGCCATGGCAGACGTACGCGCGATCGAGTTAGAGGACATCGTCAAGGAGTACGCCTCGCACGGTGAGGTCGTCCAGGCGGTCAAGGGCGTCACGCTGGACATCGCCGAGGGGGAGTTCTTCTCCCTCCTCGGCCCCTCCGGGTGCGGCAAGACCACGACCATGCGGATGATCGCCGGGTTCGAGGAGCCCTCCAAGGGTGTGGTGCGGCTGCACGGCAAGGACGTGACGAACGTCCCGCCGAACAAGCGCGACGTGAACATGGTCTTCCAGTCGTACGCGTTGTTCCCGCACATGAGCGTGTGGGACAACGTGGCGTTCGGGCTCAAGCAGCGCAGGACCCCGCAGCAGGAGATCAGGCAGCGGGTCGGCGAGATGCTGGAGATCGTCGACCTGACCGGCAGGGAGAAGCGCCGGCCGCGCGAGATGTCCGGCGGGCAGCAGCAGCGGGTCGCGCTGGCCCGCGCCCTGGTGAACAAGCCGCGGGCGCTGCTGCTCGACGAGCCGCTCGGGGCGCTGGACCTCAAGCTGCGCCAGGCCATGCAGATCGAGCTGAAGCGCATCCAGCGTGAGGTCGGCATCACGTTCGTGTACGTGACGCACGACCAGAACGAGGCGCTGACCATGAGCGACCGGATCGCGGTCATGAACGACGGCCTGGTCGAGCAGCTCGCCCGGCCGAGGGAGATCTACGAGCGGCCGGCGACGACGTTCGTGGCCGGGTTCATCGGCACCTCGAACCTGCTGGCGGGGACGGCGGCGGGCGGGGTGCTGCCCATCGGCGGCGGCCGGGTCCTGGTGCCGGGCGAGGACGGCGACGTCACCGTGACCGTGCGCCCGGAGAAGATCACCATCTCGACCGAGGAACCGGGCGGGGACGTGAGCGCCGTGCCGGGGACGGTGGCCGAGGTGGTCTACCTGGGCACCTACAACAGCTATGCCGTGAGTCTCGCTGACGGGGCCGAGGTCACGGTGTTCCAGCAGAATGCGCACGACTCGACCACCACCGCGGAGCGGGGCGACTCCGTGTGGTTGTCATGGCGGTCGCAGCACTCTTACGCGATTGGAAGTTGACCCCACCCCATGAACGACCCCGCCCTGGTGAGGGGCATGACGCGCCCTCGCAGAGAGTTCTTCAAGATCGCCGCGCTGACCATGGCCGCCGCCGCGTGCGGTGTCCAGGGCCAGAAGGCGGCGCCGCCCAAGGCGGACGCCGTCAAGGACTACTGGGCCAAGCAGACCAAGCACGGCAAGGTCGTCTTCGCCAACTGGCCCGAGTACATGCCCGAGGACCAGGCCCCGCTGAAGAAGTTCCAGCAGGCCACCGGCATCTCCTACGAGTACAAAGAGGTCATCCAGGAGAACGCCGAGTTCTTCGGCAAGGCCGACCCGGTGCTGCGCGCGGGCCAGTCGCTCGGCTACGACATCGTGGTCATGACCAACGGCATCCAGCTCCAGCACATGATCGAGCTGGGCTACGTGACGTCGCTGGACCACTCGAAGATGCCGAACTTCCTGGCCAACGCGGGTGAGAAGTACAAGGAACGGTCCTACGACCCGGGCAACGTCTACACGATGCCGTACACGTCCGGCGTGACCGGGATCGCCTACAACACCAAGTACGTCAAGGACGACGTCAAGAGCATCGAGGCGCTGTTCGACCCGAAGTACAAGGGGCGGGTCGGGATGATGGCCGACGCCCAGGAGATCGCCAACTTCGGGCTGATCGCGCTCGGCATCGACCCGGAGAAGTCGACCGAGGCCGACTGGAAGAAGGCCGGGGAGAAGCTCAAGGCCCAGCGCGACGCCGGACTTGTCCGGAAATATTATGACCAGAGCTATATCGATGCCGTCTCCAAGGGCGACGTCTGGATCACCATGGCCTGGTCCGGCGACGTCTTCCAGCGGCAGCTCGCCGGTGAGCCGGTCAAGTTCTTCGTGCCCGAGGAGGGCGGCACGATCTGGACCGACAACATGCTCATCCCCAAGAACGCCGCCAACCCCGTCGACGCCCTCACCCTCATGGACTACCTCTACCAGCCGGCCGTCGCCGCCGAACTGGATGAGTTCATCCAGTTCGTCACCCCCGTACCGGCTGTCCGGGACCTGCTGCGCGAGAAGGCCGCC
>NZ_JAHKRL010000252.1 GCF_019396405.1 Nonomuraea rhizosphaerae | reverse complement strand
AGGGGCGGCTGCCTGCTCACCGGCGGGTACGGCTCCGCCGTCGGGGCCGCCATCGGCGCGGTGATCTTCGGCATGGCCGACAAGGGCATCGTCTTCCTGGGCTGGGACGCCGACTGGTTCAAGTTCTTCCTCGGCGCGATGCTGCTGCTGGCCACGCTGGCCAACCGCCTGGTCAGGCGGTACGCCGAGGAGGTGAAGCATTGATCATCGAGACGCGCGGCATCGGCAAGACGTTCGGCTCGGTCCTGGCGCTGCGCGATGTGTCGCTGGGCGTGGAGGCAGGCCGGGTCACCTGCGTCCTGGGCGACAACGGCGCCGGCAAGTCGACGCTCATCAAGATCCTTTCGGGGGTGCACCAGCACGACACCGGCTCCTTCCTGGTGGACGGGGCCGAGGTGCGCTTCTCCAGCCCGCGTGAAGCGCTGGACCGCGGCATCGCCACCGTCTACCAGGACCTGGCCATGATCCCGCTGATGTCGGTGTGGCGGAACTTCTTCCTCGGCTCCGAGCCGCGCAAGGGCCTGGCCTTCGACGTGGCCAAGGCCCGGCGGGTGGCGCGCGAGGAGCTGGCGGCCATGGGCATCGACATCCGCGACGTCGACCAGCCCGTCGGCACCTTGTCGGGCGGTGAGCGCCAGTCGGTGGCCATCGCCAGGGCCGTGCACTTCGGCGCCCGCGTGCTCATCCTGGACGAGCCGACCTCCGCGCTCGGCGTCAAGCAGGCCGGTGTCGTGCTGCGCTACATCGCCAGGGCCCGCGACCGGGGGCTCGGCGTGGTGTTCATCACCCACAACCCGCACCACGCCTACCCGGTGGGGGACCGGTTCCTGCTGCTCAACCGGGGTACGAGCATGGGCGAGTACGGCAAGGGCGACATCACCCGCGAGGAGCTGACCGCGCTGATGGCGGGCGGGGCGGAGCTGGAGCAGCTCTCCCACGAGCTGAACCGCGAGTAGGCGGCCCTCAGCGACCGCGAATTCTGCCGGTGGGGATTCTGTCGGTGGGGTGGTCCATGATGGCGGTCATGACGTCATGGCAGGAGTTCGAGGGCCAGGCTCCCGGGCTGGCGAGCACCGCGCGGGGCCTGATGGAGCGCCACCGGCACAAGGTGCTGGCCACCGTCCGCAAGGACGGCTCGCCGCGGGTGAGCGGCATCGAGACGCAGTTCCGCGACGGCGAGCTGTGGATCGGGTCGATGTCGCGGGCGGTGAAGGCGTTCGACCTGCGCCGCGACCCGCGCATGGCGCTGCACGTCACCTCGCCCGACCCCGACGAGGCCAACCCGTCGGCGTGGGCCGGCGACGTGAAGGTGAGCGGGCGGGCGGTGGAGATCACCGACGCCAAGGCGCTGGCCGAGGCGGGGATTCCCGGCGACGACTCGCACCTGTTCCGGGTCGAGGTGACCGAGGTCGTGTGGACCCGCGTCGAGGGCGACGAGCTGGTCATCGACGCCTGGCACGACAACGGGACGGGCGTGACCCAGATCCGCCGCAAGTAATCTACAAAGTAAAGGCGTCGGGCCGGTTCACGATCATCCTCAGTGGACGAAGAACCCGCCGTCGACGAACAGCATCTGTCCGGTGACAAACGCGGAGGCGTCACCGGACAGGAACACCGCGGCCCCCTCGAAGTCCGCCGGCACGCCGTTGCGGGCGACCATGTGGCGGGCGGCGAGCTGTTCGACGCGGCCGGGGACGGCCTGGGCGGGCTCGGTCAGCGGCGTGAGCACAAATCCGGGGATGATCGTGTTGACGCACACGCCGCTGCTCGACCATGCCTCGGCCTGGGAGCGGGTCAGGCCGGCGATGGCGGCCTTGGCGGCGCCGTAGACGCCGCTGTTGCCGAACGCGCTGATGCTCTGCTGGGAGCCGATGTTGATGATGCGTCCCCAGCCGCGTTCGGCCATGCGCGGGCCGA
Organism: Nonomuraea rhizosphaerae; assembly: GCF_019396405.1. GTDB lineage: Bacteria > Actinomycetota > Actinomycetes > Streptosporangiales > Streptosporangiaceae > Nonomuraea > Nonomuraea rhizosphaerae. The sequence continues at coordinate 5,711 of NZ_JAHKRL010000252.1, read as the reverse complement.
AGTGCTGGCCGAGCAGGTAGGGGGCGGTCAGGTTGACGGCGATGGTCTGCTCGTAGTCGTCGAGGGTGAGCTCGGCCATGGGTTTGCGGATGTTGTTGGCGGCGTCGTTGACCAGGATGTCGATGTGGCCCGCGCTCTCGCAGACCCGCTGGAGGGCGGTGCGGTCGCCGAGGTCGGCGGCGATGCTGGAGGCGGTGACGCCGTGCTGCCGCAGCCGGCTGACGGCTTTGTCCAGTTCGGGTTGCCTGCGGGCGACGATGACGACTTCGGCGCCGGCGCGGCCGATGGCCTCGGCCATGGCGTGGCCGATGCCGGAGCTGCCGCCGGTGACCAGGGCGCGGCGGCCGTGCAGGGAGAAAAGGTCGCGCAGGTAGTCGGACACGAATGGTCAACTTAGCACCAGGGGCGGGGCGGGGATCGGCAGGGTGGCTGCCGGTGCGGGGCGTCTTGCCCGGGGTCGGGCGGCGACGCCGGTGAGGTGCCGGGTGGTGCTGGTGTCGGTGGAGGGGCGGCGGCTGGGGTTCGAGGTGTCGGCTCATGACGGGGTGGAGGTGATCGGTGAGGGTACGCATGAGCGGGTGATCGTGGACGCGGGGAGGTTCACCGCGCGTGCCCTGGCCAAGCGGGCGGCGGGGGGTTCTGGCGGGGGGTGAGTGTCAGGGGGTGAAGATGGCGTGCGGGTCGCCGGTGTACCAGAGGTTGTCGATGCGCAGGCGGTTGATCAGCCAGCGGCTGCCGTCGCGGGTGAGTTCGGCCGCGTACAGGTTCTTGAGCAGTGCGTGGGTGGTGGGGTCGGCGCTGAGCAGGTGCTGGGCCTCGACCATGGCGGTGAGGCGGGCGTGGTCGCCGTCGAGGTGGAGGCGTGGGTTGGTGACCTGGTGGCTGGTTTCGACGCGGCCGGTGAACAGGCCGAGGATGAGGTCGACGATGGTGTCGCGGCCTTTCATGACGGGGCTCTGGCCGCCCCATCTGGCGGCGGCGGGTCCGAAGTCGAGTTCGGCGTCGGTGGTGAAGGCGGAGGCGAACAGGTCGCGGTTCTTGAGGTCCTGGCCGAGTCCGAACCGGTAGAGCGCGTCGATGATCTCCACGCGGTCGGTGAGGCTGGTGGTGGCGGTTCGGGCGCAGGTGTCTGTCACGTACATGGTTTCCACGATGGGGTCGTGGGGGTGGCGGGATCAACGAGCTATCCTGCAACGACCGTTAAGCCGGATTTAACGTTGTGGGGGTGCGGGGTGGAGCGGCAGGAGATCGAGGCGTTCTTGACGCTGGCGCAGGAGTTGCATTTCGGGCGGACGGCTGAGCGGCTGCGGGTGACGACGGCCCGGGTGAGTCAGACGATCAGGAAGCTGGAGCGGCGGGTGGGGGCGCCGTTGTTCGAGCGGACCAGCCGGCGGGTGGCGTTGACGCCGTTGGGGGTGGGGTTCGTGGCGGAGTTGCGGCCCGCGTACGAGGGGGTGGAGGCGGCGCTGGCGAACGCGGTGCGGGCCGGGCGCGGGGTGGAGGGGGAGCTTCGGGTGGGGTTCGTGGGTGCGGCCGCGGGCCAGTTGCTGTTGCGGGTGGTGGAGGTGTTCGGTGCGCGTCGTCCGGGGTGTGTGGTGAGCGTGCGGGAGGTACAGATGGGCGGGGCGCTGGAGCGGCTGCGTGAGGGTGAGGTGGAGTTGCTGCTGGGGTGTTTTCCGGTGGAGGTGGCGGGGCTGGTGGCGGGGCCGGTGCTGTTGTCGGAGCGGCGGATGCTGGCGGTGCCGGCCTCCAGTGTGCTGGCGGGTGAGCGTTCGGTGTCGATCGAGGCGCTGGCGGGGCAGGAGGTGCTGCGGGCGCCGTGTTCGATTCCTGACTACTGGTCGGCGGGGCGGCCGGGGCCGGTGCGGCGTACGCCTGGGGGGCGGGTGATCGGCGAGGGGCGGGAGGCGGCGACGTTGCAGGAGGTGCTGACGCTGATCGGCGCGGGTAAGGGGGTTTTCCCGGTGGGGGCGCAGGCCCGGCAGTACTACGCCCGGCCGGATGTGGTGTATGTGCCGTTCAGTGATACGCCGCCGCTGGAGTGGGGGCTGGTGTGGCGGGCGGGTGAGGACACCGCTCTGGTGCGCGCTTTTGTGGCGGCGGCACGCGAGTGCGCCTGAGGCGCTTGCTTGAGGGGATCGGGCGGCGGTAGGCTCGCTTACTTGACACTACTTCTCAAGCGACTGCACACGCCCTCCTGATAGGAGTATACCAGCCAATGGCTAATCGTCAAGATGCTCTCGCGGAAGCCCTTGACATCGAGCAGAACGCGGTCCGGATGCTGTACGGCAGGCTCGACGCGGCGCGGGAGCGGGCGCGCGAGGCGCTGCGCGAGGTCCACGGGCGCGGCGCGGAGACGGGCACCCGCCAGGCGCGGGTGGAGCGTGAGGTGAGCGCGTCCGAGCAGGGCAGGCGGCTGGCCCAGCTGGACGGGGTGGAGCGCGGCCTGTGCTTCGGCCGGATCGACGACACGGCGGGGGAGACGACCTACATCGGCCGGATCGGGCTGCGTGACGCCGGGCACGAGTCGGTGCTGGTCGACTGGCGGGCGCCGGCGGCGCGCCAGTTCTACGTGGCGACGGCCAGCGACCCGGGCGGGCTGCTGCGCCGCCGTCACCTGCACACCCGGGAGCGGACCGTGGTGGGGCTGGACGATGAGGTGTTCGACCTGGAACGGCTGAGCGAGGGCGATCGGCGCACTTTGGTGGGGGAGGCGGCGCTGCTGGCGGCGCTGCGCCGCGGCCGTACCGGGCGGATGGGTGACGTGGTGGCCACCATCCAGACCGAGCAGGACCGGGTGATCCGCGCCGGTCTACAGGGCGCGCTGGTGGTGCAGGGCGGACCGGGCACCGGCAAGACGGTCGCGGCGCTGCACCGGGCCGCCTACCTGCTCTACACCCACCGCAGGACGCTGGAGCGGCGGGGTGTGCTGGTGGTCGGCCCGAACCTGATGTTCCTGCGCTACATCGGCCAGGTCCTGCCCGCGCTGGGCGAGACGCAGGTGGTGATGTCGACGGTCGGGGAGCTGTTCCCGGGGGTGCGCGCGGTGCGGGTGGACGCGCCGCGCACGGCGGTGGTCAAGGGCGACCTGCGCATGGCCGCCCTGGTCGCGGCCGCGGTGCGGGACCGGCAGCGGCTGCCGGACGGCGATCTGCGGGTGTTGCTGGACGGCCGGGTGCTGACGGTGGCGGGGGCGGTGTGCGCGCGGCTGCGCGAACGGGCGCGGGCGGTGCGGCTGCCGCACAACATGGCCCGCAAGCTGTTCGTCACCGAGCTGCTCAAGGAGCTGGCGCTGGCCGAGGCGCGGGCGCTGGAGGCGGCGCTGCGGCTGGCGGAGATGGACTTCGACGACCCGGAGCTGGAGGCGCCGCTCGACCTGGACCGCGACATGGACGAGGTGGATGTGGCGCTGGCGTCCAAGCGGCTGTGGCAGGAGCCGCCGATCCGCGAGGCGGTGGAGGCCCTGTGGCCGGACCTGACGCCGCAGCGCCTGATCGGCGAGCTGCTGGCCTGCCCTGAGACGCTGGCCTCGCTAGCGCCGGCCGGCCTGGACTGGCGGGCCCTGGTGCGGGAGCGGGACGCCGGGTGGACGGTCGGTGACGTTCCGCTCCTGGACGAGGCGGCCGAGCTGCTGGGCGAGGACGACTCGGCGCGGCGGGTGGCGGCCAGGGACGCCGAGAGCGAGTGGGAGGAGCAGCAGCTGTTCGCCCGGGAGGTGCTGGAGACGACCGGCCTGCTGGAGGAGGGGATCTTCGACCGGGCCGACGTGCTGGCCGACCGCCACGCCGGCGCGGGCTCGGACCTGACGACGGCGGACCGGGCGGCGGCCGATCGCCAGTGGGCCTACGGCCACGTGATCGTGGACGAGGCGCAGGAGCTGTCGGCGATGGCCTGGCGGCTGGTCATGCGCAAGGTGCCGGCGCGTTCGCTGACGGTGGTGGGCGACATCGCGCAGACGGGGTCGGCGGCGGGCGCCCGCTCGTGGGGCGAGGTCCTGGATCCGTACCTGAAGGGTCGCTGGCGTGAGGAGCGGCTGCTGGTCAACTACCGCACCCCCGCCGAGATCATGCGGGTGGCGGCCGAGGTGCTGCGGTCGGTGGACCCGTCGCAGAGCCCGCCGGAGTCGGTCAGGCAGGGTGAGGCCGAGCCGAGGGCGGTCCGCGCCGGGGCCGGGGAGCTGCCGGCGCTGGTGGCGGCCGAGCTGGCGGAGATCGGTGAGGGCACCTTGGGGGTGCTGACCCCGGACGCCCGTCACGGCGAGGTGGCGGCGCTGTTCCCGGGCAGCGACGACCTGGAGGCGCCGGTGGTGGTGCTGACGGTGACGCAGGCCAAGGGGCTGGAGTTCGACGCGGTGGTCGTGGTGGACGCGGCCGCGATCCTGGCGCAGTCCCCGATGGGCGGCCAGGACCTCTACGTGGCGGTGACCCGGGCGACCCGCCGGCTGACGGTCACCCATGAGGGCGACCTGCCGCCGGTGCTGGATCTTCTGGACCGGGCGGGCTGAGGGGGCCGCGTCCACACTGTGGGATTTAGTGTCCAAAAAGTAACTTGACCGTACGGCCGAGCCCAACGATGCTTTTCCTACGGATATAGTAGGAAAAACGGGAAAGGGGATGTGGTGCGATCACTCATCCTGCTCGGCCTGGTCGGGTTCGCCGCCCAGCTCGTGGACGGTAGTCTGGGGATGGCCTACGGGGTCACCTCAACCACCCTCCTCCTGGCCATCGGCACCAATGCCGCCGCCGCCTCCGCGACAGTGCACCTGGCCGAGATCGGCACCACGCTCGCCTCGGGCCTGTCGCACTGGCGCTTCAACAACATCGACTGGAAAGTCGTCGCCAAGATAGGCATCCCCGGCGCGGTCGGCGCCTTCGCCGGCGCCACCTTCCTGTCGAGCCTGTCCACCGAGGTGGCGGCGCCGATCATGTCGATCATCCTGCTGTCCCTGGGCCTGTACATCCTGGTCCGCTTCACCGCCTTCGGCCTGCCGCGCGGCAACCTGGGCAAGCCGCTGCGCAAGCGCTTCCTGGCGCCCCTCGGCCTGGTCGCCGGCTTCGTGGACTCCACCGGTGGCGGCGGCTGGGGGCCGGTCGGCACCCCCGCCATCCTGGCCAGCGGCCGCATCCCCCCGCGCAAGGTGATCGGCTCGATCGACGCCAGCGAGTTCCTGGTCGCCATCGCCGCCAGCATCGGCTTCTTCATCGGCATCGGCTCGGAGAACATCAACTTCGCCTGGGTCGGCGTCCTGCTGCTCGGCGGTGTCATCGCCGCCCCCATCGCCGCCTGGCTGGTCCGCCACATCCCCCCGCGCATCCTGGGTTCGGCGGTCGGCGGCGTCATCATCATCACCAACGTCCGCACCCTGCTGCGCAGCGACTGGATCGACGCCCCCGGCGGCGTCCAGGCCATCTTCTACATCGTCATCGCCGTGCTCTGGGCCGCCGCCATCGCCTACTCCGTCCGCGAATGGCGCCGCGACCGCGAGCACGAGTCCGTCGAGGCCGTGGAGAGCGAGGTCAAGCAGCGCAGCGAGGAGGAGGAGACCGCTCCCGCCTGACCGCCCGATCTCTTCCATGCCGCTGCCGGCCCGGCCCACCGCCTGGTGCGCCGGGCCAACGGCATTGCGGCCCTCGGGGCACGCGGGCGTGAGCCGTCCGCCGCCCGCCACCGGCCGCCCGCCACCGGCCGCCCGCCACCGGCCGCCCGCCACC
>NZ_JAHKRL010000251.1 GCF_019396405.1 Nonomuraea rhizosphaerae | reverse complement strand
TCGATCTCGCGTACGCGAACCCGCTCAGCCACAAACAGAGTCTGAGGCGATCACACCGACCGAGGTGGGACCTTGATCGGCGTGTCCCTACGAAACGGGGCAAACCCAAGATGATGCGGCACTAGCTCGTGGTCTCCACCGGTTCGCGTTCCAGCAACTCCTCGATCTCCTCCATCTGCTGGGGAGTGAGAGGCCCGAGCGCCAGCGCTCCGGCGTTCTCCTCGGCCTGACGTACGTTCTTGAATCCCGGGATCGGGATGGTCTGGTCGCTGCGGGCCCAGATCCAGGCCAGCGCACCCTGGGCCAGAGTGCGTCCATCGCTCGTCAAGATCTCGCGGATCGCCTCCAGCCGGTCGAGATACGCGTCTTCGGGCCGGCCCTCCTTGAAGTACGCCACCCACTCGTGGCGAGCGCCGCGCACGTCGTCCGCCGGCAGTCGCGAATCGGCGGTGAACTTGCCGGTCAGTATCCCCATCGCGAGTGGGCTGATATCGATGCTGGCCAGGTTGTGCTGCCGGCAGACGTCGAGCATGGACGGAGCGTCGTCGAAGACGTTCAACGTGTGCTCGACGGCCGCACAGTGGGGCCGGCTCGCGAACAGGCGCGCGCAGTCCGGGTCCCACGTGCTCCAGCCGTACGACCGGACAAGACCCTCTCGGCACAGGTCGTCCAAGGCGCCGGCGAGGTCCTCCGCCGCCGGCTGCGGGATCGACCCGACATGCAGCAAGTAGAGGTCGAGGTAATCGGTGCCGAGCCGGCGCAGCGAGGCTTCGCACGCCCGGCGGGCATAGGCGGGCGATGTGTCGGTGCCCGAGACTTCTCTGGTCTCGGAGTTGTACGTGAAGCCGAACTTGGTGGAGATCACAGCCTGGTCGCGCCGGCCTTTGAGCGCGTTGCCCAGGACGATCTCGCTGTGACCCGCGCCGTACGCGTCGGCTGTGTCGAAGAAATTGATGCCCGCGTCCAAGGCGTGGTGTATGGCGCTGATCGACTCGCGGTCGTCGACCAGGCCCCATCCGTCCGGCTTGCCGTCGAACGTGAAATCCCCTCCGATCGCCCAGCAGCCGAAGCCCATCGGGCTGACCTTGATACCAGACTTCCCCAATGACCGTTCGAATGTCGCGGCTTTGCTCATGCGTCGTTCCTCCGGAGCGTCAGGCGAGCAGCCGGCAGAATATTGAGTCGCGCGTCGCTGCTCATTTCAGGTCTGTTCCAGGGAGTTCACAGGATCAACTGACACCACAGGCATTGACTCAGGGTGTATTGGCGACCGCACCCCGTTGCCCGTGCTGTCATGAAAAGCGCGAGCCGATGACCGCCTCGCGCTTTCCTCCTGCGAGTACTACGAATGGTCCGGCAGCAGGGTCGGCCAGCTGAGCGGCTTCGGCGGGTCGTCGTACATGCTGCGGAACTTGCCGGACGTCATCCATTGGCACAGTCCGGCGATCGCGGCGGCGGAGATCGTGAGATTCACCAGGAAATGAATCCCCGCGTAGTAGAAAAGGAACAGCGGACCGCGCTCCGCGCGCACGAAGCCGTACATACCCGCGTCCGCGGCGATCGAAAGGGCCAGCAGCGCCACCGGAACCAGGGCCCATGGCCAGCCGAGAACGACCGGCAGCGCCACCGAGACGACGGCGAAGAACGCGGCGACGCTGCTCCACACCCGCGACGCCGTCTCGAATCCCTGGGCGAACTCCTTCTTGCGCGCGTACAGCGGGACACGCACCCTGCCACGGTGGAAGAGCTTACGTAACATCCCGCGCAGCGAGTCGTCAGGATCATGCCGGCCGCGCAGATCCGCGGTGAGGCGGATCTGATAGTTGCGTGAGAGCCGATGCCCGTACTCCACCTCCTCCGACCAGCGCAGCCGCGGGTCGAACGGCCCCACCTCCGCCCATACGTCCGCGCGGATGGCGAACATCGCGGAGAACAGGAACGACACGATCCCGTCGGGCGTGAGCGACCAGTAGTGGTACTGAAGGGCTCGATACTCCTTGATCATCTTGTCTCTGATCAGCGGAACCGGATCCTCGATGCCGCAGATGGCGCCGACTTTCGGGTCGGCGTCGAGGATCGCGACCGCATTGGCCACCGCGTCGGGCTCGATCACCAGGTCGGAGTCGACGAAGAACAGTATCTCGCCACGGGCGTGGGCGGCCCCCAGATTGCGGGCGACCGCCTGCCCGCCGTTGCGCGACGGGCTGACCACCTTGACGCCCATCGATTTCGCCACGGCGACGGAATCGTCGGTGCTGCAATCGTCGGCGACCAGGATTTCCAGCGGCGAATACGTTTGCTCGCGAATCGCCCGCAGGCAGCGGCCCAGCGTCGGCGCGTAATTGTAATTGGGCACGACGACGGTAACGAGAGGGTTGTGGGATGACATGAATGCTCGCCTCCGATCTCAGGTCATCGGCCCGCCGGCGGCCTCCTGCCCATGGCCGGCGGCGGACCAGGTTGGTCAGGCCGCGGGGGGCCGGGCGGGCCGGGGCCGGTCG
>NZ_JAHKRL010000250.1 GCF_019396405.1 Nonomuraea rhizosphaerae | reverse complement strand
CGGCCGGCCGAGCCCGCCGGCACCCGCGTGGCCGGCATCGCACGGGACCCGCTGGTGGTGCCGTTCTCGCTGACCCTGCCCGCCCTGGTGAGCCAGATGCACGAGCGCGGCGAGGAGGTCGCCTGCGTGGTGGACGAGCACGGCGGCCTGGCGGGCCTGGTGACCTGGGAGGACGTGGCCGAGGAGCTGGTCGGCGAGATCGCCGACGAGAACGACGTCGAGGAGGCCACCGTCGTACGGCGCGGCGACGGCTGGCAGGTCGACGCCGGGCTGCGCGTCGACGAGGTCGCCCTGGCCACCGGCCTGGAGCTGCCGGACGAGGACGAGTACGACACCGTGGCCGGGCTCATCCTGCACCGGCTCGAACGCTTCGCCGCGCCCGGCGACGTCATCACCGTCGGCCTGCCGCCGTCCCTGGACGAACGGGCGCCCAAGCAGGTGAGCGTCGAGGTGCTGAGCCTGGAGCGGCACGTCCCGCACCGCGTGCGCCTGACCCCGATCCACCCGGAACCCGAGCCCGACGCCGTTTCAGCTGACTCAGCCGATTCAGATGCCGACGACAAGCACGAGGACAAGGACGGCACGCCGTGAACCTGCCCACCGGCATCGCCGTCACCCTGCTGCTGCTCATCGGCAACGGCTTCTTCGTGGCGGCCGAGTTCGCCCTGGTCGCGGCCAAGCGCCACCGCCTGGAGCAGGCCGCCGCCAGGGGCAGCCGGGCCGCGGCGGCGGCCGTGTCCGGCATCAAGGAGCTGTCGCTGATGCTGGCCGGCGCCCAGCTCGGCATCACGCTGTGCTCGCTCGGCCTGGGCGTCGTCTCCGAGCCGGTCATCGCCGGCACGCTCACGCCGCTGTTCCACGCGGTCGGCCTGCCGGAGGCCGCCGCGCACGCCGTGGCGTTCGTGATCGCGCTGGCGCTGGTGACGTTCCTGCACATGGTGATCGGTGAGATGGCGCCCAAGTCGTGGGCCATCGCCCACCCGGAACGCTCGGCGACGCTGCTCGCGCTGCCGTTCCGCGGCTTCACCAAGGTGGTGCGCCCGCTGCTGCGGCTGCTCAACGGCATCAGCGACCTGCTGCTGCGCCTGTTCGGCGTCCGGCCGCGCACCGGCGACGCCAACCCGCGCACCCCCGAGCAGCTGGCCCACCTGGTCGAGGAGTCGCGCCGGCTCGGGCTCATCGAGGCCGACGAGCACGCCGTGCTCAGCCAGACCCTGCAGGCGCCCGCCACCGTCATCACCGAGCTGGTCACGCCGGCGGCCGACATCGTCGGCGTGCCGGCCGGCGCCGCGCCGCAGCAGGTGATCGACGAGGCCACCCGTTCGGGCCGCAGCAGGCTCGTCGTCTGGAACGGCCAGGACCCGGTGGGCATCGTCCACCTGCGCGACGCCTACCTGGCCCGCCGCCGCGACGCCCGGACCCGGGCCGGTGACCTCGCGCACCGCGTCCCCTCGGTCACCACGCGGACCTCCATCGCCGAGGCGGTGTCCGCGCTGCGGGCCGCGCACAGCCAGGTGGCGCTGGTACGCGACGACAACGGCGGGCTGGCGGGCCTGGTCACCCTGGACTCGCTGCTGACGACACTCCTGATCCCGGCCTGATGTCTTGTCCCTGAAGGGATATGCAGGCGAACAACAAGCGACTAATGGGACAATCGTTGCCATTGGTACTGTTCGCAAGAGGCAAGGCAGTCATGGCCACACGACGAGAACGTCTGCGCTACCGGTTCGACAACAGCATGTCGAAGGGGACACCCGCCCTGATCGGCTGGCTGGCGCTGGTCACCGTCGTCATGGTCGTGATCTTCGCGGGCCTGTCCGTCGTGTTCGCCTACGACGACGTGCACGACAGCTGGTACGAGGCGCTGTGGGGCAGCCTCATGCGCGCCATGGACGCGGGCACCGTCGCGGGCGACAACGAGGGCAGCGCGGTCTTCACGATCATCGGGTTCACGATCACGATCGGCGGCCTGCTGATCGTCTCCAGCCTCGTCGGTGTGCTCACCACGGGCCTGGACAACAAGCTCACCGAGCTGCGCAAGGGCCGCTCGAAGATCGTCGAGACCGGCCACACCGCCCTGATCGGCTGGTCGGACCAGATCTTCACCATCATCCCCGAGCTGGTCGAGGCCAACGAGAGCGAGAAGAACTCGTGCATCGCCGTCCTCGGCGACGGCGACAAGCTGGAGATGGAGGAGGAACTGCGCACGCGGGTCGGCGACACCGGCAGCACCCGCGTCGTGGTGCGCAGCGGCAGCGCGACCGAGCCGACCGACCTGGACCTGCTCAGCCTGGACACCGCCCGTTCGATCATCGTGCTCTCGCCGCCCGGCGAGGACTCCGACGCGCACGTGATCAAGACGCTGCTGGCGCTGACCAACCGCAACTG
>NZ_JAHKRL010000249.1 GCF_019396405.1 Nonomuraea rhizosphaerae | reverse complement strand
GACGCTGCTCACCACGCCCGACGTGGCCGGGGCGGCGGCGCTGGCGGCCGACGAGTCGCGGGTCAGGCAGGTGATCGCGTTCGGCCCGGCGCTCGACACGATCGACTTCGGCGACCTGCTCACGCTGGAGCCCACCGCGCTGCCGGTGCTCGACCCGAAGACGCAGGACGCGCTGGTGCTGGCGGGCGGGCGGCGCGTCGCCCACGCCGAGCTGCTCGGCCGGATGGCGGAGCTGGACCATCCGGTGCGGATCCAGGAGTCCGACGTCGTCCTGGCGAGCTGGGCGCCGGCCGGCTGCCCCGACCTGATCGCACTGGTCGGGCTGGCCGTGAGCAAGGGCGCGCTGGTCGTGACCGCCGGCGGTCTCACCCCCGCCGACCTGCGGGGAACCGCTCACGACTACGGGGTCACCGTTGTGACGGCCAGGCCGGGGGAGCTGGCTCGCGTCGGCTGAATATGCGGACCTGTTACCACCTCATACCTTGACGGCCAGGAGGGCGAAGTGGGTTGATTGCCCTACTGACAACGTTGTCAACCCTCAGCATCGGGGTTTCGAAGGGAAGGTGTGCAATGCGACGACGGTGGTTGGCGGCCGTCGCGATCACTATGGCGAGCGTGCTGGGCCTGGCCGGCTGCGGAGGCAGCGGAGGCGGAACGGCCAGTCCGGCGGCCACAGGTGGCGGCGACGCCAAGAAGCAGGTCGAGGTGTTCTCCTGGTGGACGGGACCAGGTGAGGCCGACGGCCTGAAGGCCATGCGGGAGATCTTCGAAAAGGGGAACCCCACCTACACCTTCTTCGACGCGGCGGTGGCCGGCGGCTCTGGCGACAAGGCCAAGGCGCTGCTGCAGTCGAAGCTCCAGGCGGACACCCCGCCGGACACCTTCCAGGGACACGCCGGGGCCGAGCTCCAGGGCTACATCAAGGCCGGTGACCTGGAGGATCTCAACTCCCTGTACGACGAGCTGAAGCTGAAGGACGTCTTCCCCACCCAGCTCATCGACCAGATCAGCGTGGACGGCAAGATCTACTCGGTGCCGGTGAACATCCACCGGTCCAACGTGCTGTGGTTCAACCCGGCGGTCCTGAAGGACGCGGGCGTCGCCGCCGCGCCCAAGTCGATCGACGAGTTCATCGCGGCGCTGGAGAAGGTCAAGGCCAAGGGCAAGATCCCGCTGTCCATCGGCTCCGAGTGGACCGTGGTGCACCTGATGGAGAGCGTGCTGCTCGGCTCGCTCGGGACCGACGCCTACAACGCCCTGTTCAAGCCGGGCGCCAACTGGGGCAGCCCCGAGGTCACCAAGGCGCTGAACAGCTTCAAGACGATCCTGTCGTACGCGGGCGACCCCCAGGACGACTGGCAGCCCGCGGCCAAGCAGGTGGCCGACGGCGAAGCGGCGTTCAACATCATGGGCGACTGGGCCTACGGGTACTTCCACAACCCGCCGGACGGCGGCCTGGGCAAGAAGTCGAAGACCGACTTCGACTGGGCGCCCTCTCCCGGCACCGAGGGCACGTACCTGTGGCTGTCGGACAGCTTCACGCTCCCCAAGGGCGCGAAGAACCGTGACGGGGCCCTCGCGTGGCTCAAGGTCGCGGCCAGCAAGGAGGGACAGGACGCCTTCAACCCGAAGAAGGGCTCCATCCCCGCCCGCAAGGACGCCGACCAGTCGCTGTACACGGACTACCTGGCCGACGCGCTGAAGGACTGGTCCAGCAACAAGCTGGCCGGCTCCGTCCAGCACGGCGTCTCGGTGAACCAGCCGTGGCTGGCCTCGATCACCGAGGCGGTCGGACTGTTCATCGGCAGCAAGGACGTCGCCGCCCTGCAGAAGGGGCTCGTCGACGCCGCTACGGCGAACGCGCAGTAATCACCCGAAGTACGGCAGGCGCGCGAGCGCCTGCCGTACTCATCTGGAGGTATGGCTTTGAGGCGGGCACGCACCTGGCTGCCCGGGCTGCTCCTCGTCACGCCGTCGATCATCGCGATCGGCGTCTTCGTGTACGGCATGCTGGGCTGGAACTTCCGGCTGGCCATGACCGACAAGCACGACGAGGTGTCCGAGGGCAATTTCGTCGGGTTGAAGAACTTCGTCGACATCTGGGACCAGCCCCGATGGCACATCTCGGTGAGCCACGCGATCATGTTCACGGTCGTGTTCGTGCTGGGCGCGCTGGCGCTCGGCTGGCTCCTGGCGTTCCTCATGGAGAAGGGCATCAGGGGCGAGGGTACGTTCCGGGCGATCTACCTGTTCCCGATGGCCATCTCGTTCGTCGCGACCGGCATCGTGTGGCGGTGGCTGATGAACTCCGGGATGGAGCAGCGGGCGGTCGGGCTGAACCGGCTCTTCGACTGGATCGGGCTGCCGCAGTGGCAGTGGTTCCGGGACCCGGACTGGGGGATGGCCGCGATGGCGCTCCCGGCGATCTGGCAGATGTCCGGATATATCATGGCGCTCTTCCTGGCGGGCTTCCGTGGCGTGCCGGAGGAGCTGCGCGAGGCCGCGCGCGTGGACGGCTGCACCGAATGGGGCGTCTACCGGTACGTGGTGCTGCCGATGCTGCGGCCCGTCACGCTGTCGGCGCTGATCATCCTCGGCCACATCTCGCTCAAGGTGTTCGACCTGATCGTGGCCGTGTCGGGCAAGCAGATCATCACCGACGTGCCCGCTGTGTTCATGTGGGTGGCGGTCTTCGACTCCCACGACCCGGCCAAGGGTGCCACGATCGCCTCGTACATCGTGCTGAGCGTGGCCGTCTTCGTCATCCCGTACCTGATCTGGTCCGTGCGTAAGGAGAGGCGTCCATGACCGCTGTCGCCCACCACAGGCGGTCGGCCGCCGGGGCCGGGCGCAGGCGGCTGTCCACCACGGTGCGCCTGGTCCTGCTCATCGCCTTCGTGGTCATCTTCCTGATCCCGATCTACGTCCTGCTGGTCACCAGCTTCAAGCCGCTCACCGAGGCGGACCCCGGCCAGGCGTGGAACCTGCCGCAGACCTGGACGTTCGAGGCGTGGCAGGTGGCCTGGGAGAAGCTGGCGCCCGGCCTGTGGAACTCCGTGCTGCTGGCCGTGCCGGGCTCGCTGCTGTCGTGCGTGCTCGGCTCGATGAACGGGTACGTGCTGTCGAAGTGGCGCTTCCCGGGCGCGGACGTGCTGTTCACGTTGTTCCTGTTCGGCATGTTCATCCCGTACCAGGGCGTGATGATCCCGCTGGTGCAGCTCCTGGTGAACCTCAACGAGGTGACCGGGCTGCAGGGCGTCTTCTACGGCGGCATCCCGGGGCTGACGCTGGCCCACGTGGTGTACGGCATCCCGATCTGCACGCTGATCTTCCGCAACTACTACGTCACCGTCCCCGACGAGCTGATCGAGGCGTCGCGGGTGGACGGCGCGGGGATGCTGCGGACGTACTGGTCGGTGGTGCTGCCGGTGTCCGCCCCGGCCATCGCCGTGGTGATCATCTGGCAGTTCACCTCGATGTGGAACGACTTCCTGTTCGCGGTCTTCCTGACCGGGCCGACGAGCTGGCCGACGACCGTCATGCTGAACAACATCGCCGGCGCGCAGGCCACCCCGTACAGCCAGCAGATGGCCGCGGCCATCCTGGCGTCGGTGCCGACGATGCTGATCTACGTGCTGCTCGGCCGGTTCTTCATGCGCGGGCTGATGGCGGGCGCGCTCAAGGGCTGACGGCCTGGCCTAGGAGCGCGGGTTGGCGCAGTGCTTGAGCGGCTCCTGGCGCACGTAGCGCGCGACGTCCTCGGCCACGATCCGGGCCGCCTTGGCGGCGGTCTCCTTGCTGGCCCCCGCCAGGTGCGGGGTCATCACCAGGTTCGGGGCCGTGAGCAGGCGTGATCCGGCGGGGATGGGCTCCTCGGGGAAGACGTCCACCGCGGCTCCGAACAGGTGGCCCGACTCCAGCGCGTCGCACAGGGCGTCGTAGTCGAGCAGGGAGCCGCGGGCGCAGTTGACGATCACCGAGCCGGGCGGCATCGCGGCGATCTGCCCGGCGCCGATCATGCCGGCGGTCTCGGGGGTGGCGCGGGCGTGCAGGGACAGGAAACTGGAGCGGTGGAGCAGCTCGTCCAGCTCCACCTGTCCGGAAATTTCCACGTAAGGGTCGTAGACCAGCACCTCCGCGCCGAACCCCTCCAGCATGCGTGCCACCCGCCGGCCGATCGCCCCGTAGCCGACCAGGCCGGCCGTCGCGCCCTCCAGCTCGGGGCCGGCGTTGTCGTAGGTGTAGTAGTCGCCGCGCCAGACGCCGGCCGCCAGGTCGGCGTGCGTACGCGGGACGCGCCGGGTGGCGGCCAGCAGCATGGCCAGCGTGTGCTCGGCCGTGGCCACCGCGTTGCGGCCGGGCGCGAACGTGACCGCCACCCCCGCCGCGGTGGCCGCCTCCAGGTTGGCGTTGACCGGGCCGCCCCGGCTGACGCAGAACAGCCTCAGGTCAGGGCAGGCGTCCAGCACCTTCTTGGTCAGCGGGGCCATCTGCGTCACGCAGACCTCGACGCCGCGCAGCGCCTCGATCAGCTCGTCCTCCACGTCGGACGCCTCGTCCACCTCGCCCACCCGGCCGAACGGCGTCACCGGCCACGGCAGCGTCAGCTCGCTGATCTCCACCTCACCGGGGACGGCGCGCCTGAGCGCGTCGATGAACAGGCGGTTCTGGACGAAGTGGTCGCCGGCGGCGAGGACTCGGACGGTCAACGAAGCGCTCCGATCGGAGAGTTGTAACGCAGGATCGCCACAGCCGAATGCGCGCCGTCCCGCGCGCGGATCTCGGTGACGGCGCAGTTGTCCAGGCTCGGGAACAGCCGCCGGTACTCGCCGATCGGCACGCCGATGAGCCTGCACAGCGCGATCCTGATCGCCGTCGTGTGCGCGACCACCAGCACCCGGCCGCCGGGATGCGCCGCCGCGACGTCGCGCAGGCACTCGGTGAACCGGTCGGCCACCAGCTCGGGGTCCTCGCCGCCGGGCAGCGGGTGGGCGGCGGGGTCGGCCTCGAACGCGGCGCGGGCCTCGGGGAAGCGCTCGCGCATCTCGGCGGCCGTCAGCCCGTCGCCCTGGCCGAAGTCGATCTCCCGCAGCCTGGCGTCCGCGCGCGGCTCGACGCCGGCCGCCCGCGCGCTCGCGGCGGCGGTGATCCTGGCCCTGCTCAGCGTGGAGGCCCAGACGGCCGTCAGCCCGGCCCGGCCCGCCCAGGCGGCCAGCTGCCCGGCCTGGTCGTGGCCGCGTGGCGTCAGCTCGATGTCGCTGAGCCCGGCGTAGCGGTTCTCGGCGTGCCAGACGGTCTCGCCGTGGCGGGCCAGCACCAGGTTCGTCATCGGGCGGTCCTCTCGCGGGCGTGGCCGGCGGCGCCGCTCGCCAGCCAGCCGCGCCCCTCCAGTTCGGCGACGAAGCGCAGGTACGGCTCGTCCGGGCGGGGAGCGGCCGGGTCCACGACGGCGCGGGTGCGGATCATGCCGGTCCCGCCGCCTGACGCGAGCACCGCCATGCCGAGCGCGGGCTCGGCGTTCTCCCGCAGCGTGACCGGGCGGCCGAGGACGTCGGCCCTGAGCTGGGTCCAGTACGCGCTCCTGGTGGCGCCACCGGTCAGCACGATCTCGCCGTCCGCCGGCGCGCCCAGCAGGTCGAGGTAGTCGAAGCAGAGCCGCTCGACGAAGGCCGCGCCGAGCAGGATCGCCGTGTAGCGCTCCACGTCGCCGGCGGGGCGGCCGAGGGTGAACCCCTCAGCCTCGGGGGCGGCGAACGGGAACCGCTCCCCGCGCGAGACCAGCGGGTAGGTGACGGATGAGTAGGTGGTGGGCGGACAGGCGGCGGCTTCGGCGCTCAGGGCGTCCAGGTCGCGGCCGGGCAGGTCGCGGGCGAGCACGCCCGCGCCCGTGCTCGACGCCCCGCCCGGCAGCCATGAGCCGTCCGGCGCGCGGTGCGAGTACACCACGCCGAGCGGGTCGTGGATCAGCTCCCTGGTCACGCCCTTGAGGACGAGCGTGGTGCCCAGGACGGAGTTCCAGCTCCCGGCCGTCATCGCGCCTGCGCCGAGCTGGGCGGCGCACCCGTCCGTGGTCCCGGCGATCACCGGGGTGCCCTCGGGGATGCCGGTGGCCTCCGCCGCCTCGGCGCAGACCGTGCCGAGCGTGGCGCCGGGCCGTACGACGGCGGGCAGCGCCGCGGCGGGCACGCCCAGCTCGTCCAGCACCTCACGCGGCCAGCGCTCGTCGATCAGGTCCACCCCGGTCTTGAGCGCGTTGCTCAGGTCGGTGGCCACCTCGTGCCCGGTCAGGCGGCGGTTGACGAAGTCGTTCTGGTGCGCCAGGCGGGCGTCCGGCGGGGCGCCGGGCAGCAGCCACAGCAGCTTGGGCAGCGCCCAGCCGGGTTGCATGCGCCGGTAGCCGAGCCGTTCCCACACGGCGGCCCCGGTCGTGTTGACCCGCTCGGCCTGGGCCGTCGCGCGCCGGTCGTCGTACATGAGCCCGGGGGTCAGCGGGTCGCCCCGGCGGTCGGTGAGCAGGATCGTTCCAGAGGTGGCCGCCACGGCGACGCCCCTGACCCGCTCGGGCGGCACGTCGCGCAGCGCCTCGCGGGTGGCGGCCGACAGCTCGCGCCACCACCGCTCGGGGTCCTGCTCGTGCCGGGGGCCGTCGCGGTGGCTGGTCAGGGGCCTGCTCGCCGATCCGAGCACCTCGCCGGAGCCGGTGACGGCCATCGCGCGGACGCTCTGGGTGCCCAGGTCCACGCCGATCCAGACGCTCACGTGCGCCCTTCCGTCCGGCGGCCTCTCATCTCCGCCAGGATCGGCCACGATCGGGCCGCCGTCTCGCGCAGGGCCAGGAAGTCGCGGTAGGCGCCGTCGTACGCGCCGGGCTCGGGCCGTACGGCGTCGCGCAGCCGTACGTGCTCGCCCGCCGCGGCCTCGACGGACGCCGCCGCGCCCGTGGCGGCCAGGCCGACCAGGAAGGCGCCCCTGGCGCCGACCTCGGCGTCGGCGGACCTGAGCACCGGCAGCCCGGTGACGTCGGAGATCATCCGCAGCCAGAGCGCGCTGGCCGAGCCGCCGCCGCACACCCGCAGCTCGTGCGGCCGCCC
>NZ_JAHKRL010000248.1 GCF_019396405.1 Nonomuraea rhizosphaerae | reverse complement strand
TCCGCGAAGGGCCCTGTGCCCTAGCAGCCCCTTCGGGGTCCGCGGCGGGGGAGTGCGGGCGAACGCCGGTGGCCCGGCGCCTTCGCGCCAGGCCACGGCGAGCCCACGCCCGCACCCCCTCCCCATAGGACATTGTCCTTCAGCAGGACCCGCACCACTCCCGTGCCCTCGTGGTGAGGGACGTCGGACCCGTTCGTCAGCCGATCCGTTCCAGGATCGTCGCCGTCGCCAGCGCGCCTCCCGCGCACATCGTCACCAGCGCCGTGGTCGAGTCCGACCGCTCCAGCTCGTGCAGCGCCGTCGTCAGCAGCCGCGCCCCCGTGGCCCCGACGGGATGGCCGAGAGCGATGGCGCCACCGTTCACGTTCACCCGGTCGAAGTCCGGTTCGTGCACGCTCGCCCACGACAGCACCACCGACGCGAACGCCTCGTTCACCTCGAACCGGTCGATGTCGCTCATGCTCATCCCGGACATCCGCAGCACTTTGGCCGTGGCGTCCACCGGCCCGTCGAGGTGGTAGTACGGCTCCGAGCCCACCAGCGCCTGGGCCAGAATCCGCGCCCGGGGCCGCAGCCCGTGGCGCGCGGCGGCCTCCTCGCTCATGACCAGCACGGCGGCCGCGCCGTCGGAGATCTGCGAGGAGGTGCCCGCGGTGTGCAGGGCGCCCTCGCGCACCGGCTTGAGCTTGGCCAGCCCGTCGATGGTGGTCTCGCGCAGCCCCTGGTCTCTGCTCACGGCCCCGACGGGGACGATCTCACGCTCGAACCGCTCGTCGGCCCACGCCTTGGCGGCCAGTTGCTGCGAGCGCGCCCCGAACC
The DNA here is from genome assembly GCF_019396405.1 of Nonomuraea rhizosphaerae. Classification (GTDB taxonomy): domain Bacteria; phylum Actinomycetota; class Actinomycetes; order Streptosporangiales; family Streptosporangiaceae; genus Nonomuraea; species Nonomuraea rhizosphaerae. The sequence continues at coordinate 15,802 of NZ_JAHKRL010000248.1, read as the reverse complement.
AGTCGAGCCGCTCACGGGTCAGCCCGCGCCGCTCGGCGATCCGCTCGGCGGCGGTGAACTGGTCGGGCAGGTCGATGCTCCAGTCGTCGGGCCTGGGCCTGGCCGGAAGGACGTTGCTGCCCAGCGGCGCCCGGCTCATCACCTCGACCCCGCACCCGATCCCGACGTCGATCACGCCCGCCCGGACCAGCGCCGCGGCCAGGTGCACGGCCTGCTGCGACGAGCCGCACTGCGCGTCGACCGTGGTCACGCCCGTCTGGTAGGGCAGCCCCGCGTACAGCCACGCGTGCCGCCCCACGTGCCCGCCCTGCTCGCCCGCCTGGGTCACGCACCCGGCGAAGACCTGGCCGACGGCCGCCGGGTCGATGCCCGAGCGCTCGACCAGGCCGTTGAGGGCCGCGGCCAGCACCTGCTGGGGCTTGAGCTCGGACAGCCAGCCGGCCCGCTTGCCGATGGGGGTGCGTACGGCCTCGACGATCACAGGTGTGCCCACAGTCGCCTCCAGAATTAAGCTCCGGTGGTGACTGTAACGCGTTCTACTTTACTGCGGAAGCCTGCGCGGCAGCCCGAAGACATCGAAGAGCTTGACGTCGAAGAACATCGACACATGACTGACCAGTGACCCGTTGAAGCTGAGCACCGGCAACGAGAACGCGTCATAACCCTCCTCGTCGCGCAGGTACATGCCGAACGCGGCCTGCCCGTTGGCCCGCGCCGGCACCAGCTTGAGATCACCCGGCTTGTTGGCCGGGCAGTTGGTCTCGATGAGCCGTCCGATCTGCGCCGCCCCCTGGTACCACCCCGTGAACGGCGGCATCTCCCACACCGCGTCCTCGGTGAACAGCTCGACGATCTTCGTCACGTCGTAGCTCTCGAACGCGGCCACGTAACGGTCGAGCTGGGCCTGCTGCTCGGCCGTCAGCGGCTCGACCCGGTCGTCACGGCTCGGCGCCACCTCGTCGAGCTGGGCGCGGGCCCGCTGCAGGATGCTGTTGACGGCGGTGGTCGTGGTGTCGAGCACCTCGGCCACCTCCGCGGCCCGCCACTTGAGCACGTCGCGCAGGATCAGCACCGCGCGCTGGCGGGGCGGCAGGTGCTGCAGGGCCGCGATGAGCGCGAGCCGGATGCTCTCGCGCGAGGTCACGATGGCGGCCGGATCGTCGGCCCCCGCCCCCACCATCCCGTCCGGCACCGGCTCCAGCCACGGCACCTCAGGTCGCGTGATCAGCGGCCCGGCCGGCTCCGACGCGGGCGCGCCGAGGCCGGTCGGCATCGGCCGCTTCCCCTGGCTGTCGAGCGCCGTCAGGCACGCCGTCGTGGCGATGCGATACATCCACGTGCGCACCGACGAACGCCCCTCGAACCCGTCGTAGGACCGCCACGCCCGCAGATAGGTCTCCTGGACGAGGTCCTCGGCGTCGTGCACCGACCCGAGCATGCGGTAGCAGTGAGCCATCAGCTCACGCCGCAGCGGGTCGGCCTGCTGGAGGAAGTCCTGCCTGTCAGCCATGCCCCTTGTATATCCGGTGCCACCGACAGATATCAGTCCTCGCCGGTGACCCGGCGAATTGCCCGGTCAATGGCCGGTGACGTCGCTCAGGACGATCTTCCCCGTCGTCCGGTTCGACTCGCCCAGCTCGTGGGCCTTGGCCGCGTCCGCCAGCGGCAGGACGGCGGCCACCTCGGCGCGCAGCCTGCCCGCCTGCGCCAGCGCCGCCAGCGACCGCATCGCGGCGTGGTCGGGCTCGACCAGCATGGCCGCCGACCGGACGCCGCGCTCGGCCGCCTGCTCGTGCAGGTCCTTGAGCATGGCGCCGATCGCCAGCGAGACGAGGGTGCCGCCCTCGCGCAGGGTCCGCAGCGAGCGCGGCCCGTAGTCGCCGCCGATGGTGTCGACCACCACGTCCACGTCCCGCACGACCTCGGCGAAGTCCTCTTTGCGGTAGTCGACCAGCTCGTCGGCGCCGAGGTCGCGCAGCAGGTCGTGCTTGGCGGCGCTGGCCGTGCCGATCACGTGGGCGCCGCGGGCCTTGGCGATCTGCACCGCGAAGTGCCCCACGCCGCCCGCCGCCGCGTGCACGAGCACCCGCTGCCCCGCCGCCAGACCGGCGGTGTCCACGAGCGCCTGCCAGGCGGTCAGCGCCGCGAGCGGGACGGCGGCGGCGTGGACGTGGTCGAGATCGGCGGGCTTGCGGGCGAAATGGCGGGCGGGGGCGCTGACGTACTCGGCGTACGCGCCGTGGCCCTGCGGATAGCGGAGCATGCCGAACACCTCGTCGCCCGGCCGGTAGATCGTCGTGCCCACGCCGACCCGCTCGACGACGCCCGACACGTCCCAGCCGAGCGTGAACGGCGGTGCCGTCCGCAGCATGCCGCCGCTGGCCCGGGTCTTCCAGTCGGTGGGGTTCACCCCGGCGGCGTGCACCCGTACGAGCACCTCCGTCGGGCCGGGCTCGGGCCGGTCCACCTCGACAAGTCTCAGCACCTCAGGGCCGCCGAGGGCGTCCTGGCTGATCGCGCGCATCTTCATGCCGTCCAGCCTCCCGCCTGGACGGGCGGCGGGCGAGTGGCCCGATGGCCAAGATGTGCAAAGATCGGGCCATGCATCGTGTTGTCGTCCTGGCGCTGCCGGGGGTCATCCCGTTCGAGCTGAGCGTGCCGTCGCGGATCTTCCGCGCCGCCGCGGGCCCGGACGGGGAGCCGCTCTACGAGGTGATCACCTGCACGCTGGACGGCGGCCCCGTCGCGACGGACGCCGACTACACGATCGCGGTCGAGCACGACGCGGGCGCGCTGGCGACGGCCGACACCGTCGTCATCCCCGCCGCCGAGCACTTCGCGGACATCACCGGCGCCTCCTCGCTGCCCGCCGGGCTGCTCGACGCGCTCGCCCTGATCAGGCCCGGCACCCGGGTGGTCTCCATCTGCATCGGCACGTACGTGCTGGCCGCCGCGGGCCTCCTGGACGGCCGCCCTGTCACCACCCACTGGCGGCACGCCGAACGCTTCGCCCGCCTCTTCCCCGAGGTGCGGGTGAACGCCGACGTGCTGTTCGTGGACGACGGCGACGTGGTCACCTCGGCGGGCGCGTCGGCCGGCGTGGACCTGTGCCTCCACCTCGTCCGGAGGGACCACGGCAGCGAGATCGCCAACCAGGTCGCGCGCAGCTGCGTCGTGCCCCCGTGGCGCGACGGCGGCCAGGCCCAGTACGTGGAGCGCCCGGTGCCCCAGCCCTCCACCTCCGGCACCGCCCCGACCAGGGCCTGGGCCCTGCGGAACCTCTCCTCGCCGCTCCAGCTCACGGACCTGGCGGCGCACGCGGGCATGAGCCGGCGCACCTTCACCCGCAGGTTCCGCCACGAGGTGGGCCTGAGCCCCGGGCAGTGGCTGACCCAGCAGCGGGTGGAACTGGCCAGGCACCTCCTGGAGACGACCGAGCTGCCGGTGGACCGGGTGGCGGAGCAGGCGGGCTTCGGCACCGCCGCCTCCCTGCGGCAACATCTGAACGCGTCACTGGGGGTGTCACCGCACGCCTACCGCCGCACGTTCCGGGCGGTCGGCTGAGCCGCCTGGTCCGGGGCGTCAGCTGGAGAGCGAAGATCTAAAGATCGTTGACGAGCCGATCGGCGGCGAGATCGATACGGCGCTGTATCTGCTCGTACGTGCGCCGCCCGCGCAGCATCTCCAGCAGCTCCTGCACCCACACGCTGGACAGCGACCCCGCCAGGTCGAGCTGCACCTCCGTCGCCCGCTCCCGGGTCAGCCCGTCGGCCGAGACGCGCAGCAGCAGCCCCGTCATCCGCTCGCCGAACGGTGTGTCCACCTCCGCCATGATCAGCGAGCGGATCAGCGCGTCGGCCAGCTCCGGCTCGCGCATGAGCCCCCGCGTGGCGCGCATCAGCACGTCCACCGCGCGCCCGGCCGGGGTGGAGGCGCTCGGCGGGCGGCGCTCGATGCTGCTCTCCAGCAGGTCGATCTCCTCGCCGACGACCGCCACGACCAGATCCATCTTCGAGGGGAAGTAGCGGTAGAGGGTGCCGAGGGCGACGCCCGCCCGCTCGGCCACCGTGCGCATCTGCATCGCCTCGACGCCGCCTCGCGAGGCCAGCGCGGCGGCGGCCTGGACGATGCGCTTGCGGCGCTGGTGCTGGCTACGCGTACGGACGCTGTGACCGCCGGACGTGGACTGGCTCTCCACGGTCCCCTTGGGGTCGCTGGGGGGCGTGGCGATCGGCGCCTGCGGGGTACGCATGAGAACACGTTATCTGATTTTCCGATGACGCGGCTTGTTACTCGCCGGTCACAAAGAAGCCATATCGGCGCATGTCTGGGGCGCTACAGAGATATTTCCTGACTTATTGGTATGTGTGGCTACTGGACACAGATTAGAATCTGTTCTAGTTTGCGGAACGGTTGACCGAGCGCTTGCTGGGAGGGCCGATGACCGCGGACACGCTCGCCGCCCTGCTGCTCGCCCGGGCGGACGACGACCGGCCGGGACTGCTCTTCGAGGACCGGGTGTGGTCGTGGCGTTCCCACGTGGCCGCGTGCCGGGGGGCGGCCGCGTGGCTCGACGAGCGCGCTCCCGCCGGCCCGCCGCACGTCGGGGTGCTGTCGGACAATGTGCCCGAGCTGGTGTTCCTGCTGGGGGCGGCCGCGCTGTCGGGGCGGGTGGTCGTGGCGCTGAACCCGACCCGCTCGGTGGGCGAGCTGACCGAGGACGCCCGCGCCACGGACGTCGGCCTGCTGCTGTGGGACGCCCCGTACGAGAAGCTCGGCCGCGGCGTGGCCGACGAACTGGGCGCGGACTCGGCGCCGCTGTCAGAGCTGACCGCGACCCCGAACGCGGACCCGGCGGCCACGTCAGGCGCCCCACGAGACACCCCGGAGATCGCCCCCGGCACCCTGGCGATGCTCATCTTCACCTCCGGCACGTCCGGCCGCCCCCGGGCGGTGCGGATCACGCAGCGGAAGATCGCCGTCCCCGGCGTCGCGCTCGCCGCCATGCTCACCCCCCAGGACGTCGTCTACTGCTCGATGCCGCTGTTCCACTCCGGCGCCGTCATGGCCGCGTACGCGCCGGCCGTGGCCTCGGGGGCGGCGCTGGCGCTGCGGCGGAAGTTCTCCGCGTCGGGCCTGCTGCCGGACGTCAGGCGCTACGGCTGCACCTACCTCCAGTACGTCGGCAAGGCCCTCTCGTACGTCCTGGCCACCCCCCAGCTCCCGGACGACGCCGACAACCCGCTGAAGATCGCCTTCGGCAACGAGGGGAGCGCGACGGCCACCCGGAGGTTCGGGGAGCGGTTCGGCTGCTACGTGATCGATGCCTTCGGCTCGACGGAGACGGCCATCTCCGTCAGCCCGGACCCCGCCGGACCGCCCGGCTGCCTCGGCCGCCTGCCGGAGGGTATCGAGATCCGCGACCCGCTGACCGGGCGGCCGTGCCCGCCCGGCCGGATCGAGGACGGCCGCCTGCTCAACCCGGACGAGGCCATCGGCGAGCTGGTCAACACCACGGGCCTGGGCCTGTTCGAGGGCTACTACAACAACCCCGGCGCCGACGCCGAGCGGATGCGCGAGGGCGCGTTCTGGTCGGGCGACATGGCCTACGCGGACCCCGACGGCTACGTCTTCTTCGCCGGCCGCGGCACCGAGCGGCTGCGCGTGGACGGCGAGAACCTCGCGGTGGCGCCCATCGAGGCGGTCCTGCGGGAGTGCCCCGGGGTGATCGAGGCGGCCGTGTACCCGGTGCCGGACGCGGCGGCCGGGGACCAGGTCATGGCGGCGCTGATCGTGGAGGGGCCGTTCGACCCGGCGGCGTTCGCCGGGTTCCTCGACGGACGCCGAGACCTGGGCGCCAAGTCGATGCCCCGCTACGTCCGCATCTCCGGCGGCCTGCCGCAGACGCCGTCGAACAAGGTCATCAAACGCCTCCTCGCGAAAGAGGGCTGGCGCACCCCCGACCCGATCTGGTGGCGCCCCCGATCGAGCGGGTTCGTCTTACTGGGCGCCGAGGACGTCGCGGCGATCGAGCGGGAGTTCACCCGGCACGGCAGGCAACACCTCTTGGAGAGATAGTGGATTTCAACCTGGACGACACCCAGCAGGACCTGCGCGCCCTGGCCGCCGACCTCCTGGCCAAGGAGGCGACCCAGGAACGCCTGGACGCCCACGAGAAGACCGGTCTGCCGTATGACGACAAGGTGTGGCAGGCGATGAGCCAGGCCGGGCTGACGAGCGTGTGCGTGCCGGAGAGCGCGGGCGGCGCCGGGCTGGGCGCCGTCGAGCTGGCCGTGGTGCTGCGCGAGGTCGGCGCCCGCGCCGCTCCCGTGCCCGCGCTGGCGACGTTGGTGAGCACGCTGGCCGTGGCCAGGTACGGGACGCCGGAGCAGGTCACCCGGTCCGCCGAGGGAATCGGCACCCTCGCGCTGCGCGAGCGGGAACCGGTCTCGGTCGAGCGGTCCGGTGACGGGTGGCTGGTCAGCGGGCGCAAGACCGCCGTCCCGCACGGGGGTGAGGCCGCGTACGTGCTGGTCACCACCGGCGAGGGCCTGTTCATGACCGCCGGCCCCTGGACGGCGCGGCCGGAGTACGCCTCGGACGGCGGCGGCCTGGCCACCGTCGTGCTCGACCGCGCTCCCGCCGAGCGCCTGGCCGGGCAGGAGGGGGTCGCCCATGTCCGGCAGCTCTTCACGGCGGCCGTCGCCGCGCAGGCCAGCGGCGTGCTGGCCGGCGCGCTCAAGCTGACCACCGAGTACATCAGGACCAGGAAGCAGTTCGGCCGGGCGCTGGCCGAGTTCCAGGCCGTGACCGTGCAGATCGCCGACGTGTACATCGCGGCCAGGGCGCTCGACGTGGCCATGTGGTCCGGAGCCTGGCTGCTGGCCAACGACCTGCCCGCTGATGAGGACGTGGCCGTGGCCGGCTTCCACGTGAGCGAGGCCTACCGGGCGCTGTTCACCTGCCAGCACCTGCACGGCGGCCTCGGCCTCGACGTGACCTACCCGCTGCACCGCTACTTCGCCCAAGCCAAGCACCTGTCCCACCTGCTCGGCGGCGCCGACGCCCAGCTCGACCTGATCGGAGCGCTCGTCTAGATGCTGATCGACCTGACCCCCGACCAGCGCAGGCTCCGCGCCGAGCTGCGCGAGTACTTCCAGAACTGCCTCACCGAGGAGGACCGCCGCAAGATCGCCGAGGACCCGTTCGGCACCTCCTACATGGAGCACTGCCGCCGGCTCGGCCGCGACCGCAAGCTCGGGCTCGGCTGGCCGAAGGAGTACGGCGGCGCCGGCTACGGCCCCCTTGAGCAGCAGATCTTCGCCAACGAGATCGCCCGCGCGGGCGTGCCGTACCCGCTCATCACGCTGCAGACGGTCGGGCCGACGCTCATGCAGTACGGCACGCCGGAGCAGAAGGAACAGTTCCTGCCCAGGATCCTGGCCGGCGAGTGCCACTTCGCGATCGGCTACAGCGAGCCCGAGGCGGGCACCGACCTGGCCTCGCTCAGGACCACGGCGGTGCTCGACGGCGACCACTACGTCGTCAACGGCCAGAAGATCTTCACCAGCGGCGCCCACTACGCCCAGTACATCTGGCTGGCCACCCGCACCAACCCCGAGGCCAAGAAGCACAAGGGCATCACGATGATGATCGCCTCCACCGCCGACCCCGGCTTCTCCTGGACGCCGATCGTCACCATGGACGGCCGCCACCACACCAACGCCACCTACTACTCCGACGTCCGCGTCCCGGTCGACATGGTCGTGGGCCAGGTGGACAAGGGCTGGGACCTCATCGTCAACCAGCTCAACCACGAGCGCGTCACGCTCGGCCCGGCGGGCAACCTCGGCGGCACGTACGACCGCTTCCTGGAATGGGCGAGCCGCGCCGGGGTGGTGGACAACCCGGACGTGCGGCGGGCGCTGGGCCGCGTCAGGGCGTTTTTCCGGACGAACGAGCTGCTGAACTGGCAGGTCGCGGCGAACATGGACCTGGGCTGGCTGGGCGCGCCCGACGCGTCGGCGACCAAGATCTACGCCTCCGAGCGGATCCAGGAGGTCGGGCGGCTCGTCGGCGACATCCTGTCCCGCTACGGCGACCCGTCCGACCCGGAGACGGCCGAGCTGATGGAGCGCATGGACCACGGCGTGAAGGGGGGCCTGGTGCTGACGTTCGGCGGCGGGGTGAACGAGGTGCAGAGAGAGCTGATCGCGATGCTCGGCCTGAGCCTGCCGAGGCCGCCCCGATGACCGAGCCCGCCCCGATGACCGAGCCCGCCCCGATGACCGAGCCCGCCCCGACGACCGCCCCCGCGGCCGGTCCTGGCAGCGCGCTCGACCGGGAGCTGCACGAACTGGCGGACAAGCAGGTCGCGCTCGGCGAGATGCGCGGCTCGCCCAGCGTGAACCCCGTGAACGAGCCCATGATCAGGCACTGGCTGGACGCCATGGGCGACACGAACCCCGCCTACCTGGACCAGGGCGTCGCCCCGCCGGCGATGATCCAGGTCTGGACCATGCCCGGCCTGCGCAGGGACGTCAAGGAGCGCTCGCCGGTCGACGACATGATCGCGAGGCTGACCGACACCGGCTTCACCGGCGTGGTCGCGACGAACTGCGAGCAGACCTACCACCGCCCCGCGCGGCTGGGCGAGCGGCTCACGCCCGCGACCCGGTTCAGCGGCCTGGTGGGGCCCAAGCAGACGGCGCTCGGCGAGGGCTACTTCGCCACCTGGAACGTCACCTGGTACGGCGACGGCGATGATCCGGTGGCGGAGATGATGTTCCGGATCCTGAAGTTCCGGCCCCGGCAGAGGGCGTCGGAGAAGGCCCCGGAGAAAGCTCCTGAGCGGCAGGAGCCGAAGCAGCCGTACCCGCTGCGGCCCGCCGTCAACGAGGACACCGCGTTCTTCTGGGAGGGCGTGCGGAAGGGCGAGCTGCGCATCCAGCGCTGCTCCGACTGCGGCGAGCTGCGCCACCCGCCCGGCCCCGTCTGCCCCTCCTGCCGCTCCGCCAACCGCACGCACATCGTGTCGAGCGGCGAGGGCGTCGTCTACAGCTATGTCGTTCACCACCACCCACCGGTTCCGGGACGGGAGACGCCGTTTGTGGTGGCCGTGGTGGAACTGCCGGAAGGTGTGCGGATTGTGGGCAACATAGTGGACTGTCCGACTGACGCCGTGGGTATCGGTATGTCGTTGCGTGCCACCTACCGCGCTATGGACGACGAACTGATCCTGCCCATGTGGGCGCCACGGGAGACGTGATGCGGACGCTGACCGAAGACCAGGTGGAGATCGGCTCGGTGCTGCCTGAGCTGTCGATCGACCTCACGCCCACGGTGGTCGTCTCCACCGCCCTGGCCACGATGGACTTCACCCCCGTGCACCACGACGTCGGGATCGCCCGCGCCCAGGGCTCCAAGGACATCTTCCTCAACATCCTGACCACGATGGGGCTGGTCGAGCGGTACGTCACCGACTGGGCGGGGCCGGGGGCGGTCATCAGGCGCATCAACGTCAAGCTCGGCGTCCCGGCGTACGCGGGGGACCGGCTGAGCTTCAACGGCACGATCGTCTCGCGCGAGGCGGCGGAGTTCACGGTCGAGGTGCGCGGCAAGGTCAGCCTGGGCGACCACGCCACCGGCACCATCACCCTGACCTTCCCCGAGGCCTCCTGACCTGTCTGTCTCCTGACCTGTCTGTACGGCACGCAACAAAGGAGCGGTACGTGCTCAAGTCCCATGCCGCCATATCGGGCATCGGCGCCACCGAGTTCAGCAAGAAGTCCGGGCGCAGCGAGCTGCGCCTGGCGGCCGAGGCCGTCTTCGCCGCGCTGGACGACGCGGGCCTGGCCCCGGCCGACGTGGACGGCATGGTGACGTTCACCCAGGACACCAACCAGGAGATCGCCGTCGCCCGCGAGATCGGCGCGGGGGAGCTGACGTACTTCTCCCGCGTCGACTACGGGGGCGGCGCGGCGTGCGGCACGGTGGCACAGGCCGCGATGGCCGTGGCGACCGGCATGGCCACCACGGTCGTCTGCTACCGGGCCTTCAACGAGCGCTCCGGCAGGAGGTTCGGGCAGCCGGACGCGCGCCTGGGCGGGCAGCCGACGTCCCAGGGACTGGAGATGAGCTGGCACGTGCCGTTCGGGCTGATGACGCCCGCGAGCTGGGTGGCGATGTTCGCCCAGCGGTACATGCACACCTACGGCGCCACGTCGGAGGACTTCGGCCGGGTCGCGGTCGCCATGCGCAGGCACGCCGCCACGAACCCCGCCGCCTGGTTCCACGGCAAGCCCATCACGCTGGAGGAGCACCAGGCGTCGCGGTGGATCGTGGAGCCCCTGCACCTGCTCGACTGCTGCCAGGAGAGCGACGGCGCGGTGGCCCTGGTCGTCACCACCGCCGAACGGGCCCGCGACCTGCGCCGCTCGCCCGCCGTGATCACCGCCGCCGCCCAGGGCTCGGGCACCGGCCAGATGATGATGACCAGCTACTACCGCGACGACATGAGCGGACTGCCGGAGATGGGGGTGGTCGGGCGGCGGCTGTGGGAGATGTCCGGGCTGAGCCCGAGCGACATCCAGACGGCCATCCTGTACGACCACTTCACCCCGTTCGTCCTGGCACAACTGGAGGAGCTGGGCTTCTGCGGCCATGGCGAGGCTCCTGACTACCTGCGCGACGGCGGCATCGAGATCGACGGGCGCCTGCCCGTCAACCCGAACGGCGGCCAGCTCGGCGAGGCCTACATCCACGGCATGAACGGCATCGCCGAGGCCGTCCGCCAGATCAGGGGGACCTCCGTCAACCAGGTGCCGGGCGTGCGGAACGTACTGGTCACGGCCGGCACCGGCGTGCCGACCAGCGGGCTGATCCTCTCCACCGGCTGAGCCCCGCCCAGGCCCGTGGCCCGGGCGCGGCTCAAGGGCCGATGAGCTCTCAGGGACCGATGATGAGCGGGACCGCGAAGAAGACGATCATCGCGATCGCGACGCACACCAGGAACCCGGCCAGCTCCCACGCCCAGTCGTAGTGCCGCTCACCGGCTGGCCGTGGATGCATCTCCGGCGGGGGCTCGGGAGCCTCCGGGAAGTCGTCCATGGCCGGCAGGTCGTCCTCCACGATCGGCAGGTCGTCCACGGAGGGCGGGAAGGGGACGGTGGCCGGCGGCATCCGGTACACCGGCTCCTTGCGGGCCGACTTGGGGGTGAAGAAGGCTCCCGGCTCCCTGTCCTGTCCTGGCTCCCCGGCCTGGCTCGGCTCCCTGGGCGGGCCCTTGGCCACGAGCACGTCGCCGATGGCGGGCAGCTCCTGGGTCGGCTCGTCGTCCAGCACGTCCGCCGGGATGGGGGAGGGGAAGGGGACGGAGGGCACCGCCGGCGGGGTGGCCAGCTCGCGCATCTCCGCCGCGGTCGGCGTGCCGGGCGCGGGTTCCGGGGCCTTCACCGGGGCGGGCATGGTGAACGGCCGCTCCCAGGAGAGGCCGCGCGGCAGGGGGCCGTCCGAGGCGCGCCGGAAGGGCGACGGCTCGTCCGAGGGGATGACCGGAGGCTCGTCGGAGACCGGATCACCCGGCTGCGGCAGCCGGAACAGGCCCTCACGGCGCGGGCGCCCACCGGCCGTCCGACGCGGCCGTCCGTCGAGCGGCGACCCTGAGGACGGCTGCCCGTCGAGCGGCGACCGGGTCTCACCGGCCGGCCCGCCGGCGGGGCGGGGCTCCGCGGCGTGCCGGGGGCCGTCGGAGGGGCGAGGGCCGTCAGCGGGGCGGGGGGCATCGGAGGGGCGGCGGGGCTCGTCGGACAGGATGTCGCCGGACGCGGGCCTACCGGCCCCGGCCGGGCGCATCGTGAAGAACCGCCTGCCCCCGAACCCCTTGCCCCCGGCCCGTTCAGGCCGGTCCATTCGGTCCGTCCGGTCCGTCCGGTCGAAGAGCTGCTCCAGCGCCGACACGTCCTGACCGGTGCCGAGCGGGTCGCGCAGCTTGGGCATCGGCGCCGTGGTCGCCTCGTGCGGGGCCACCCGTGACGGCGACGGCGGCGTCAGCAACTCCGTCGGGAAGATCCCGGTGCTGGTGGCGAAGTTCGGCCTGCCCAGCGGCAGCGGCCATGTCGGCGACACGGGCCAGCGCGGCTTGACGAACATCGGCGAGGCCGTGCCACGCGCCCGCGCGGTCCGCGGCGAGAACTGCTCGCCCAGCGGCGGCGACGGCCACGGCAGCCGCCCGAGCACGTCGCGCAACGGCGCCACTCCCAGCGCCCCGTACACGTCGGCCACCGGCTTGGACACCCGCGCCGACGTGCACGCCAGCGCGGCGTCGAGCGTCTGCCGGTAGTGCTGGGCGGCGCTGGTGGCCAGCTCCTCGGCGGTGTCGGGGGCGACGTCGAGGGCCCAGGCCAGCTCGGTCCGGTCGAGCCCGCAGACCGCGACCAGCACGAGCACCTCACGCTGGTGCGGGCGTAACTCCCGCAGTGTCCGCTCCACCAGCGCGGACGCCGGATCGATCAACGGGTCCACCGACGGGGAGGCGTACACGACGTCGCGGCGCTGGATCTCGCGCCGGGCGAAGGCGTACAGGGCCGCGCGCGGCGGCCGGTGCACCGGGACGCTGGTCAGGACGGTTACCAGGGTGTCGGTCGCGGAGCCATGGTCGCCGAGCTGGTCCGCGCAGTACGCGAACAGCCCGGCGGCGTGACGGTCGTAGAGCTCCGCGATCAAATCGGCCCTGTCGGTGTCAAGGGAGGGTCGAAATGGGGGGTGATCGGTGAGCGGATGTGTCACGGGGCCGGATCCTCTTGCTGAAATGCGGACGCTTGAGGGAGGGGGGTGCGGCGTCGTACTTCGTGCTGGTAATCATGCCAAGTCTCCCTGGTCCGGCGCACCAATCAGAGCGCCTTTTCATCGGAATGTTGCCTCTGTTGCGTGCGTGGCCGACTTGAGAGGGTTTTGTCCCGGTCTGATGGGTGAGAGGGGATTGAGGGCGGTCCGAAACTTTTTTCGGAAGCTTCTTCCGACTCAACCGCCCAGTTGAGAGGGGATATGGGGTGACGGTGAGTTGCGTGGTGAAGCGTTTCAGCGATACCCGGGGGGACATAGGGGTCGGGATCGCCGTAGTCTTGTCGTCCTGAGAGATCATGCGGCGGTCGTGGCAGGGGGGCCGCGGCCCCTGCCGAGAACGCAAGAGGTCGCGCGTGATCACATTTGACGACGTCACCAAACGATATCCAGACGGCACGGTCGCCGTGGACCACCTGAGCCTGGAGGCGCCCACGGGTGAGATCACCGTGTTCGTCGGCCCCTCCGGCTGCGGGAAGACCACCTCGCTGCGGATGATCAACCGGATGATCGACGCCTCCGAGGGCAAGATCCTCCTCGACGGCGAGCCGGTGCAGGGCATCGACCCGCCGACGCTGCGGCGCGGCATCGGGTACGTCATCCAGCAGGCCGGGCTCTTCCCGCACCGGAAGATCGTCGACAACATCGCCACCGTGCCCTACCTGCTCGGCTGGGACAAGAAGAAGGCCCGCACCAGGGCCATGGAGCTGCTCGAACGCGTCGGGCTCGACCCGGTCATGGGCGAGCGCTACCCGTTCCAGCTCTCCGGCGGCCAGCAGCAGCGGGTCGGCGTGGCCAGGGCGCTGGCGGCGGACCCGCCGGTGCTGCTCATGGACGAGCCGTTCAGCGCGGTGGACCCGATCGTGCGCACCAGCCTCCAGGACGAGCTGCTGAGGCTGCAGTCCGAGCTGAACAAGACCATCGTGTTCGTCACCCACGACATCGACGAGGCCATCAAGCTCGGCGACCGGGTGGCCGTGCTGCGCGTGGGCGGCAAGCTGGCGCAGCTCGCCGCCCCCAAGACGCTGCTGTCGGAGCCCGCCGACGACTTCGTCCGCGAGTTCCTGGGGCACGACAGGGGCATCAGGCGGCTGCAGTTCATCTCCACGGAGGGGCTGCGGCTGCGTACGGACCTGACCGTGCCCGAAGGGTTCAGCGGCCCGACGGACGAGCCGTGGCTGCTCGTCGTCACCCCGGACGACCGGCCCGTGGGCTGGATCTCGCGGGAGCGGCCCGACGAGGTGGAGCAGTACGGGACGTTCGTGCTGGGCCGCGACTCGATGCGGTCGGCGCTCGACGCGGCGCTGCTGTCGCCGTCGGGCTGCGCGGTGGCCGTGGACGAGGCGGGCAAGGTCGTGGGAGCCGCGACCAGGGAGGCCCTGGACGAGGCCCTGGCGGAGGCGGCGGATGGCTAGCGGGGCGTTGGTGGCCACGCTGCTGTCGCCCGTCTCGGACGGGCCGCCGACGCTGTGGGAGTGGCTCGGCCGCAACTGGGACACCGGGCGGGTCGACAGCATCAAGAACCTGCTCGTCGACCACCTGATCATGTCCCTGGTGCCGATCTTCGCCGCGCTGGTCGTGGCGCTGCCGCTGGGGCTGGCCAGCGTGCGGTGGCGATGGCTGTACCAGCCGACGGCGGGCGTGTTCAACGTGATCTACGCGCTGCCGTCGCTGCCGGTCTTCATGCTGCTCATCCAGTTCAGCGGGCTGTCCAAGACGACGGTGATCGTGCCGCTGACCTTCTACGGCTGCGCCGTGCTGATCCCGTCGGTGGTCGACGGGCTCGGCTCGGTGCCGGACCACGTGCGGCAGTCGGCCGTCGCGATGGGCTTCACGCCGCTGCGCCGCCTGCTGCAGGTGGAGCTGCCGATCGCGGTGCCCGTGGTGCTGGCCGGGATGCGGGTGGTCGCGGTCTCCAGCATCAGCCTCGTGAGCGTCGGCGCGCTGATCGGGCAGGGCGGCCTGGGCATGCTGTTCACCCGGGCCTACCAGAACCCGTTCGTGCCGCCCGCGCTGGTCGGCATCGTGCTCATCGTGCTGCTCGCCCTGGTCGCCGACGGGCTGCTGGTCCTCGCGCAGCGGCTGCTGACCCCCTGGGTACGGGCGAGGAGGGCCACGTGAACTGGCTGCTGGAGTTCTTCGGCAAGGCCGAGAACTGGTCGGGGTCCGGGGGCATCCCCATGCGCCTGCTGGAGCACCTGGAGTTCTCGGTCATGGCGCTGGCCCTGGCGGTGGTCATCGCGATCCCGCTCGGCCTGCTGATCGGGCACACCGGCAAGGGCGGCCTGGGCGTCGTCGTCACGGCGAACCTCGCCAGGGCGCTGCCGACGCTGGGCCTGCTGGTGCTGTTCGTGCTGCTGCTGGGCACCGCCTCGATCCTGCCGGTGATCATCCCGCTGGTGCTGCTGGCGATCCCGCCGATTCTGGTCAACACGTTCGAGGGCATCCGCGGCGTGGACCCGGAGCTGCGCGACGCCGCGTACGGGATGGGGCTGCGCGGCGGGCAGGTGCTCGGCCGGGTGCTGGTCCCGGTCGCGCTGCCGCTGATCCTGCTGGGGCTGCGGCTGTCGGCGATCCAGGTGGTCGCTACGACCACGATCGCCGCGTACACCGGTCTGGGCGGGCTCGGGAGGTTTGTCATCGACGGGTTCTCGACGCAGGATTACGCCAGTGTCGTCGGGGGTTCAGTACTGATTGTGTTGTTCGCGCTCGTGGTGCAGGTCTTGTTCACCGTCGTTCGGTGGGTGACGGTCTCCCCTGGAGTGAGCCAGAGGGTCAAGACCCGCTAATCTCTGCAATACCTGCCGCTTAGGAAGGAAATAGCATGAAACGCATGTTCGGCACCGCGGCCGTCCTGCTGTCGGCGACGCTCGCGCTTGCCGCCTGTGGGGGTGGCGGCAGTGGAGGAAATCCGCTCGACACCACGAGCGCCGCGCCCAGCGGCTCGGCGTCCGCCGCCGGC
>NZ_JAHKRL010000247.1 GCF_019396405.1 Nonomuraea rhizosphaerae | reverse complement strand
GGCTCCCCAGCGCCGCAAGAGCCGCGGAGCGCTCGCTCTGGTCGCCACGGCGGGCTGCGCGGCGGCCGTCGGGCTCAGCGCGCTCTCGCTCATGGACCGGCCGTCCGTGTCGGGGCCGCCCAGTGTCGCCGACCCGACGGAGTCGCTGACGCTCACTCCCGAACGCAAGCCGTCAAAAATCAAGACCCAAACCCGTCGACCCCCTGTGGTTACGGTCAAGTCGAAGAGCCCGGTACCCTCTCGGTCGGCTACGGTAAGCGTGTCGGCAACTCCGACGAAGAAGCGAACTCCGACGCCCAAGCCCACTCCGACCAGGAGCCGGACACCGACCCCGACACCCACCCCGACACCCACCACCACCCCGACAACTCCGACACCAAGCGCTTCGCCTGGCCCCGGTGACACAAACCCGCCGAAGGAGCAGACGTGATGCGCCGCGGGGTCGATGATGGACACCGGCGGCCCCCCGAGCTGGCCGGTACCCAAGATGAACGGTAAGGGACAGTGCAGGAAATGACTCAGCCTCGGCGCCTCGGCGGCCGCTACGAACTCGACGGTGTCGTCGGGCGCGGCGGCATGGCCGAGGTCTATCGCGCCCGAGACATCCGGCTGGACCGAATAGTCGCGATTAAGACGCTCCGGTCGGATCTTGCCCGCGATCACACGTTCCAAGCACGTTTCCGCCGTGAAGCCCAATCCGCGGCGTCGCTGAACCACCCTGCCGTGGTCGCGGTCTACGACACCGGCGAGGACGTCACCGACGGCGCGCCCGTGCCGTACATCGTGATGGAGTACGTCGACGGCAGGACGCTGCGCGACCTGCTGCGCGCCGACAGGCGGCTGCTGCCCGAGCGCGCCGTCGAGCTGGTGGACGGCATCCTGCGGGCCCTCGACTACAGCCATCGCGGCGGCATCGTCCACCGCGACATCAAGCCCGCCAACGTCATGATCACCCGTAACGGCGACGTCAAGGTGATGGACTTCGGCATCGCGCGGGCGATGGCCGACTCGGCCGCCACGATGACGCAGACGGCGCAGGTGATAGGGACCGCCCAGTACCTGTCGCCCGAGCAGGCGCGCGGCGAGCGGGTCGACGCCCGCAGCGACATCTACTCCACCGGCTGCGTGCTGTACGAGCTGCTGACCGGCCAGCCGCCGTTCACCGGCGACTCGCCGGTGGCGATCGCCTACCAGCACGTGCGCGAGGAGCCGATCCCGCCGTCGCAGATCGACCCCGAGATCCCGGCATGGTGCGACGCGATCGTGCTGAAGGCCATGGCCAAGGACCCGGCGCACCGCTACCAGAGCGCCGCCGAGATGCGGGCCGACATCCAGCGGGCCATGTCCGGCATGCCGGTCGACGCCCAGACGATGGCGATGACCAGCAACTACGGCGCCGGCACCCGCATGATGACGGCCGCCCAGGCCGCCCAGGGCCCGGCCACGCAGGGCACGCGCGCGGTCCCGCCGTACGAGTACGACGAGGGCGGCGGCCGCGGCGGACGACGTCGCGCCTCCAACGGCGGCAACAAGGCGCTCAAGACGGCGGCGTGGATCATCATCCCGCTGCTGATCATCGGCGCGTTCATCGGCGTCGGCTACGCGGTGCTGAGCGGCGGCGGCAGCGGCGGGGGCGAGCAGCAGATCACGATCCCCTCGCTCGCCACCCAGAACTACAAGGCCGCCCAGTCCCAGCTCACCGCGCTCGGCCTGAACTCGGAGGTCGTCCAGGAGTTCAGCACCGAGGCCGACAAGAACACGGTGATCAAGACCGACCCGGCCGAGCAGACCAAGGTGGCCAAGGGCGCCACGATCAAGCTGGTCGTCTCCAAGGGACCCGAGAAGATCAAGGTCCCCGAAGGGCTCATCGGGGTCACGCCCGCCGAGGCCAACGACATCCTCGCGGACCTGGGCCTGACGGGCTCCACCAAGACCAAGGTCTCCGGCAAGCCGCAGGGCAAGATCATCGAGACCGACCCCAAGGCCGGCCACGACATCGAGAAGGGCGGCACCGTCACCCTCTACGTGCCCAAGGCCCTGACCGCGGTGCCGGGCGTGATCGGGCTGACGCAGTCGGACGCCACCAAGATGCTCAAGGACGCGGGCTTCAAGGTGAAGGCGGTCGAGCAGCCCAGCGACCAGCCCCAGGGCACTGTCGTGCAGCAGAACCCGGGTGAGGGCACCAAGCTCAACGCCAACACGACCGTGACGATCGTGGTCTCGACCGGGCCGGAGCAGCAGCCACAGCCCACGGATCAGCCGACGATCACGGATCAGCCACAGCCCACCGACGAGCCGACGGACGAACAACCCACCGAGGACGACACGCCGATCGAGGACGACAACCTCGGGTAGCCGGCCTGACGCCTTTCGAGGGCCGTCCCCACCTGCGGGGGGCGGCCCTTTCGCGTGGCCCCTGGAAAGGCTCGCACGCAAAAGAGCGCCCCCGCCGCTCGGGGGCAACGGCGGGGACGCTCATCTGTCTGTCGTTCGGCGACGCGAGAGTGTTACACGATTCGCCGCAGCCAGTTCTCCAGCAGCCGGTGCCCGTGCTCCGACAGCACGGACTCTGGGTGGAACTGGATGCCCTCGACCGGCGCCGTACGGTGCCGCAGGCCCATGATCACCCCGTCGTCCGAGCGGGCCGTCACGTCGAGCACGTCACCGGGCACCGTCTCCGGCAGCACGGCCAGCGAGTGGTAGCGCGTCATCCGCACCGGCGAGGGCAGCCCCTCGAACACCCCCAGCCCGTCGTGCGTGACCGCGCTGGTGCGGCCATGGACGAGCTCGGGCGCCCGCGACACCGTGGCCCCGTACGCGAGGCCGATCGCCTGGTGCCCGAGGCAGACCCCGAGCAGCGGCAGCCCGCGCAGGGCCGCGTGGCGCACCAGGGGGACGCTGACGCCCGCCGCCTCGGGCGTGCCGGGGCCTGGGCTCACCAGGACGCCGTCGAAGCCGTCGGCGTCGTCCACGTGTACGTCGTCGCGCGGGCGCACGTCACAGGTCGCGCCCAGCTCGCGCAGGTATTGGACGATGGTGTGGACGAAGCTGTCGTGGTTGTCCACCACCAGAACGCGGCTCATTCTTGTACGGTCACCTCGTCGAGCGTCACCGCGGGTTCGAGGAGCGGGAACACGGCATACCAGAGTACGGCCACCGCCACGGCGACCAGCACGGTGGCCGTGAGCAGCCGGACGGCCGTGCTGCCCGGCAGTCTGCGCCAGATCCAGCCGTACACGCTCACTCCTTCCTGGGCTCGGTCCGCTTGAGCACCCCGTACACGATCAGCCGCTGGGCGGCCGAGTACTCGGGGTGGCAGGTGGACAGCGTGATGTAGGCCCGGATGGGCGAGATGTCGGGCTTGCCGGGCACGGGGGCGAGCACGTTCACCTCGTCGGGCTCGACGACGTCCTGCGAGGTCACCCGGTAGGTGTAGCGGGCCTCGGCGGCGTCGACGACGATCTCGTCGTCGCGTTCGAGCTCGTCGAGGCGGTTGAACGGGGCCGCGTACGTGGTCCGGTGCCCCGAGACGACGAAGTTTCCCACCTGTCCGGGCAGGGCGCTGCCGGGGTAGTGGCCCGGCCCCTTGCGCAGGTGCTCGGCGTCCACGCCCTCGACCACGGCGTACCGGTAGTCGTGCCCCAGCTCGGGGATGCGCAGCAGGGCCACGGCCCGGCCCAGCTCGATCCTGGCCAGCCCGGTGTCCTTGCGCGTCAGCTCCTTCTGCAGCAGCAGTTGCTGGCCGCGTGTGTACGCGCTCGTGCCCCAGAGCAGGTACGCGCAGAACAGCAGCAGGATCAGGCCCGCGGTGATGCTCGACTCCCCCACGGCCCGCAGCACGGCCCTCACGCGCCCAGCGTACGCACGCCCTCTCGCCTCATCGGGGATCGCCATGTCGTGCGCGTGGCGACTATCCTAAGCAGGCTTCAACTACGCTTAACAAAGAGCCTGTGGACGATCCGGATGCCCAGGCGCCCAGCAGGAGTTCTCAGTGCCCAAGCCCAAGACTCGCAAGAAGGCGGTCTACACCCCGCCGCAGAAGTCCCAGCAGGTCAAGGTCAGCCCTCGCTGGCTGGCTCCCACCATGGTGGTGGCCTGGATCCTCGGCATCCTGTGGATAGCCGTCTATTACGTGGCGCCCAGCGCGCCGTTCATCGGCGATCTCCACAACTGGAATCTGCTGATCGGGTTTGTTTTCATCATCTTCGGGGTGGTTCTCTCCACCCGCTGGCGGTAGTTCTTTCCACAGTCTTTTCCACACCCTGGGGAAGGCGGTTGACGCAGCGTAGCGGGCTGCCGGGGCTCCGGCGGGCCTGACCGCTGTGGATGACGGCCCGTGCGCCGCGAAGGGGCTGGGGCGGTGCCGCACCGTCACCGGCAGCCGCCTCCCCGGGTGTCACAACGGGTCGTTCTCAGCCGGTGGCGCCGCTGAGGATGACCGAGGTCCGCACCAGGACGAGCACGACGAGGATCACCAGCACGCCCACTATCGCCAGCACCTGCCACAGGGACCGGTTCTTCTGCGGCGCGTACGCCATGGCCGCCGCCAGCGCCGACCCGGTGATGAGCCCGCCGATGTGACCGGTCCAGCTGATGCCGGAGATCAGGAACGTCATCGCCAGGTTGAGCACGAGCACCACGGCGATGCCGCGCACGTCCATGTTGAGCCGGCGGCCCACCACGAACACCGCCCCGAACAGGCCGAAGATCGCGCCGGACGCGCCCACCGTAGGCGTGTTCAGGGGGTCGAACCAGTAGCCCAGCACCGATCCGCCCATCGCGCTGAGCAGCCAGAGGGCCAGGTAGCGGACGTGCCCGAAGGCCCGCTCCAGGTAGGGGCCGACGACGAAGAGGGCCCAGCCGTTGAACAGGATGTGGAAGACCCCGCTGTGGACGAACGCCGCCGTCAGCAGCCGGTAGTATTCGCCCTGGCCGACCAGCCCGTACGGCCACATGGCCAGCTCACCCGTGAGGGCGCCGCCGAACAGGTATTGGGCGCCGAAGACGAGCACGATCAGGCCCAGCAGGCCCCACGTCACGTATGGCGTGGCGATCACGCCGCCGCCGAAGGTCGACCTCGCCTGCCGTACTCCCTGGTTGCCCTCGGCCACGCAGTTGGGGCACTGGAAGCCCACGGCGGCATCACGCATGCAGTCGGGGCAGATGGGGCGGTCGCAACGCTGGCAACGCACCCACGTCTCGCGCTCAGGATGCCGGTAGCACGTCGGCACCGCCTCCGCGGGCTGCTCTGGCTGCGAAGGCGGGATGGGCGGCTGGCTGGTCATGACCTGAGCCTATGGCCTGGACGGGGCAGCCGCGCTAGCCCGCGCGGCCAGGCTCCACCGCGGGCCGGTCACTCCCGCGTGCGCCTCCCGGGACCGCACCGGGGACCGCGTGCGGCGGTCCCCGGTTTCGAGCGAGTGCTCAGCCCTGAACGCGGTCGATGGTGACCGACTCCAGGACCACCGCGTTCACCGGCCGGTCGCGCCTGTCGGTGTCCGTCTTGGCGATCGCGTCGACGACGTCCGTGCCCTCGATGACCTCGCCGAAGATGGTGTGCTTGCCGTTGAGGTGCGCCTGCGGGTTGACGGTGATGAAGAACTGCGACCCGTTGGTGCCCTTGCCGAACCGGATCCCCGCGTTGGCCATGGCCAGCAGGTAGGGGCGGTTGAAGTACAGGTCAGGGCTGATCTCGTCGTCGAACTCGTAGCCGGGGCCGCCGATGCCCTCGCCCAGCGGGTCGCCGCCCTGGATCATGAAGCCGGAGATGACCCGGTGGAAGACCGTGCCGTCGTAGTAGCGGTCGGTGCTCTTCACGCCGGTTTCCGGGTGGGTCCACTCACGGCTGCCCTCGGCGAGCTCAACGAAGTTACGCACCGTTTTGGGCGCCTTGTTGGGGAAGAGCTCTACCTTGATATTTCCGCGATTTGTCTTCAGGTTTGCGATCAGCTTCTCAGCCACGAGACCGCTGCCCCCCTCTATGCACAAGGTTGGTTTTGTGGTGTTTTGATGACTATGGCCGTATGGCCTCCAGAGCCATCCTCCCACGGCTGGCCATGATTGAGCCGCCTTGTCATGGGCAGGACGGGCTCGGGGCCCCATCGACAGGGGAGGTAATTGTGTCCCTGACACTGAAGAAACGCCGCGTGGCCATAGAAGTCCCAGCCACGTGGATGAGCCGCGTCAAGGCTCAGGCCATGAACACAGGCCGGCGCATGGCACCGGTGGCGGACCAGGCCAAGATGGCCGCCGACCAGGCCAAGATGGTCGCCGCCCAGCGCATCGAGGACGCTCGCTACTGGGCGGCGCCGAGACTCGAGGAGGCCGCGCACCGGGTCGAGGACGAACTCGCCCCCAAGGTCAGCTCCATGCTGGTCACAGCGGCCGGAAAGATCGACCCTTCGCCGCAGAAGTCGCGGCGGTGGCCGGTCGTGGTCCTGATGACGGGCCTGGCTCTGGGTGCGGTCGGTTATGTGTTCTACCGCCGTAATGCCCAGCAGTGGACCGAGCACATGAAGGACTCGGCCTCGGACGCGTCTCGCTGGGTCAGCGAGAAGTCCGACCAGGCCGTGGACTCCACGAAGAGCATGGCGTCCACGGTGTCCGACAAGACGGACGAAGCATCGCGCAAGATGTCATGACGCGCGCGACAGTGCGCCTCCCGCTGTAGGCGGGGGGCGCACTTCGCGTCTCGGGGCTCTTCCCCGGCATTTCGGAGTTCTTCCCCGGCGATCCGGGGCTCTTACCCGGCGATTCGGGACGTTCGAGCGTGCGCCCGTTGACGTTGCACCAAGCGCTTGCTACAACCAGCGACATGGCGCTGTCACCGCTCGACGACTATCCCATCCACCAGGCGGCCCAGGTCATGCGGCACGTGGCGACCTCCGACCGCAACTTCTACGACCGCTACTACTTCAACTGCCACGCCGGCACCGACGAGCTGATGCTGATCGTCGGCGCCGGCCAGTACCCCAACCTGGGCGTCACCGACGCCTTCGCCTGCGTCCGGTACAAGAACCTGCACCGCGTGGTCCGCGCCTCCCGGGAGCTGGGCGCCGACCGGATGAACACCGAGATCGGCCCGTTCCAGGTGAAGGTCATCGAAGGGCTCAAACGGCTCCAGATCATCCTGGAGCCCAACGAGCATGGCCTGTCCTTCGATCTCACCTGGCAGGGCACGATCCCGGCGACACTCGAGCCACGGCACTTCGTACGGTGGCAGGAGCGGGTCATGTTCGACTCCGTGCGCCTGGCGCAGACCGGGCTGTGGGAGGGCCACATCCAGATCGGCGACGAGCGCGTCGAGGTCACCCCGGACCGCTGGCAGGGCACCCGCGACCGTTCGTGGGGCATCCGGCCGGTCGGCGAGCCCGAGCCGCCGGGCATCCAGGCCAGGAACGCGGGCACGTTCTACTGGCTGTACACGCCCATGCGGTTCGCCGACCACGCGATCCTGTGCATCGTCCAGGAGGACGAGAAGGGCCGCCGGGTGCTGGAGGAGGCCACCAGGGTCTGGTCCGACGGGCGTGAGGAGGAGTACCTGGGCCGGCCCGAGTACCACCCCGTCTACGCCCCCGGCACGCGTGACGTCGTCGAGGCCACGATCACGTTCACGCCGCCGGGCGGCAAGCCGTTCGACGTGCGCTGCGTGCCCGTGCTCCCGGTCCACCTCATGGTCGGCACCGGGTACGGACTGGAGCCGGACTGGAAGCACGGGATGTACCAGGGAGCCGGGCCGGTCGTGCAGGGCGTGACGCACACGCTGCCCGAGGACGCGGCCCGGATGTGGGGGCTGGTGGACGCCGTGGGCCGGTTCGAGTACGACGGGCTGGTGGGTCACGGGCTGTTCGAGTACTGGGCACTCGGGCCGCACCCGTCGTTCGCGGAAAGCTGAACCCGCCGGTCACCCGGCCGGGGCGGCTACTCCGACTTGCAGGAGATCGTGTCGGCCTTGCCGAGCGCCGGGACACCGTCGGCCGACTTCACCGCGACGCCGTCCTCCACCTTCACCGCCCCGAAGGAGGGCTCGCCGCCGCCCTTGGTGGTGGCGCCGCCGGTCTCGGCGAGAGGCTTGGCGGGCGTCGCCGTGACCTCCGCGTTCTCAGGGAGAGGCTTGGCGGGCGTCGCGGTGACCTTCGCGCCCTCGGGGAGAGGCTGAGCGGGCACCGCCTCGACGACCGCGCCCTCGGGGAGCGCCTTGGTGGGCGCCAGGCCCTCGGGCGGCAGCGCGCCGTCAGGCACCTCCTCGATCTCGACGCCGCCCTCGGCGGTGCGGCGGACGAGGATGCCGGCGGGCTTGCCGGGCGTCCGGGCCGAGTCGAACGTGACGGTCTTGCCGTCGCCGGTCGTACACGTCACCTTCGTGGGGGCCGGGGTCTCGTCGGCCATCGCCGAGCCGCCGAGGCCGGTGAGCACGAGCACGCCCACCGCGCCGAGCACCGCGAGACGTCGCTTGAACATGAGATCTCCTTGCTGGAAACGACCTGAAACGCTGAAAAACAACCGGGAACCGATCGGGATCCATGGGGCCGGAATCGATCGGATGCCATGAGAGTGGCCCGCCGTACCTGAAGTGATCCTGAAGGCGCCCGAAATGATCTTCAGGTTGGCTTTAGGTGGACTGCGGCACGCTGGTCGCTGTGCGAGTGCTACTGGTGGAGGACGAGCAGCGGCTGGCCGAGCTGGTCAAGGGCGGGCTGTCCGGCGAGGGGTTCGCCGTCGACGTGGCCCACGACGGGCGCGACGGGCTGTGGATGGCCACGGAGAACACGTACGACGTGATCGTCCTGGACGTGATGCTGCCCAGGATGAACGGCTACACCGTGTGCTCGCGGCTGCGCGAGGCCGGCAACTGGACGCCGATCATGATGCTCACCGCCAAGGACGGCATCTACGACGAGGCCGAGGCCCTGGACACGGGGGCCGACGACTACCTCGCCAAGCCGTTCTCGTACGTGGTGCTGCTGGCCAGGCTGCGCGCGCTGGTGCGCAGGGGCGGGCACGAGCGGCCGGTGACGATCACCGTCGGCGACCTGGTCGTCGATCCCGCCGGGCTGCGCTGCCGCCGGGGCGAGGTGGCGATCTCGCTGACGCCGAAGGAGTTCGCGGTGCTGCACGGGCTGGCGCGGCGGGCCGGCGAGGTGGTCTCCAAGAGCGAGTTGCTGGCCCAGGCCTGGGACTTCTCCTACGACGGGGACCCGAACATCGTGGAGGTCTACATCAGCGCCCTGCGCCGCAAGATCGACCAGCCGTTCGGCCGGACGACACTGGTGACGGTGCGGGGCGCGGGCTACCGGTTGGAGGCGGCATGACCCCGCGCAACATGACCCCGCGCAGCATGATCCCGCACGGCGTGACCCTGCGTGGAATGACCCTGCGTGGCATGATCCCGCGCGGCATGACCTCGTGGCGCGGGCAGCTGGCCCCTGGGCTGGCATCCGTGCGGCTGCGGGCCACGGTGGCGGCGACGCTGGTGGTGGCCGTGGCGCTGGGGGTCGCGGCGCTCGTGCTGGTGACGGTCCTGCGCGGCAGCCTGGTCAGCGCGGCGGACGAGGAGGCGGCCAGGAAGGCCGTGGCGGCGGTGCCGTACGCGCAGACCATCGACCTGACCACAGCCGGGACCGGAACGGGGACCGGCGGTTCGTGGCGGACGACCACCGCCCTGCCGGGGGGCGAGGCCCAGCCCGGGCTGGCGCAGCGCAGCGACACCCTGGCCATCAGGACGAGCGGCACGGTGCGGCTCGTCGACTCCGACGTCATGGTCACCGCCGTGGGCGCGACCCCGACGACCGAGGGCTGGCCGGAGGGCAGCTTCGCCGTGGCCGGCATGACGGTGGCCACGTCCGCCGGCCCCGGGGTGGTCTGGGCCAGGGCCTCGCTGGCGGGCGCCGACGAGGCGTTGCGGACGCTCAACAGCGCTCTGCTGCCGGGCGTCCCGGCGTTGCTGCTGGTGGTGGCGGGCATGACGTGGATCTCGGTCGGCCGCGCGCTGAAGCCGGTCGCGGCGATCAGGGCCAAGGTGGCCGACATCACCGCCCGTGACCTGCACCAGCGGGTGCCCGTACCGCGTTCGGGGGACGAGATCGCCGACCTGGCCACCACCGTCAACGGCACGCTCGACCGGCTGGAGACGGCCGTGGAGACGCACAAGCGGTTCGTCGCGGACGCCGCGCACGAGCTGCGCAGCCCGATCGCCACGCTGCGGGCCCGCCTGGAGCTGGCCGAGCAGAGTGAGCTGACCGCCGAGGCGCTGGCCGACGTGGAGCGCCTTCAGACGCTGGCCGCCGACCTGCTCCTGCTCGCCAAGCTCGACGCGGGCGAGCCGCTGCGTACGGACGACCTGGACCTCGGCCAGGTCGCCGCGGAGGAGTCGCTGCGCGCCGGGCGGCGGCCCGAGCTGAGGATGGAGCTGGACGTCGAGCCGGACGTGGTGTTCCAGGGCTCACGCGCGCACGTGGCCCGCCTGGTGACCAACCTGGTGGACAACGCCACGCGGCACGCCGCGGAGGTCGTCCGCGTCGAGGTGCGTCAGGAGGACGGCGAGGCCGTGCTGCGGGTGCTGGACGACGGGCCGGGGATCCCGGAGGAGCAGCGGGAGGCGGTGTTCGACCGGTTCACCAGGCTCGATGAGGCGCGGGCCAGGGACGCGGGCGGGGCGGGGCTCGGGCTACCGATCGCGAGGGACATCGCGCAGTTGCACGGCGGCACACTGGTCGCCGAAGACGGCGGATTTATCGTCAAATTTCCCATGAACCACGACTGCCTCCCTATCCGTGTGGATGGTTGAAGGAGGCAACCATGCTCACACGTCGTGCATTGATCACCCGAGGTGGCGCCGCGGGCGCAGGAGCAGTTTTCCTGTGGACGGCCACCCCCGCCGAGGCGGAGGAGGAAGCCGCCGGCCCGGTGCTGAGCAGCACCAAAGGCATCCGCGTCGGCGGCGGCAAGATCGTCAAGGGCAAGTACGTGATCACTCACCCCACGAAGGGCGTCTACAAGTGCTTCAGCGCCAAGTGCACCCACCAGGGCTGCACTGTGGCGAGCGTCAGCGGGGGCAAGATCCACTGCCCCTGTCATGGCAGCCAGTTCAGCGCCACGACGGGCGCGGTCGTCCGCGGTCCGGCGAAGCGCGCTCTCGCCAAGAAGAAGATCAAGGTGGCGAAGGGCAAGATCAGGCTGGCGTGAGCATCCGCGAATAGGCCACGGACCGCTGGTAGATCGTGAAACCGGCGCGTAGATAGACGCCGGCAGCCCTGGTGGGGTTGTCGGCGTCCACGCTCAGGCCCGCCATGTCGTACCCCTGCTCCTTGAACGCGGCGAGCGCGTGCAGGACCAGGTTGCCCGCCACTCCCTTTCCGCGCCATTCGCGCAGCGTGCCGACGATGTCGATCCAGGCGAAGCGCACGCCCGTCGCGGCCGTGGACGCCTCCAGATGGTGGGTCAGCAGGATGGAGACGGCCTCGCCGCCCGCCAGCGCCACGAAGGACGCCTCCGGGCGGAAGCCACGGCTGCCGGTGACGACGTGCCGCCAGCTCTCGGCCGTGTACGGCGTGCTGCCCCAATGGTCCTCGAACGACGCGTTGCGCACCTTCCGGGCGGCATCCTCGTACCGCGGCTCGTACGTGACGAACTCGATCCCCTCGGGCGCCCGCACAGCCGGCAGCTCGGACAGACCGTGCGCCATCTGGCAGAAACGGCGCGACAAGCTGAGCCCCTTGCGCTCGAACAGGGCCGCCGCCTTCGTGTTCTCCTGCACGACGACGACCTGCAACTCCAGGCCGCTGCCGGCGAAGGCCCGTTCGTGCAGCTTCGGCGCCGTCCTCGTCGCCCAGTCGAGCACCTCGCCGCCGAGGCCCCGCCCGCGGAAGGCCGGGTGGACGCCGCCGCGCAGGAGCATCGCGTGGACGCCGTCGCGTACGTCCCGGATCGGCAGGCAGCCGTACGCGACGAGCCGCCGCCCGTCCCTGGCCGCGATCGTGCCGTCGGCCAGGTCGAGCAGCGGGTTGCGCAGGCGTTCGGCGACCTCCTCGACGGTGAGGCGCTCGCCGGTCCGGTCCTCGTCCTCGATGGCGTCGGCCAGCTCGGCGAGCGGCCCGGCGTCATGCTCGGTCAGTGGTGCCCATTCCAGGCTCATGCCGCGGAGCCTAAGTCAGGTGCACGGAACATCCCAATTGTTTGCCGAGATCGGTGATCCCGCGCTCGAAGCCGTCGCGCGTGCTGCTCCTGAAGCCCCAGAACATCCGGTTGGCCAGCGGCACGGCCCACCGGGCGATCGTGGCGACGTTGTGGACCTGGTGGACGAGCAGGGTGCCCTGGGGGTGCCGGGACAGCGACCATTCGCCGCGGTACCACCAGCCGCCCTGGAAGGCGATCGAGTCGGCGGTGACCTCCACGGTGGAGGTGTGGCCGGGGAAGTCCTCGACGGTGAACGTCCCCTCGCCCCGCACACTGTCCGGGACCATGGCCTTGATCAGCGCCTCGCGCACGCGGTCCGGCGGCGCCTCGATCACGCCCCTCACCTCCGCCAGCGGCGACCGGGTCATGGCCTGCTCACCCGGGTGTTCTGGAAGGAGGCGAAACGCCAGCCATCGGGCGTGCTGACCGCGGTGAAGGTGACGATCGAGTCGCGGCCCGGGTCGGCCTTCCCGTCGACCGTCGAGCCGCCGCCCGAGATGACCAGCGCGACGCCGTCACCCAGCCGTTTCACCGTCGGCTCGCCGGCTCCCCCGGTCAGTTTGATCGGGGTCCTGAACAGGTCGCGGTGCGCGATCTCGATCGCCTCCCTGCCCTGGAGGTGCAGGCCGAAGAAGGTGATGTAGTCGGCATCCTCGGTGAACAGGGCGGCGTAGGCGGCGGCGTCGCCTTCGTTCCAGGTTCTGCTCAGGTCGGCGAGCAGGCTCTTGATCTGGGTGTCGGGGGTGGCGTCGGTGGACATGGCACGGCTCCTCTTCGTCGCGGCGCCTATCCTGAGACGTGCGAGTCCTGGGCAGGGCAGGCGCCTTGGTTCGGGGTTTCCGGCCGTCGGGGTGTTGGCGCACCTCGGCGGCCGCTTCTGTGGCGACGATGGTGTGTGGTGGCTTCTGGCGTCGCGCTATGTTGCTGTCTCCTATAGTGCAGTTTGCACTATAGGAGGGCCGTGCGCGCTGTGTCCAGGACGCTGTTCCGGCGGCCTGCCTTCCCCGGCGCTGGATCGGGAGTCGCCCTGAAACGAACCGCCCCTGCTGCCCGCTACGCCGTCGGCAGGCTGTCGAGCTGCAGGAACGCGCGCTCGATGGCCTGCCGCGCGACATCCTCCGGGTACGGGAACCGGGCGATGAGGTCACGCAGCCCCTCGACATGCGCCCGCGCGGCCAGCTCGGCCACGGTGACCAGCTCGGCCTGCTGCGCGACGGCGAAGGCGCGATCGACCACCGCTCCGTGCCCGGGCACGATCACCTGCTCGGGCATCTCGGTGAGCATCGCGGCGACCGTGTTCGGCCAGTCGAGCGGGTACGAGTCGCTGAACGCCGGCGGCGCCCCCTCCTCCACCAGGTCCCCCGCGAACACCACTCCCGCGTCCGGCACCTGCGCGACGACGTCGTTGCTGCTGTGGCCGAGCCCGAAATGACGCAGATGAACGAGCCGCCCACCGATGTCCAGCGTGGCCGTCGTCGTGAACGTGTGGTCGGGCGCGACCAGCTCGACCTCCTCCAGTTCCTCACGCCGATCCCCCGGCAGGGAGGCGATCACGTCCGCCCGCTGCTGCTCGCCGTACAGCTCGATCTCCTCGGCGCACCTGGCGTGCCCCCAGATCTCGCCCGGCAGGAACATCGCGTTCCCGAAGTAGTGGTCGAAATGGGAGTGCGTGTTGAGGACCGTCCATGGGCTGCCGGTGATCCGCCTGATCGCCTGGATCAGGTCGGCGGCCTCACGATGCGACGTACGCGTGTCGAGCACCAGGCAGTGGCCGTCGCCGACGACCAGGCCGACGTTCATGTCGAACGACTTGTGACGCCGTACGTAGACGCGGTCGCCGATCTCTCGCCACTGCTCGCTCATCGCTCGATCCTGAATCTCAAGTCGGGACGGTTCCGGACGACCACGGCCGGCCAGGCGTAGCTGCTGCTTCTGCTTCCGCTTGAGGCCGGACCGCCGCGTTCCTGCTGCCTCGCCGGGCGCGCGGGGCCTGCCCCGGCGCGCCGAGGGGCTCGACGGCGCGCGGCTCTGCGCGGCGCACGGCAATCATCGATGGGAACTCTACCTACGATCAGTACAGGGCATGCGGCTTTCATACCGTGATCGACACCGAGGCGGAGGGCGCCGGCGCGGCCGGCCCCGCTTCGTCCTCCCCGATCACCCTCGAAGGTAGGCCAGCACGGCCAGCACCCGGCGGTGGTTGTCGGCCGCGGGCGGCAGATCGAGCTTGGTGAAGATCCCCGCGATGTGCTTGGCCACCGCCGCCTCCGTGACGAACAGCTCACGCGCCACCGAGGCGTTCGACCGCCCTTCGGCGATCAGCGCCAGCACCTCCTGCTCCCTCGGGGTGAGCCGCTGGAGCGGGTCGCGCCGGCGCTTCAACAGCTGGCGTACCACCTCGGGGTCGACCACCGTGCCACCGGCCGCGACCCGATCGAGCGCGTCCACGAACTCCCGCACGTCCCCGATCCGATCCTTGAGCAGGTAACCGACACCCGCCCCACCGCCCTCTCCGGCGCCCGAGTCCAGCAGCTCGGCCGCGTACGTCTGCTCCACGTACTGGCTGAGCACCAGCACGGCCAGCCCCGGATCCTTCCCGCGCAGCTCCAGCGCGGCCCGCAACCCCTCATCCGCGAACCCCGGCGGCATCCGCACATCGGTCACCACGACATCAGGCCGATGCTCGGTCACGGCCTCGACCAGCGCGGAGGCGTCCCCCACGGAGGCGACCACGGTGTGACCGAAGCGTTCGAGCAGGCTGACCAGGCCCTCGCGGAGCAGTACGGCGTCCTCGGCGATCACCACGCGCACGGAATCTCCACTCGTAGCAGGGTCGGTCCGCCCACCGGACTGGACAAGCTGAGCCTCCCACCGACAACGGCAACCCGATCGGCCAGCCCCGTCAGCCCCGTACCGCCGCCGGGATCGGCGCCCCCGCACCCGTCGTCCCGCACCTCGACGACCAGGGCATCTCGGTCCATCCGGGCGGTGACGGTGGCGGCGGTGGCTTGAGCGTGCTTGGCCGTGTTGGCCAGCGCCTCGGTGATCACGTAGTAGGCGGTGTTCTCGACGGGCGCGGGCAACCGTACCCGCGACCGCCCGGAGTCGTGCCCCCGCAACCGCTCAGCCCCGCCCTCCACCGGGGACCTCGGGCCCCACCCGGACGAGCCTTCCGTCCCGCCGCTCCCACCCGCGAATTCCTCACCCAGATCGATCTCCACACCGACCGGCACCGGCGAACGCCCCGCGAGATCACGAACAGCCGCCCCCAACCCCCGGTCGGTCAGCACCTGCGGATGTACGCCCCTGATCAGCTCCCGCAACTCGGCCAGCGCCTGCTTCGCCTCACCGTGCGCCCGCTCGACCAGCCTGCCCACGGGATCGTCGTCCGCCAGATCCAGCCTGGCCAGCCCGAGCGTCATCGACAGAGCGACAAGCCGCTGCTGAGCGCCGTCGTGCAGGTCCCGCTCGATCCTGCGCCGCTCGGCCTCGAACGCGTCCACCAGCCGGGCCCGCGACCTGAGCACCTCGTTCAACTCCGGCGGAGCCAGCATCGCCCGCACCATGACACCCCGGGCCCCTGCCCACGCGGTCACCGTGTACGCGGCAACGGGCACCAGCGACACCCCCGCCCCCACCGCGACCCACACGAGCCCCCCGGCGCTCTCAGGCTGCACAACAGGAGACAACATCAGCAGGACGGGCCCGCCCACGGTGACCCCGACCATCACCAGATCGATCCACCACAACCCGAACACCGTGACGACCGTCAGCACTGCCTCCCGTCGCCGCCGATCCGACATATCCGGCAACGGCACCGCGTCCACCAACCGCAGCCGCCCCCGCTCGAACCGCCCCGCCAAAGGCGCCGCCAGCACCAACACCCCGATCGCGGCCACCACCCCCAGCGGCACGGCATCAACGGCCAGCCCGACCTGCAGAGCACCCATCCCCGCGGCGACCACCACAAGCCCGGGAACCGCGCTGGCGAGCAAATACACCAGACAACGCCACGGCCAAGCCGACCGTAAGAACGGCAGCGGCCGCTGCACCAGCGCCTCCAGGGCGGTCCTCGTCAGCATGAAATCGACGGTATCGGCTGGTGGGAGGCTCAAGCAGTAGTGCAGGGTCTACCTCTGAACGCCCACGTCCGAGAGGCGAGGCGACCTCGTACCGACCGGGCACAGCAGGGCGATCCACCGTCCCACCGCACTCAACCGGAAAGCCGGACAGCTCAGCCGGCCCGCCGTTCCCACTGGCGCACTGACTGCCCAGCCCGGCTTCCGTACCAGCAGCAGCCCGAGATCAGATCTCGGGCAGGAGCGTGAAGGCCTCGACATGACGGGGCCGTACAAGCGTGAAGTGCTGACGATCGAGAGTGGCGATCTCGGTCACCCCCAAGCGCTCGGTCACCGCGATCAGCGATGCGTCGACCGCCCCCAGCGGAATGCTGGCATGGGCCTCGACCAGATCACTCATCCGGTCGAGATCAGGCTGAATGATGTCGATGAGCACCAGTCCAGACTGAAAACTGCGCAGAAAGGCCGCCAAAGCCTTGCCACCCTGTCGCGTCTCGATCAGCTGGCAGACCTCAGCCACTACTGTCGCCGGAACGAGCAGCAAACCGGGATGAGTCTGCAAAAAACTGGCGCATGTCTCGTGATGGTTGTCCTGGCGGTTGACTGCCGCTATCAACGGGCCCGAATCAATGACTATCACGAATAACGATTGTCCCCTGCCTACAAGATCCCTTCAGAGCGTTCGGCGAAATCGGGACTGGCTTCCAGGGTTCCGATGAAGGGCAGGTCGCGAGCCACGGGCTCGTCGCCGAGCTCACTCTGGACGAGTCGGAGCAAAGGCCCCAGTTTTTCCTCGGACAGGCGGTCGACCAGGTGGTGCAGTTGTTCGCGCATTCCACTCATAACCAGAGTGTAGCGCGAGAGAAAAGCCAGCCAAATTATCCGCCTAGCTCACATTTTAGGAGATATATGTCCCGATCCAGCAAGAACTCAGCGCCCCTTACGTAGTCAAATATCCGTTTCGGGGCACATGTCGCCCAATGTGAGTTCGCACCCATGTACCAGGTGCGGCAAGCCGCCGAGCAACACGAACGAACGCCCGGCACCTCGGTCATCGGACATCTGGCCAGATAGCCGGGCGACACGCTGGCGCAATGCTCATCTGGTAGGCATCAGCCGGTTACTCTCTTATCAACTCGGCGTCACACATAGTTGTCAAGTTCGGGTTACAGGCAGAATTCCAGCCCGAGGGGACTTTATGCTCCACCGACTCGGTGCCATCGTCGCCACGTCACTCACGACTGTCGCCACCGTCCCGACCACGACCGCAGCCGCCGCGACGCCAGTCGGCCTGCCGATGGCGATGACCACGACAAAGGCAGCCGCACAAAGCATCACGTTCACCACGGCCTCGGCGGGAGCCGCGGCTGCGGCCAGGCCCCGGTCCTCTGTGACCTCGGTCGCGCACCGCGGCGCCTCCGCCTACGCGCCCGAGAACACGATCGCCGCCTTCCGGTTGGCCGACAAACAACGAGCCGACATGTTCGAGCTCGACGTCCAGGAGACCAAGGACCACAAACTGGTCCTGATGCATGACCCCACGCTCAACCGCACCACCAACGTCGAACAGGTCTTTCCCACCCGTTCGCCCTGGCGGATCAAGGACTTCACGTACGCGGAGATCCGCCGGCTCGACGCCGGCTCCTGGTTCGCCGCCAAGTATCGGGGCCAGCGCGTTCCCACCCTCAGAGGAGCTCTGAGGGCGATGGACAGCAGTGGCATGGGCCTCCTCCTGGAGATCAAGAAGCCGGAGCTCTACCGGGGCATCGAGGGGCGCGTCGCCGACGAGCTCAACCGGAACCCCTCATGGCTCATTCCAGGCCGAGTGGTCGTGCAGTCCTTCAACTGGGGCTCGATGCGCAAATTTCATCACAAGATGTCCCACGTCCCCATCGGCTTGATCGGGACACCACGCATCGCGCAACTCCCGAAGCTCTCCTCCTTCGCCGACCAGGTCACGCCACCGCACCGTGGCCTCGTCCCGCGGTACATCCGCCGCGTCCACAGCCTGGGGATGACGGTTCTCGCCTGGACCGTCAACGACGCCGCCTCGATGCGCCGCCTGATCTCCGCCGGAGTGGACGGCATCATCACCAACAAACCAGACGTCCTCGCTCGCATCACCGACAGCTGACCCACACCCGACAGACCGAGTACCACGCCGATCCGGATCGCCGCCGGCCTCGCACCGAGCGAGGTCGGCTTCGCTTGTCCTGCTGCGGGTTTCCCCCTGAAACCGCAGGTCACAGGAGGCCGGCGTCGCGGACCTTCATGGCGAGGATGACTCGGTTGTCCGTTTCCAGCTTGGCGAAGATGCGGGTGATGTTCGCCTTGACGGTGGCGACGCTCATGAAGAGGTGTTCGGCGATCTCGGCGTTCGTGCTGCCCTTGGCCACCTCGATGGCGACCTCGCGCTCGCGTTCGGTGAGCGTGGCGAGTTCGCGCCGCGCCTGGGGCTCGTGCTTGGCGGTGGCGGCGGCGATCACCTGGTGGGCGACGGTCGGGGACAGGACGGGCTCGCCCCTGGCCACGGCGCGGACCGCTTCGATCATCTTCGGTGGCGGGGTGTCCTTCAGGAGGAAGCCGCCGGCGCCGAGTTGCAGGGCGCGCAGGACCATGTCGTCGGCGTCGAAGGTGGTGAGGACGAGGACACGCGGCGGGTCCGGTTGTGCCAGGAGCAGTTCGGTGGTGGTCAGGCCGTCCTGGACCGGCATGCGGATGTCCATCAGCACGACGTCGGGGTTCAGGTCGCGGATCACGTCCATGGCCTGCCGGCCGTCGCCGGCCTCGCCGACGAGGTCCAGGTCGGTTTCGCCGCCGAGGATGAGGCGCAGGCCGGTGCGTACCATCGGGTCGTCGTCGACGATCACCAGGCGGGTCACGATGTCAGGCCTCCCACGGCAGCCGGGCTTCGAGAACAAAGCGCCCGTCCTGGATGGTGTGCGCGATCGTGCCGCCCGCCGTCCGCGTGCGTTCGGCCAGGCCGATCAGGCCGAGCCTGCCGCCGGGCCCCGTGGTCGTACCCGATGCGGGGTTGCTGACGCGGACGCGGAGTCCGTCACCTGGGCCACCGGTGAGTTCGGCGGTGACGCGGCTGCCGGGGGCGTGCTTGCGGGCGTTCGTCAGAGCCTCCTGGATGATTCTGTACGCGTGTCGGCCGGTTTGTGCCGGCAGCCGTTCCCGGTCGTTGATGGTGTCGTGCACGTCGACCTTCTGGCCCGCGGCGCGTACCTCGTCGAAGAGGGCGTCAAGGTGAGCGAGGTTCGGCTGGGGGGCTTCGAGGGCGCCGTTCTGCTGGGGGGTTCGGAGGGTGTTGAGCACGGAGCGCAGGTCGTTCATGGACTGGTGAGCGTTCTCCTGGATCGCGAGCGCGGTCGAGCGCGTCTCCTCGGGGGTGAGGTTCGTCCGGTACGCCAGGCCGCCGGCGAGCATCGACAGCAGGGAGATGCGGTGCGCCAGCACGTCGTGCATCTCCTGGGCGATCTTCACGCGTTCGGCGAGCTTGGCCTGCTCGACGCGCTGCGTCTGTTCACGTTCGGCGGCCAGGGCGGCGTCGCGCTGAAAGGCTCTCACGTCGCGGCGGCCGCGCAGGTAGAGGGCCAGGACGGTCAGTGCGCCGAGGATGAGGGTGTGGATCCCTATGGTGACGAAGGTCGCCTGCTGGATGCCGTACAAGCTGGCGCGGATCAGGAGGCACAGCCAGTACAGGGTCGCGAACCCGGCGATCTGGCGCCGGCGGCGTTCCATGCTCAGCAGGACGTACGCGACCTGCGCCGGGCCGACCGCCACCTCGGAGACCGCGGTCAGCAGCGTGGTGATCGCCGTGACCGATCGCGGGCCGCGGTGGCGCCAGTGCAGCAGGGCGAGTCCGATCAGGCCGCCCGCCGTGTCGAGCAGCGCCCAGGTGAGCCGGTCGTGCTGGCCTGTGACGATGACGACCCAGGTCAGGCCGGAGAACAGCATCGACGGGACGGCGCACGCGTACACCAGGAGCGCGTTCTTCGTACGGTCGTCGAGCACACGTCAGAGCTTAGGCAATGGTGAGGGGCGGCTTTAGCGACCTGGGTCT
Source organism: Nonomuraea rhizosphaerae (assembly GCF_019396405.1). Taxonomy (GTDB): domain Bacteria; phylum Actinomycetota; class Actinomycetes; order Streptosporangiales; family Streptosporangiaceae; genus Nonomuraea; species Nonomuraea rhizosphaerae. The sequence goes on along the minus strand of NZ_JAHKRL010000247.1, from coordinate 2,856 downwards.
ATGGCGGGTGGCCGGAGGTCTGTCACGAGGGTGGCGGAGGTCGCCTTCGAGGGTGGGCCGGTTTGGACCTGGGCTTGATGAAGGCGGCCCCGTGCTCTGGTGAGGTGATTCTCGTGATCGAATTTCGCCACGTCAGCAAGACGTACAAAGACACGAAGGCGCTCGACGACGTGTCCTTCACCGTGGAGCCCGGAAGCGTCACCGGGTTTCTGGGCCCCAATGGCGCCGGAAAGTCGACGGCCATGCGCATTCTGGTCGGGCTTTCCCGGGCCACCACCGGCACGGCCACCGTCTTCGGCCGGCCGTACATGTCGCTGGATTGTCCGGGGGCGCATGTCGGGACGCTGCTCGACGCCACCGCTCAGCATTCCGGGCGGAGCGGGCGGGAGGTTCTGACGCTAGGGGCGATGACGCTCGGGTTGCCGAGGTCTCGGGTGGATGAGGTTCAGGAGATGGTGGGGCTGACGAGGAAGGAGAGTGCGCGGACCGTCGGCCGGTATTCGCTGGGGATGAAGCAGCGGCTCGGGATCGGCCACGCGCTGCTGGGCAGTCCGCGGGTGCTCGTTCTGGACGAGCCGGTCAACGGGCTGGATCCGCAGGGGATCCGGTGGATGCGCGAATTGTTGCGCGGGCTCGCCGACGCCGGGTGTTCGGTGTTGCTCAGCTCGCATCTTCTGCACGAGGTGGAGCAGATCGCCGATCACGTCGTGATGATCGGGCAGGGACGGATTCTCGCCCAGGGAAGTGTCACGGGGTTCGAGCGCGGGCTTGAGCAGGCCTTTTTCGAGCTGACCGCGGCCACGGATCGGGGGGCGGCATGAGCGTCATGGAAGAGAAGGACGTCATGTCCGGCGGGTCGTCCATTCCCTTCGGCCGGTTGCTGGCCGTTGAGGCTCGCAAGCTGCTGGACACTCGCGGAAGCAAGATCATGATTCTGATACTGGTCGTGCTGGTGATCGCCGCCATCGTCGGTCGCGGGTTCTTCTCCGGGCCGGAGTTTCACCGGCTGGTCGGCACGGCGGGGATCGGCTACGGGACGCTGCTGCCCGCCCTCGGAATTCTCACGGTGACCAGCGAATGGAGTCAGCGGACGGCATTGACCACGTTCACGCTCGAACCCCGGCGGTGGCGGGTGCTGGCCGCGAAGTGCGTGCCGCCTCTGGTGGTGGCGGTGGTGGCTTCCGGGTTCGCCGTTCTGGTCGCGGCGTCGGCGACGGCTGTGGTGGCCGGTGTTCAGGGCGTCGGGGCCGACTGGGAGGTGGAGCCTTCGGCGCTGCTGGGATGGGCCGGAGGCAATGTTCTGCTCATGGGGGTGGGGCTGGCTCTGGGGATGCTGTTCCTCAACGCGCCGGCCGCGATCGTGGTCTTTCTGTCGGCGCCGATGCTGGCGAACATCGTTCATGGGCTCGGCAGTGCCGGCAAGGAGCTGGTCGAATGGATCGACCTGAACACCGCCGCCGGCGTTCTGGCGAGTGGTGAGCTGAGCGGAGGCGACGCCGCCAGGCTGGCGGTCACCGCCGTTCTCTGGATCGCTGTTCCCATGGCGATCGGAGTGGCGCGGGTCGTCCGCAGGGAGGTGAGCTGATCAGAAAAGGGTCGGCTGCTCGGTGGGCAGCGGCTCGGGCAGCGGATCGATCTCCGGCATTCGCGCTCTTACCTCGTCGTGGAAACGCCGGGCGAGCATCAGGGCGTCGGCATTGTCGGGCGTGTGGATGAACATGGTGGGCGAGCGGCCTTCACGCAGCCATTCCGTGACGACGCCCACCCATTCCTGCCAGCCCTCGACCGTGCGCTCTATTGAGTCCCTGCCGAGGTAGCGGACGATCGGGCGGTCGGTTAGAGCTGTGGAACGGCGCGGCACCCGGGGCTTTTTGGTCCACGCGTCCCGTTCGGCGTCGCTGGTCGGCGGGCTCCGGAAAAGCGTGACGGTGTCGAAGGGAACCCATTCGGCGTTCGCGCGGGCGAGGACCTCTTCGAGCTGCCGCACGGATCGCGCGTCGTCGAAGAACGCGCGGTGCCGGACCTCGACGGCGTATCTGTGCTCGGCCGGAAGGCTGTGCAGGAAAGCGGCGAGAGCGCCGAGGTCCGTCGGGCCGAACGAACCCGGCAACTGGATCCAGAAAGCGTGGGCCCGCGCTCCCAGGGGCTCCATCGTCTCCAGGAATGACCGGAGGTCGTCGTCCGCGTTGATGAGACGTCGTTCGTGCGTGATGGTCTTCGGCAGCTTGACCACGAAGCGGAAGCCGGGGTCGAGTTGCCGCGCCCACGTCTCCACCGTGTTTCTCGCCGGGGTCGCGTAGAACGTCGTGTTGCCCTCTACCGCGTTGCACCAGGTCGAATAGGCGTGCAGGCGTTCGGCCGGAGGCAGGGGGTGGGGCAGAAAGCGCCCCTGCCAAGGCGTGTGCGTCCACATCGCGCATCCCACATGAAGCCGCATACCGCTGACGCTAGCAGTGGAAGCGGGATGGAAATCGCCGGTAGGTCGCTTGCGGGTGGTCAAGGGGAGAGGTTCAGGAATTCGTGAAGGCGTTGACCGCGTCCGGCGTCCAGACGTACTCGATCATGGGCAGGTCGAACCCCGCGGGAAGGCGTTCCACGAACGTCCGGGCCGGGACGCCTCCGCACCGCTGGTAGAAGGCGATGGCCGGAGCGTTCCCACGGATCACCTCCAGATAGACGGTCGCGCCGGGATGCTCCGTCGCCGCCCAGGTGAAGGCTCGGCGCATGAGCTGGCGTCCGACGCCGGAGCGTTTGCGGGCGGGGAGGACGTGCAGGTTGTCGAGCAGTATCCGGCGGCCGGGCCGCCGGAGGAGGTAGACGAAGCCTTGGAGGGTGGCCTCCTCCTCGGCGAGCAGC
>NZ_JAHKRL010000246.1 GCF_019396405.1 Nonomuraea rhizosphaerae | reverse complement strand
GCGGTTATGGCGGGAAGGAAACACCCGGTTACATTCCGAACCCGGAAGTTAAGCTTCCCAGCGCCGATGGTACTGCACTCGGGAGGGTGTGGGAGAGTAGGTCACCGCCGGACAATCGTTGCATGACAGGAAGGGCCCCACGCCGTATGGCGGGGGCCTTTTCTGCGTTTACGGGGTTGTCTGGTTTCGGTTCGGCTCGCGCTGCCGGGTTGTCGGGTTGCCGGTCCGCTTGTGCGGGTTGCTGGTGTGGTCGGCGCTGCCGGGTGGCCGGGACGGTCGGCTGCGAGTTGTGGGGTGGCCAGGCCGCAGCGGGGCGGCTGCGGGGCTGCTTCGTCGGCCGCAGGGGTTCGCGGGGTCAGTGGTGCGGCCGCCGTTGGGGGTGACCGAGTCGAGGGCAGGCTGCCCTGCCAGTAGCCGGGGTTGCTTTACCGGCCGTGGGCTGTTCCACCAGCGGTGGCGCCCCGGCCATTGGCGAGTTGCTCTGTCGGCGCGGGCTGTCCCGGCTGCGGTGGGACCAGGTCGGCAGCGGGCTGCCCTGCCGCCGCAGGCTGTCCCTGCGAACGATGAGGCGGCTACGGGCCGTTCAGCGATGAATGGTCGAGCATCGTCCGGTGTTAGGCACGGTCCCGGTTGTGTCGTTCTCGCTTGCGGTCGGGCCGGTAGTGGCTCGGACTTGCCTTGGTCCGGCATCGTTTCACGTTGCTTCTGCTTCGGCGCTTTCGCCGCGTCGGTGACCACCTCGGCCACGCCGGCCGTGCGCACAAGCCCCCATACGAGCCCCGTACAACTTGCCAGGTGAGCGAGGAGCCGCTCACGACAGTCGCGCAGGTCAGTGCGGGCTCAAGGTTACTGCGGCGACCAGCAGCAGGAGGGTGCCGGAGATGGCGGTCATGCGGCGGGTGGCCTTCGGGGTGGTGGTGAGGGCGCGGCCGGCTCGGGTGGCGGCCTGGGCGACGAGGGCGTAGCCGATCGCGCAGTTGAGGACGTGGAGCAGGCCCAGTGCGGCCAGTTGGACGCCGATGGGGAGGGCGGCCTGCGGGGTGATGAACTGCGGCATCAGGGACAGGTACAGGAGGAGGCCCTTGGGGTTGAGCAGGGCTGTCAGCATGCTCTGGCGGAGCACCGTGGCGGTGGGCTGGGGGGCCGGTGCGGTGGGGGTTGTGCCACGGTGGCGCAGGGTCAGGAGGGTGCGGACGGCGAGGAAAATCAGATATGCGCCGCCTGCGTACCGGATGATCGGCAGGGCGCCGGGGATGGCGCGGAGTGCGGCGGCGAGGCCGGCGGCGGCCAGGACGGTGTGCAGGGCGTACCCGCAGCAGATGCCCGCGACCGCGATGAGGCCGGCGCGGCGGCCGGGGCCGAGGGAGCGGGCCACCACGTAGAGCATGTCCGGGCCCGGGGTGCAGATCAGCAGGATGTCCACGCCCAGGAAGAGCACGATCAGGTGCGGGTCCATGGTGTGGTCTCACCTCCGTTCAGACACGACGGTAGTCGAAACGGGGTGGCAGCCGATGGTGGGTATGTGCTGCGGCAGCGGGCTGCGTGGCAGGATGTTGCGTCATGGACAAGATTGACCGCAGGATCCTCCACGAGCTGCAGCGGGACGGGCGGCTCAGCAACACCGAGCTGGCCGACAGGGTGGGGTTGACGCCGTCACCCTGCCTGCGGCGGGTGCGGCAGCTGGAGGAGGCCGGAGTGATCCGCGGCTATCGGGCGTTGCTGGACGGCGCGGCGGTGGGGCGGGGGTTCCAGGCGTTCGTGACGGTGGTGATGCGGTACGAGGATCACGACACGGTGGCGGAGTTCGAGCGGCAGGTGGCCGGGATGCCGGAGGTCGTGGAGGCGCATCGGATGTTCGGGGACCCGGACTTCCTGCTGCGGGTGGCGGTGGCCGATCTGGGGGCGTACGAGCGGTTCTACTCGGAGCAGTTGTCAGGGTTGCCGGGGGTGGCGCAGCTGACGTCGCATCTCGCGATGAAGGTGGTGAAGGCGGACACGGGGTTGCCTGTTGACAGGAGGTGACGCTCCCGAGATGTGGGGATTGCAGGCCGCTTGAGCGACTTACAAGTTACTTTCCGTGATCTTATACAGTGCCGCGAAAGAGACGTGCAGGTGGGAGGACGGATAACAGAGGTGCACGACCCCGGAGGAACCACCGGACCGGGGCGCACACCTGTCAGGGGACACGTCATGAAGCGCATCTCGCTCGGTCTGGCCGTCGTCGCGGTCGCCGGTATCGCCGCCGCCCTTCCGGCCTCCGCCGCCTCCGCCACCACGACCACGTCGGCCGCCGACCCGGGCCCCGAGACCTGCCGCCAGGGTTACGTCTGGCGGGTCAGCCGGCCCTCCGACCTCGTCTGCGTCGCGCCCGGCACGCGTGACCAGGTCGCCGCCGACAACGCCGCCAGGTTCAGCCGCTGGACCAACGGCGCCTACGGTCCCCACACCTGCAAGGTCCCCTACGTCTGGCGCAACGCCTACAGCGGCGACGACGTGTGCGTGGTCAACTCGCAGCGCACCCTCGCCGCCTCGGACAACGCCGCCGGCAACGCGCGCAAGGTCCTGGCCAGGCTGTGGATCACCAAGTACACGATCCCGCCGAAGGACAACGGCGACGGCACCGCGACCAAGACCTCGGTCGACGACATCTCGCGCCTCAAGCTGAACGGCAGCCACTACAACCTGGGCCAGGTCAAGCTGGTCATCCGGTGGAACCACAACGACGCCGTGTTCTGGAGCGGCAGCGTGAACGCCAAGTCGCACAGCGGGTACGCGGGCGGCAGCTTCGGCTACAAGACCGGCAAGTTCGACTGCTCGGCCCCCGGCAAGCCCGCCAACGCCTACGCCTACGCGTACGACACGCAGTCGGGGCGGTACTCGGCTCGGGTGCCCGTGCGGATCGGGTGCGCGGTGCTCTGAGTGTCAACCGTCGACCTCCACGTTCGAATGTGGGGCCGATCTGGTCGCGGACGGCGACCGGATCGGCCCCATCCTTGTTTGTGGGCTGTGTGCGTGTGACGGGACGGGGGCCTGTGGTTCGTCTCAAGCCGCGCTTCCTCGGCATCACCGAGCGCCGGGAGACCGGCCCGCACGCGTGGCGCCGATGGCAGAAGGCCGCGTGGGGGCTCACGTCGATGGCGCGTGGCGCAGGCGGGCGTACACCTCGATCTCGATCTTCATGCGCGGGTCGGAGAGGCCGCAGACCAGCATGGTCGCGGCCGGGCGGACGTCGCCGAAGCAGCGGCGGAGAGCGGGCCAGCACGGCTCGAAGTCGTCGCGGTCCGGCAGCATGTAGCGGACCCGGACCACGTCGGCGAACGTGCAGCCCGCCTCGCCCAGGGCGGCGTCGATGTTGCGGAGGGTCTGTTCGGCCTGCTCGACGACGTCGTCGGAGATCGTCATGGTCGTGTAGTCGAACCCAGTGGTGCCCGAGACGTGCAGCCAGTCGCCGTCCACCACCGCGCGGGCGTAGCCGATCCGCTCCTCGAAGGTGGAGCCGCTCAAGATCGTCCGTCGTTCTGTCATACGGCGAACCGTAGGCAGGCAGGGGTCATATGTCCAACACGTCACGGACGTGGGTGTGATATCTCTGCGCGTATGGAGCGTCCTCAGCTTGCCCTGCACCAGCTGCACGCCTTCACCGTGCTGGCCGAGGAGCTGCACTTCGGGCGGGCCGCCGTACGGCTCGGCATCGCGCAGCCGCCGCTCAGCCAGCAGATCAGGCGGCTGGAGGAGAAGGTGGGACATCCGCTGTTCGAGCGCCGGCCGGGCGGGGTGGTGCTGACGTCGGCGGGGCGGGAGCTGCTGCCCGCCGCCCGGCGGGCGCTGGGTGAGGTCGCGGACGGGCTGGAGGCGGCGCGCCGGGCAGGCGGTGGGGAGGCGGGGCTGATCCGGGTGGGGTTCGCGGCGTCGCTCGCGCTGACGATCCTGCCGGGGATGCTGCGGGCCTACCGTGAGCGTCATCCGGCGGTCGAGGTGCGGATCAGCGAGATGACGACGGCGCCGCAGGTGGCGGCGTTGCTGGGGCGTTCGATCGACGTCGGGCTGCTGCGGGAGCCGCCGGACGTGCCTGGGCTGGTGGCCGAGGCGGTGCTGTCGGAGCCGTTCGTGGCGGTGCTGCCGGTGGGGCACGATCTCGCCGGGCAGCGGGTGGTTCCCGTCGCGGCGCTGGCGGCGGAGCCGTTCGTGCTGCTGGGGCCGGAGGCGGGGCCCACGGTGCACGAGCGGATCGTGGGGGTGTGCCGGGCGGCGGGGTTCGAGCCGCGGATCGGGCAGCACGCGGTGGAGTGGCAGACGGTCTGCGCGCTGGTCGAGGCCGGGCTGGGGGTGTCGATCGCGCCCGCGAGCGTACGGCGGGTGCGGCTCAAGGGGGTGGCCTACCGGCGGATCGAGCCGGCCGACGCGCGGACGGTGGTGGCGATGTGCCGGCGGGAAGGGGAGACGGATCCGCTGGTGGTGCGGTTCGTGGAAGTCGCACGCGCTTGCATGCCTTGATTCGTATATACGTATTGAGGTATGTTCACTGGCATGAGCGACGTCATCTGGGCGGCGCTGGTGGATCCCCATCGGCGCGCGGTGCTCGATCTGCTGCGTGAGCGCGACCATTCGGTCATGGAGCTGGTCGACGCGCTCGGCGTCACCCAGCCCACGGCCTCCAAGCATCTGCGGGTGCTGAGGGCGGCCGGTCTGGTCCGGGTGCGCAAGGACGCCCAGCGTCGCATCTACGCGATCGACCTGGAGCCGATCGCCGAGCTCGATCGATGGCTGGCCCCGTACCGGCGGCTCTGGAACGAGCGGCTGGACGCCCTGGGGCGCCACCTCGACGCCCCGGCCGAAGACGACTCGATTGAAGATGACACCACCGAGAGCGACAGGGAGTCCTGACATGGACCGCGGAACGTACATCGAGATCAACGGCCGTCCGGCCGTGCGATTCCAGCGCACCTACCCGCACCCGATCGAGCGCGTGTGGAAGGCGGTGACCTCACCGGAGGAGATGGCGTCCTGGTTCCCGCAGCGGGTGACGATGGAGGCGCGTCAGGGAGGGAGGATCGAGTTCTCCGACGACCCGAACGCCGAGATCGACAGCGGCACCATCCTCGTGTGGGAGCCGCCGCGCCGGTTCGCCTTCAGCTGGGGGACCGACGAACTGCGGCTGGAGCTGGAGCCCGACGGGGCGGGCGGCTGCACGTTCACGCTGGTGAACCTGCTGACCGCGCAGAACGAGGCCGCCCGCAACGCCGCCGGATGGGAGGTCTGCCTGGCCGAGCTCGACAAGCTCCTGCTGGGCGGGACGTCGGACGGGCCGCACAGCGAGACGGCCGAGCCGTGGAAGGAGCACTACGTCGCCTATGTCGCGGACGGGATGCCGTCGGGGGCCGAGATCCCCGGCCAGGGGTGAGGCGGCTCAGTTCCCCATGGGGTCGCAGGGGTGCTCGGTCAGGACGTCCTCCAGGATGTCCTCGTACACCCCGACCTTGTAGTTGATCAGGTCCAGGCACTCGCTGAGCCGCTCCATCTGGACCTGGACGTCCGCGCGGTGCTGCTTCAGCAGGGCGAGACGGTCGCGCTCGTTGCCGGCGCCCTCCCTGACCAGCTCGGTGTAGCGGCGGATCGAGGGGACCGGCATGCCGGAGGCGCGCAGGACGATGCACAGGGTGAGCCACTCCACGTCGTCCTCGGTGTAGCGGCGGTTGCCGCCGGGGGCGCGGCGCACGGGGTGGGCGAGAATGCCCTCCCGCTCGTAGAAACGCAGCGCGTGGACGCTCAGCCCCGTGCGCTCCGCCACCTGCCCGATGCTCAAGGTCTCCTGCATGCCGTACAGATTACGGGCTTGATCTAGAGTCGGCTCTAGCTCCTACGATGCCACGCGTGATCCCGTACGACGGCAAGGAGCTTGATCATGCGTTATCGCGTTCTCGGTGGCACCGGCATGGAAGTGAGCGTTCATTGCCTGGGGGCGATGATGTTCGGCTTCGTGGGCAACAAGGACCACGACGATTGTGCCCGGATCATTCACGCGGCCCTCGACCAGGGGATCAACTTCGTCGACACCGCCGACATGTACTCGACGGGGGAGTCGGAGGAGATCGTCGGGAAGGCGCTCAAGGGGCGGCGTGACGACGTCGTCCTGGCGACCAAGGTGCATTTCCCGCTGGGTGAGGGACGCAACCGGAGTGGCAATTCGCGGCGCTGGATCGTCCAGGAGGTCGAGGAGAGCCTGCGGCGGCTGGACACCGAATGGATCGACCTCTACCAGGTGCACCGGCCTGATCACCGCACGGACGTCGAGGAGACGCTTTCCGTGCTGGAGGACCTGGTGCGGGCGGGGAAGATCCGGGCGTTCGGGTGCTCGACGTTTCCCGCCGACGAGATCGTGGAGGCCTACCACGTCGCCGAGCGGCGGGGGCTGATGCGGTTCAGGAGCGAGCAGCCGCCGTACTCGCTGCTGGCGCGCGGGGTCGAGACGACCGTGCTGCCGGTCTGTCAGCGGCTCGGGATGGGGGTGCTGACCTGGAGTCCGCTGGCCTCCGGGTTCCTGACAGGACGCTACCGGCAGGGGGAGGCCGTCGACCTGTCGCGCGGGCGGGCGGCGCTCACGCCGGGGCGCTTCGACCCGGCCGCCGCGGGGAACGACGCCAAGTTCGCGGCGGTCGAGCGGCTGGTCGAGGTGGCGGAGGAGGTGGGGTGCTCGCTGCCGGAGCTGGCGGTGGCGTTCTGCGCGGCGCACCCGGCGGTGACGTCGGTGATCATCGGGCCGCGGACCATGGAGCAGCTCGAATCGCTGGTCAAGGGGGCCTCGGTGACGCTGGACGACGCGGTTCTCGACCGGATCGACGAGATCGTGCCGCCGGGGACGGACCTGTACCAGGTGGACGGGGCCTGGAAGCCGCAGGTGCTGGTGGACGCGGGGCTCAGGCGGCGGCCACTGTCCGAGCGGGCCGCCGGATAGGTCCTGTGCGGGTAGGCCGGGCAGGTTCGTGCGGGTGAGCTGGGTGTTCTACGCGAGTAAAAGGGCCGGGCCGCACACCCGAGCGAGTGCGGCCCGGCCCGGTCCGTCAGGCCCGGCCGATTCGTTGGGCCCGGCCCGGTCCGTTACCTGGGCAGCACCAGCAGCGCGTCGCCGACGCCGCGCTCGCGCCCGTCCGAGGGGCGGTTGACCAGCTTGCTGCCCACGACCATCGCCGTGGAGCCGCCCCCGTCCAGGTTGATCGCCTGCTTGGCGCCCAGCCACCGCATGAACTGGGCGGCCTCGATGAAGCTGGCCCCGACGGTCACGCCGGGCTGGCGGCCGTCGATGGTGGCCAGGATGAGGCTGCCGTTCTTGGTGGTGCCGAGGAGCGTACGCGGGTGGCGGCGCAGGATCATGTTCACCGAGTCGTGCCCGTCGCGCTTGGCCATGACCTTGACGTGGCCGTTGCGGACAAGACCGACATTTCCCCCGATGACGTGGAGGTCGGGGGTGAGCTTGAGCGCCCGGCCCGCCCGGATGTCCACGACCTTGGTGTCGATCCTGATGGTCGCGCCCTCGGTGCCGTTCGCGTTCAGCCACTCGGCGGCGACCCCGGTCCCGTGCAGGACCTGAGTGCCCTTCGCCACCGCCGCGCCCGAGGCGCGCAGGCCGACGACCTTGCCGGCGGCGTCGAGCACCACGTCGGTGCCGTTGTCGGCGGGCGTCTTGGCGCCGTACTCCTCGGTGTAGAGGACCAGCTCCTCGGCCACCGAGGCCCGGTTGACGCCGGCCACGGCCAGCCGCTGGCCGCCCGCTATGGCGGTCACCGTCGACTTGAGCTCGGTGACGCGCGCCGTACGTCCCTTGAGCACGACGGCGGAACGGCCGGGCACGGCCTCGCTGAGCAGCCGGCCGCCGACGATCGAGATGCCGACCGGCTCGCCGCGCAGGTTCTTGGCCGTGTGGATGTTGAAGAAGCCGCCGTTCACGGCGGCGAGGGCGCCCTGCGCCTTGGCCATCGCGGAGACGGTCTCGCGCTTGGCGACGCTGGTGCCGAGCGTGGCCCCGTACGAGCCGCGGAACTTCCTGGCGTCGATCACGACGACCTTGACGTCCCAGGGGCCGGTGGTCTTGGCGCCGTCGTCGCCGAGGAAGTCGACCTTGGCCTTGATCCCGGCGTCCTTGAGCTTCTTGACCGTCTGCGCGGCCTTGTCCTTCTCCTCCAGCTTCCACAGGCCCACCCGCACCATGTAGACGGTCTGCGAGGGGGCGTCGGCGACCTTCGGCCGGACGATCTGCTGCATGGTGGCGGTCTCGCCGGTGGCGGCGACCTCGGCGACCTTCGCCTCGGCGGTCGGCTGCATGCCGTAGTCGCGGCCGCTCGGCATCAGCACCGTGACCGTGTAGCCGTCGGTGGCGGAGCCGGCCTTGATGTCCCACAGGTCGATGCCGGGCGCGACGCTGGTCACCGTCTTGGTCGGCACGGACGGCACGCCCAACGGGAACTTCGCCGCGGGGAACGTCACCGCGAGCCCGTCCGCCGTGGCGGGCACGGCAGCGGCCGTGAGGACGGTGGCCATCGAAAGGCCGGCGGCAAGGGCGCGTCGAGACATGAGAACTCCAGAGGGCGGGCAAAGCATCCGACCCATCCTGACGAGAGCATGGTCATCGAGTCAGCCGAACACGCCAAACGGTTGGAGAGGTTACAAGATTGACATCCCTCGGGGGATTCTCCTGCGCGCATTGTGGGCGTGGCGTTACCTTGCGGTAGGCCGCCAACCGAGCGGCATTCCATTCCGAGAGGCAGCCGTCATGGGGCTGAACATCCTCCTTGTGATCATCGCGAGCGTCGTTCTCGGGTTCATCCTCGGCGTGTTCGCCACCCGCCCGCGGGCGTGGGTGATGTTCACCGATCCGGACGACAAACCCCGTCGTCACCAGGAGTGAGACGCGGGCCGTACGGTTCCGGCTCCGTACGGCCCGCGTCTACAATGGGGGTATGACACGCGTCAGCATGTGGTGGCGGCCGACAGACGGCCGCTGATCTCCACATGTCCGGGCCGTCCTCACGGGGGCCCGACGCGTAGGAGGGGTTCCCTCAGGGCGGCATCACCTGAGGAAAGGAACCGCCATGGACCACGTCGTGCTCACCGGAGACCGCCCCACGGGGCCGCTCCACCTGGGCCACTACTTCGGCACGCTGGCCAATCGCGTCGCCTTGCAGGACAGCCACACCATGTACGTGCTGATCGCCGACTACCAGGTGATCACCGACAGGGACCTGCCGGGGGAGATCCAGCGCAACATCACCGAGCTGCTGCTCGACTACCTGGCCATCGGTCTTGACCCGGCCAGGGTGACGATCTTCCAGCACAGCGCCGTCCCCGAGCTGAACCAGTTGCTGCTGCCGTTCCTGAGCCTGGTGTCGGTGGCGGAGCTGCAGCGCAACCCGACCGTCAAGGACGAGATCGCGCACAGCTCGCAGCAGGCGGTCAGCGGGCTGATGTTCACCTATCCGGTGCACCAGGCGGCCGACATCCTGTTCTGCAAGGGCACGCTGGTGCCGGTCGGCAAGGACCAGCTTCCGCACGTCGAGGTCGCGCGGCTGGTGGCGCGGCGCTTCAACGAGCGCTACGGGCCGGTCTTCCCGGTGCCCGAGGCCATGATGGGCGTGCGGCCGCTGCTCAAGGGGCTCGACGGCGGCAAGATGAGCAAGAGCCGCGGCAACGCCGTACACCTGTCCGCGACCGAGGACGAGACGGCCGCGCTGATCCGCAAGGCCCGTACGGACGCCGAGCGGCTGATCACCTACGACGAGGAGCGGCGGCCCGAGGTCGCCAACCTGCTCACGCTGGGCGGGCTGTGCCTCGGCCGCTCGCCCGAGTCCATCGCCGAGGAGATCGGGGACGGCGGGGCGGCGGCGTTGAAACGGCTGGTCACCGAGGCGGTCAACGAGTTCCTGCGGCCGATCAGGAAGCGGCGGCGCGAGCACACCGAGGCCGATGTCCGGCAGGTGCTGCGGGAGGGGAACGAGCGGGCGCGGGAGCGAGCGATCGTTATCCTGGACGAGGTGCGCGCGGCGATGGGCTTCTGACGTGCGGCTCTCTGGCGTGCGGGCATCCGGCGGGGGTGATGGGCGTGCGGCGGCGGTGGTCCTTCTCGGGGTCAGCGGCTGTCGCGGCGGAAGGACTCCAGCGCCAGCAGCGCCACGTGCAGCGACAGGCACGACTCGACGTCGTCCAGGTCGGTCTCCAGGATGCGCTCCAGGCGGCGCAGCCGGTCGTAGAAGGCGGGCCGGGACAGGTGCGCCTTCTGCGCGGCGACCGCCTTGTTGCGCCCCGCGTCCAGGTATATCCGCAGGATGCGGGTCAGGTCGCCGCCCCGCTGGGCGTCGTGCGCGAGCAGCGGCCCCAGCTCGCGCTCGGCGAACGTCTGCAGCCTGGCGTCGTCGCGCAGCAGGTGGAGCAGCCCGCGCAGCCGCAGGTCGGGCAGCCGGTAGAAGGCCCGGCCGTCGGGCTGGCGCACGGCCACGTCGGCCACCTGCTCGGCTTCGAGGAAGCTGCGCCGTACGTCCCTGATCGACTCCACCACCGAGCCCGAGGCCAGCACGAACGCGGCGCCGGGCTTCCACAGCACGCGCAGCCGCTCCGACAGCGCGGTCAGCGCGGGCTCGGCGGCCGAGCGCGGCGGCAGCGGGAGCAGGACGCCGATCCGGTCCTGGTCGAGCGCGCCCACGAGGGCGGGCAGGCGGGCGTCGCGGCAGGCGGCGGCGGTGGCCTCGGCCAGCTCGCCGAGCTGCGCCTGCCCGTCGAGGGCCTGCTCGACGGGCTCGGTCGGGCGGATGACGACGCTGATCAGCCGGCGCCCGGTGAGCGGCACGCCGACGGCGCGGGCGCGGGCGGCGGCCTCCTCGGGGTCGGCGTAGGCGTGAGTGAGGATGCCGGTGATGATCGTGCCGTGGGCCTGGCGCTCCAGGGACTCCTGGTGGCGTTCGAGGAGGCGGCCCAGGGCGAGCGTGGTGGCGGCGCGCTCGGCGAGCACCAGGTCGCGCGGCGACGGCGGGGCGTCGCAGAACAGGATCAGCCTGCCCCAGTCTTGCCCGCGCGCGCCGACGGTGGTGACCAGCCAGCCCGAGGCGACGTCGTAGGCCGTCCGCCCGGCCGGGGCGACCGCCCGCGACCTGGTCTCCCAGCCGGCCAGCAGCGATCCGGCGTCGCGGCCCGCGGACTCGCAGGCGAGCACCTGGTGGGCGAGGTTCTCCAGCAGGACGGGGCGGCTGGACAGGCGCGCGACCTGGGCGAGCACCTCGGCGGGCGAGGCCCCCTCGACCGACAGCTCGGTGAACACCTCGTGCAACTGCTCCGAGGCCCGCAGCTCCTCCAGCTGGATGTCGATGATCCGCGCGTGCACCGACTCGGTGATCTGCACGAACGGCGTCTCGCGGGTCAGCACGATCAGCGGCAGCCCGTGCTCCTCCGCCGCCTTGACGACCGCGCGTGGCAGCTCCCGTACGAACCTGCGGCCCAGCTCGACGATCAGCCCGGAGGCGCCCACAGCGGAAAGCTCGCCGATGTAGTCGGCGAGCTTCTCGGGGTCCTCGGGCAGCGCCACCCCCGTGGTGAGCACCAGCTCCCCGCCCCGCAGCAGGTGGGCGATGTCGGCGATCTCGCCCACGTGCACCCAGCGCACCTTGGTGTCCAGCCGGTCGTCGCCCGCCACCACGCGCGGGCTGCCGCGGCGGACGGTGTCCAGAGCCAGGACGTCGGCGATGGTGGGGAGCACGCGCCCGAGCCTAGCCGATCAGCTTGTAAGATCGTCTAGGCACCCTGTTACAGTTTGATAGGTATGTCCCTTTACAAGGTGACGGTCGGCGCTCGCGCTCACGTGCCGAGCTCGTCCTCCCGGTACTCCCGTGCGGGCTCCTGCGCGCGCAGCTCCACCCGCCGGATCTTGCCGGAGATGGTCTTCGGCAGCTCCCCGAACTCCAGCCTGCGCACTCGCTTGTAGGGCGCCAGCTCGCGCCGCGAGTGCTCGAAGATCGAGCGGGCCGTCGCCTCGTCCGCCTCGAACCCAGGCGCGAGCGTCACGTAGGCCTTGGGCACGGCCAGTCGTACGGGATCGGGGGCGGGCACCACGGCGGCCTCGGCCACGGCCTCGTGCTCCAGCAGGACGCTCTCCAGCTCGAAGGGCGAGATGCGGTAGTCGGAGGCCTTGAAGACGTCGTCGGTCCGGCCGACATAGGTGATGTAGCCGTCGGCGTCACGGGTGGCGACGTCGCCCGTGTGGTAGTGGCCGTCGCGCATCGCCTCCGACGTGCCACCGACATATCCAGACATCAGGCCTAGCGGGCGGCGGTCGTCGAGCGGCAGGCAGATCTCCCCGTCCTCGCCCTCCTCGCCGGTGACCGGGTCCAGCAGCACGATCTCGTACCCGGGGAGCGGGCGTCCCATCGAGCCGGGCTTGACCGGCTGGTCGGGGACGTTGCCGATCTGGGCCGTCGTCTCGGTCTGACCGTAGCCGTCGCGGATCGTCAGGCCCCACGCCTTGGCCACCTGGTCGATGATCTCGGGGTTGAGCGGCTCGCCCGCGGCCACCGCCGTGCGCAGCGGCAGCCGCCACGCGCTCAGGTCCTCCTGGATCAGCATCCGCCACACCGTCGGCGGCGCGCAGAACGTCGTCACCCGCTCGTCGCGCAGCACCTCCAGCAGGGCGACGGCGGAGAAGCGCTGGTAGTCGTGGATGAGCACGGTCGCGCCCGCGTTCCACGGGGCGAACACGTTGCTCCACGCGTGTTTGGCCCACCCGGGCGACGACACGTTGAGATGCACGTCGCCGGGCCGCAGCCCGATCCAGAACATCGTGGACAGATGGCCCGCCGGATAGGACGCGTGCGTGTGCTCGACCAGCTTGGGGCGGGAGGTGGTGCCCGAGGTGAAGTAGAGCAGGAGGGTGTCGTCGGCGCGGGTCGGGGCGTCGGGGGTGAAG
Organism: Nonomuraea rhizosphaerae; assembly: GCF_019396405.1. Taxonomy (GTDB): domain Bacteria; phylum Actinomycetota; class Actinomycetes; order Streptosporangiales; family Streptosporangiaceae; genus Nonomuraea; species Nonomuraea rhizosphaerae. The sequence goes on along the minus strand of NZ_JAHKRL010000246.1, from coordinate 6,625 downwards.
GCGGAGCCGGCCTCGCGGGACTCGGCGTAGGGCAGCCAGCCGTACGCGTCGCCCACGGCGATCCTGGTGCAGCCGCCCTCGGCGTCGAACTTGCCGGCGTCCGAGGCGTTGGCGATCACGTGCGCCACGTCGCCGCGCTCGACGCGTTCGGTGATGTCCTTGGCGGTCAGCAGCGTCGTCGCCGGGATGATCACCGCGCCCAGCTTCATGGCCGCCAGCAGCGACTCCCACAGCTCGGCCTGGTTGCCCAGCATGAGCAGGATCCGGTCGCCGCGGCTCACGCCCTGCTCGCGCAGCCAGTTCGCCACCTGGTTGGAGCGGGCCGACAGCTCGGCGAACGTGTACGAGACCCTGCCGACGATCTTCAGTGCGACCGCGTCCGGGGTCTCGGCGGCCAGCACGCCGTCGAACCAGTCGAGCGCCCAGTTGAACTCGGCCGCCCGCGGCCAGCGGAAGTCACGACGGGCGGTCGGGTAGTCGGCGCCGAGAAGGAGGTCACGTGCGGCACGGAAATCGCTCATGACAGGATCCTGCTACTTCGCCAGCCGCCTCTCAAGGCCGTCGAGCACCGACACCAGGCCGAAGTCGAAGGCGAGCTCGCGGACCGTGCCCGGATCCTCGTACTGGTCGGCGCGGATGCCTTCGAGGAGGTCGGGGAAGTCGGCGGCGGCCATGGCGACCTGGTCGGCCAGGGCCTGGCTGTCGTAGTCGCTGTCGGCCATCGCCGCGTTCCACGCGATCTGCGGGATCGTCATGCCGAACACGTACGCGGTGAGCGTCCCGTTCGCGTAGTCGATGTCGAGCCCGGTGAAGCCGGCCAGCTTGAACGCCCTGCGCGTCCGGTCGGCGACCGTGAGCGCCTGGGGGCCGAGGGCGGGCATGTGGCCGATGAGGTCGGCCGACCACGGGTGGCGCAGCATCACCTGACGCATGCTGTGCGCCATGACCGAGACGGCGTTGCGCCAGCCGACCGTCTCGGGGTCGGGGACGGCGATCTCGCCCCAGATCTCGTCGTAGACCAGCTCCAGCAGCTCGTCCTTGTTGGCCACGTACCAGTAGAGGCTGGTCGCGCCCGACATGAGCTTGGCGCCGAGCTTGCGCATGCTCAGGCCGTCGATGCCCTCGGAGTCGAGCAGCTCCATGGCGGCCCTGACGATCTCCTCGCGGCTGCGGCCGGGGCTGGCCACTTTGCGAGGCTCGCGGAACCACACGGAGTTGAACGGCTTGCTGGTCACCGCCCCAGGATAAATCCACTCGCACACTGTACGAGTCCTGTCGTACAGTGTGCGAGTGGAATCGAACACTGTACGAGACCCCCGGCGCTGGTGGATTCTCGTAGTCCTATGCCTGTCCCTGTTAGTGCTTGTGGTGGACAACACCGTCCTCAACCTGGCGATCCCGAAGCTGATCAAGGACCTGGGGGCGAGTCCCGGTGACATCCAGTGGATCATCGACGCGTACGTGCTGGCCTTCGCCGGGCTGCTGCTCACCGCGGGCAGCCTGTCCGACCGGTTCGGCCGCCGCCGCTTCCTGATCATCGGCCTGGTGTTCTTCGGCGGCGCGTCACTGCTGGCCGTGCTCTCGACCGAGCCGTGGCAGCTCATCGGCTCGCGGGCCCTGATGGGCGTCGGCGGGTCGCTGCTGATGCCGTCCACGCTGTCGATCCTGATGACCGTCTTCGACGAGTCCGAGCGCCGCAAGGCCATGGCCGCCTGGAGCGCCGTCGCCATGGTCGGCGTCATCGCCGGGCCCACGCTGGGCGGCTTCCTGCTCGACCACTACTGGTGGGGCTCGGTGTTCCTGCTGAACATCCCCATCGCCGCCGTGGCCGTCGTCGCCGCCGTGACGCTGATGCCCGAGACCCGCAGCCCCGGACGCAGGATCGACCCCCTGGGCGTGCTGCTGTCGATCGTCGGGCTGACCGCGGCCGTGTACGTCATCATCGAGCGCGAGTGGAACCCCGTCGGCATCACGATCGCCGTGGTCTTCCTGGGGGCGTTCGTGATCTGGGAGCGGCGCTCGGCGCACCCGATGCTGCCGCTGGAGCTGTTCAGGAACCGGAACTTCAGCGGGGCCTCGTTCTCCATCCTGCTGATGTCGTTCGGGGCCGGGGCCGTGATGCTGATGCTGACCCAGTACCTGCAGTTCGTGCTCGGGTACGGGCCCATGCAGGCCGGGCTCGCGCTGCTGCCGTACGCGATCGCCGCCGCCGTCTTCAACGGGCTCGGCGCCGCGCTCGGGCAGAAGGTGAGCAACCGGGCGCTGATCGCGAGCGGGCTCGTGGTCATGGCCGGCGGGTTCGTCGTGCTGGCCACCACCGCCGGGTACGTGCCGCTGCTTGTCGGGCTGCTGGTGATGGGTGTGGGTGGGGGCCTCGCCGGTCCGGCCGCGTACGCCTCGCTGATGGGGGCCATCCCGATCGAGCACGCCGGTGTCGGCTCGGCGCTGAACGACACGGTCCAGCAGGTCGGCATGGCCATGAGCATCGCGATCCTGGGCAGCGTGCTGGCCGGGGTGTTCACCTCGTCCATGCCCTCGGACGTGCCCGAGGCCGCCAAGGAGTCGATCGGGTCGGCCTTCCAGCTCGGGTTCGTGGAGCCGGCCAGGTCCGCCTTCACCGACGCGATGCACTTCGGGTCGTGGGTGGGGGGAGCGTTCTGCGTGGCGGCGGCGCTGCTGGCGCTGGCGGTGCTCCGGCCGCCCGCGCCCGTCGACACCCCGGCCGAGCCCGCGCCGGCGTCGCCCTGAGGCCTCAGCGGATGCGGGGCTCCTGCATGGCCTCCAGGCTGTCCAGCTTGTGCGTCCGCTCGTCGTGGCCGACCTGTCGCAGCAGGTCGGCGACCGAGCGGTGGTAGCCGTACTCGGCGGCGTACGTGCCGGGGTCCGGCACCAGCTCCAGGTCCGGGTTCTCGGCCACGAACGTCATGTACTCGTGCTCGGCGTGGTCCTCGAACTCCGCGTTCAGCCGGTAGCTCCAGTCGGGCCTGACCAGGAACAGCACCCATGACACGTGGTAGTAGAAGAACGAGATGATCCACGGCGCCATCCGGTGCAGCAGCCAGTTCTGCTTGTGCCCGTTCCGCTGGACGAGGTCCTGCATGATCAGCAGGTGCCACTGCTCGTTGTCCTGGTCGGCGCGCGCCTCCACGATGCGCTCGAAGACCCGCCTGGCCAGGGCCGAACGGCCGGCGTGGCGGTGCACGGCCCAGTAGCCCATGCGCTCCCACGCCTGGTACGGCACGCGGGCGATGGTCTCCAGCATGGCGAACTTGGTGTAGGAGCCCTGTTTCCCGTACATGAGGTCCACGGGCTTGAACATCATTTTCGCCAGCAGGCTGTACTGCATGCGCGGGGTGTCGAGGGTGTCCTGCTGGGCCTGGCGCAGCTGCTGGCGGTCCAGCTTCGGGGGGCCGGGGTGGACGGCGGGGTAGGTGACGGTGTGGCGGTCCGCGGTGATGGTCATGTCCGCTCCTTCGGGGCGTTTCCGGTGATGACTCGATGGTGGGGGAGCGGGGCATGCCTGGTCGTCGGCCGCCGGTGGGCATTCGTGGTGCGTCTGGCGGCGTACCGGCGGAGGTAGTCGTACGCCTGCAGACGGACGGGACATCCCCTAAGGGGAGGGCATGGGGCCGGATTTGTAAGTCCTAATGTCATGACATAGAGTGCGTGCGTAACACCCTGTAAGGGGATGTCGAGGCATGCCGACAGGTTGCAGGTGGGAGGGGTGATGACGAGCCGCGATACTCGGAGCATGTCGGAGCTTCTCGCCCGCCACCGGGCAGTGATTCCCAACTGGGTCGCACTCAACTACAACGAGCCCATCGAGATCGTCAGCGGCAAGGGCAACCGGGTCGTCGACGCCGATGGCAAGAGCTATCTCGACTTCTTCGCCGGGATCCTCACCAACATGATCGGGTACGACGTGCCCGAGGTGCGCGAGGCCGTCGAGCGGCAGCTCGCCACGGGCGTCGTCCACACCAGCACGGTGTACCTGCTGCGCGGCCAGATCGAGCTGGCCGAGAAGATCGCCAGGGTCTCCGGCATCCCCGACGCCAAGGTCTTCTTCACCAACTCCGGCACCGAGGCCAACGAGACCGCGCTGCTGCTGGCCACGTACGCGCGCAAGACCGACCAGGTCCTGGCCATGCGGCAGAGCTACCACGGCCGCAGCTTCGGCGCGATCAGCGTCACCTCCAACCGCTCCTGGAAGAACAACTCGCTCTCCCCCCTGAACGTGCACTTCCTGCACGGCGCGGACCGGCACCTGACCCAGTTCAAGGGCATGTCGGACGCCGACTACATCGCGGCCTGCGTCGACGACCTGCGCCACCTGCTGGCCACGGCCGTCTCCAGTGACGTGGCCGCGCTGATCGCCGAGCCGATCCAGGGCGTGGGCGGGTTCACGATGGCGCCGGACGGGCTGTTCGCCGCGTACAAGGAGGTGCTGGACGAGCAGGGCATCCTGTTCATCTCCGACGAGGTGCAGACCGGCTGGGGCCGTACGGGCAGCGCGTTCTTCGGCATCCAGAACCACGGCGTGACGCCGGACATGATGACCTTCGCCAAGGGCCTGGGCAACGGGTTCGCGGTCGGCGGGATCGTGGCGCGCGGCGACCTGCTGGACGGCCTGCCCGCCGTGGGGCTGTCCACGTTCGGCGGCAACCCGATCTCCATGGCCGCCGCCAACGCCACGCTCGACTACGTGCTCGACCACGACCTCCAGGCCAACGCCGCCAGGACCGGCAAGATCATCCTCGACGGGCTGCACGAGGCGGCGCGGCGGCTGCCGATCATCAAGGGCGTGCGGGGCAAGGGCCTGATGTTCGCCGTCGAGCTGGAGAGCCCGGCGCAGTGCGCGAGGTTCATGGAGGAGACCAAGAAGGCGGGCCTGCTCGCCGGCAAGGGCGGCCTGTACGGCACCGCCATCCGCATGGCCCCGCCGCTCACGCTCACCGTGGAGGAGGCCTCCGAGGGGCTGAGCATCATCGTGCACGCGCTTGAGACCATCGCCCAGGAAGCCGCAGCAGCACAGGAAACCGACAACGCGGAGGCAGCGACTCAGTGAAGTCCGTCAGACACTGGATCAACGGAGAGCTCGCGGACGGCGACAGCCGTTCCCAGGACATCTTCGACCCGGCGACCGGCCAGGTCAGCGGCCAGGTCGCGCTCGCGTCCGCCCAGGACGTGGACGCGGCCGTGGCCGCCGCCGTCGCGGCCTTCCCGGCCTGGCGGGACGCGTCGCTGGTCAAGCGGGCGCAGGTGCTGTTCCGCTTCCGCGAGCTGATGTACGCCCACCGCGACGAGCTGGCCGCGCTGATCTCCGCCGAGCACGGCAAGGTGCACTCCGACGCGCTCGGCGAGGTGGCCCGCGGGCTGGAGGTCGTGGAGTTCGCCTGCGGGATCCCGCACCTGCTCAAGGGCGGCTTCTCCGAGGGCGTCTCGACCCGGGTCGACTCCTACTCGCTGCGGCAGCCGCTCGGCGTCGTCGCCGGGATCACCCCGTTCAACTTCCCGGCCATGGTGCCGATGTGGATGTACCCGATCGCGATCGCCTGCGGCAACACGTTCGTGCTGAAGCCGTCGGAGAAGGACCCGTCGGCGTCGCTGCTCATGGCGCGGCTCTGGCAGGAGGCCGGGCTGCCCGACGGCGTCTTCAACGTCGTGCAGGGCGACAAGGTCGCCGTGGACCGGCTGCTGGAGCACCCCGACGTGCGCGGCGTCTCGTTCGTCGGCTCCACCCCGATCGCCAGGTACGTGTACGAGACCGGCACCGGCCACGGCAAGCGGGTCCAGGCGCTCGGCGGCGCCAAGAACCACATGCTGGTGCTGCCCGACGCCGACCTCGACCTGGTCGCCGACTCGGCCGTGTCGGCGGGCTTCGGCTCGGCCGGTGAGCGCTGCATGGCGATCTCCGTCGTGCTGGCCGTGGACCCGGTCGGCGACGAGCTGGTGCAGAAGATCGTCGAGCGCGTGGACAAGCTGGTGATCGGGCCGGGCAGCGACCCGGCGTCCCAGATGGGGCCGCTGGTCACCGAGGCGCACCGCGACAAGGTCGCCTCCTACCTGGACCTCGGCGTCGAAGAGGGCGCCAAGCTGGTCGTGGACGGCCGCGAGACGGCCGTGCTGGGCGGCGGCAAGGCGTCGCAGGCTCCCGGCTTCTGGCTCGGGCCGACGGTGCTCGACCACGTGCCGGCGGGCTCGCGGGTGCACACCGAGGAGATCTTCGGCCCGGTGCTGAGCGTCGTGCGCGTCGGCTCGTACGAGGAGGGGCTGGAGCTGATCAACGGCGGCCAGTACGGCAACGGCACCGCGATCTTCACCAACGACGGCGGCGCGGCCCGGCGCTTCCAGAACGAGGTCGAGGTCGGCATGATCGGCGTCAACGTGCCGATCCCGGTGCCGATGGCGTTCTACAGCTTCGGCGGCTGGAAGTCCTCGCTGTTCGGCGACACGCACGTGCACGGCACCGAGGGCGTCCACTTCTACACCCGTGGCAAGGTCGTCACCTCCCGGTGGCTCGACCCCTCGCACGGCGGGGTGAACCTGGGCTTCCCCACGAACGGCTGAGTCGACAAGGAGGGATGCCTCGCATCCCTCCTTGTCGCCCTCCCCCTATAAACTCCAG
>NZ_JAHKRL010000245.1 GCF_019396405.1 Nonomuraea rhizosphaerae | reverse complement strand
AGCGCCGCGGCGGGTCCTGCCCGGCCAGGACCAGCAGGTTCTCGCTGTTACGGCGCATACGGGTGGCCAGGTGGTCCAGCTTGAACAGGTTCGCCAGCCGGCTCTCGTCCTGCTCGCCCTGCTCCAGCCCGTCGATCAGGGTGATCTGCCGCTCCACCAGCGTCTGACTGCGACGCGACAGGTTGACGAACATCGCGTTGACGTTGCTACGAAGCCTGGACTCCTCACCGGCCAGCCGCACGGCCTCCCGGTGAACCTCGTCGAACGCCCGCGCGACTTCCCCGATCTCGTCGTCGGAGACCACGCCGATCGGCTCGACCTCCGGAAGGCCCGTCGCCTCGGACTCGCGAAGCTGCTGGACCGTCTCCGGCAGGCGGCGGCCGGCGATGAACAGGGCCTCCCTGCGCAGCCTGCGCAGCGGGCCGCTCAGCGAGCGGGCCATGAGCGCGGTGACCACGAGGACGAGGATGAGCAGGACGGCGATGGCGATCGCGATGAACCAGGCGCTCTGCTGCTCGGCGCCCTGCAGGGCGCTGCTGCGCAGCAGGATCGACTCGGAGACCTGCTGCTCGACCTTGCGCATGCCGTCGATGGTCTTGGTGACGGCCTCGAACCACGCCTTGCCGTCGCGGTTGAGCCCGAGCTGGGTGTCCACCAGCCGCCGGCCGGCGTCCTGCAGGAACAGCGCCCGGGCCTGGAGGAACTCGGCCGTGTCCACGGCCTCGCCACTGACGGTGTCGTCGTAGGCCTGGCGCAGGTTCAGCGGCACCTGGGCCCTGTACGCGGCCAGCTCGCTGTTGCGCTGGGCGCGGGCGGCGATGAAGTCGTCCAGCTGCTCCTTGGCGAAGCGTCCCGACGCCAGCGCGGAGGTGAGGAGCGCGCGCTGCGTGGAGACGTCCTGCTTGGCCCGGGACAGGGCGGCGAAGCCGGAGACGCTGTCGGCCAGCTCCTTGTCGACGGCACCTTGGTCGATGCTGTCGTTGAGCGAGATGAAGTCCGAGATGCTCCGGTCGTACAGCCCGATGACGGAGCGGACGTCCAGTTCCGACGACACGGCGAGCTTGCGCGACTGGTCCAGTTCGTCCAGGCGGCTCTTGATGCTCACGGCCTGGGCGCGCTGCGGGCTGTCCGAGGCGGCGATGGCGTCCACGCCGGCACGGACGTTGTCGCGTAGCTTGTTGACCGTGGTGTATTGGGCGTCGACGTCGCCCTTGTCCTGGGCCCGGCGTCCGAGGGCGACGAAGCTGGCGGTGAGGTCGCGTTCCAGCTCGACCTCATGGGCGAGCGCGGTGAGCTGGCTCGCCAGGTTGGCGACGTCCTTGACCCGCTCGTACTCGGTGGCGCTGCTGATCGAGGTGGCTACGCGGAAGCCGCCGAGGACCAGGGCCGCCAAGGTGGGAATGACGACCAGTACGAGCAGCTTCGAGCGCACACGCCAGTTGCGCAGCGCGAAGCCGCCCGACTTCTTCGCACGCCCGGCACGTGCTGGGGGCTTTGACTTGGCATGAAGCGCCGCTTGAGCGGGCGCCTCAGCTGTTAAGCCGGGATCCCCACCTGCTGGGGGGAATGCGTTCCTCACTGGCCTCCGCAACCTCTCCTCTGATGGTCTGGTGCAAGAGGATCACGTCATGCATGTGTTTGCCGTGTGACGCCGACGCACCCATGGGGCGAGAGCTTATTTGAGCACAACAACATGAGATCGGCCAATACCGCAAAGGTCGCAGTCAACCCATCTCTTCGCAGAACATCCCAAACCCGACATACACCACACAGCCCTGGTGGACGCCAGGCCGTCACCTCCCTGATTCGGACATTCATCCCAAACATACCTGGTGATCACGTTTTCCACATATATATTGTTAATTTCTAGAACCGGGGGACCATGCGCAAGAGTTAGCTGCGCTAGGGTGCGACCGTCGTCGATCACCCCCCCCCCGTTCGAAGGAGACGCGACATGAGGTTCGGTGCACTAGGGCGCACCGCCCTGATTGGACTTGTGGCCACCCTTGTCATTACGGGGTGTTCCAGCTCAGATAGCAAGACCGGAGGCACTACCAATGCCGGTGGTCTTGAGAAGACAGACCTCCTGATCGGCGAGTACCCCGGGGCGGACGCTGCCCCGCTGTTCATCGCGATCGAGCGCGGCTTCTTCAAGGAGCAGGGCCTCAACGTCAAGACAGAGGCCATTCAGGCTCCGCAGGCGGTACTGGGCAAGCTGGCCAACGGCAGCATGGACGTCGTGCTGGGCAGCTACCCGACCATCCTGTTCATTCAGAGCGACCCCAAGAACCCCCGCTTCAAGTACATCGCCGACTCCTACCAGGGAGCCGCGGGCGCTTTCGGCATCATGGTGCCGAAGGACTCGCCCATCAAGCAGGTGTCCGATCTCAAGGGCAAGAAGATCGCCACCAACGCGCTCAAGGGTCTCGGTGTTCTCACCATGAACCCGCATCTCAAGATCGCCGGCCTGGACCCGGACAAGGACGTCACCTACGTGGAGATGCCCACCACGGCCCAGATCGCGGCCTTGGGCAAGGGTGACGTGGACGCCGTCTGGATGACCGACCCCAACGTCAGCCAGGCCAAGAAGGACGTCGGCGCGACCATGCTGCTCGACACCATGTCCGGACCGACGGAGAACCTGCCGATCACGGGCTGGGCGGCCACCGAGAAGTGGATCGCGGACAACCCGAAGACCATGGCAGCCTTCCAGAAGGCGATGGCGAAGGCTCAGAACATCGCGGCCACCGACCGTGCCGCCGTGACGAAGATCCTTCCGACGTTCACCCAGATGAAGCCGGAGACCGCGGCCTCCATCAACCTCGGCAACTACCCGACCAGCCTGAGCGCCCAGCGCATCCAGCGGGTCGCGGACCTGATGCTCGAGTACAAGTTCATCACCACGAAGATCGACGTCAACTCGATGATCGTTCAGTCGCAGGGATGACGTCTGTCGGAACACTGGCGCGCGGCGGGAGTTCCTCACTCGCCCGCGCCAGGCTCGGAAAGCTGGCCCGCCACGCCATCGGCGTGGCG
>NZ_JAHKRL010000244.1 GCF_019396405.1 Nonomuraea rhizosphaerae | reverse complement strand
GACCTGGTGGCCAGGCACCTCGTCCCCGCCGAGCGCGCGCTCGAGGACGACGACCCCGATCGGGCGCACGAGCACACCAAGGTGGCTCGCAGGTTCGCGGCCCGGATCGGTGTCGTACGCGAGGCGGCGGGCATCGTCGCCTACCGCGCGGGCCACTTCTCCGAGGCGCTCAGCGACCTTCGCGCCGCCAGGCGGATGACGGGGTCCGACGCGTACCTGCCGGTCATGGCCGACTGCGAGCGCGGTCTCGGCCGTCCCGAACGGGCTCTTGACCTCGTACGTTCCCCTGAAGCCGAGCACCTCGACAGGGCGGGGCGCGTGGAGCTGTCCATCGTCGAGTCCGGCGCCCGCCGTGACCTTGGCCAGAACGACGCCGCCGTCATCACCCTCCAGCGGCTGCCCGAACTGCGCGACCCGCAGGCCAAGCCGTGGTCGGCGCGCCTGGCGTTCGCGTACGCCGACGCGCTGGCAGACGCGGGACATCAGGACGCCGCGACGGACTGGTTCGGGCGCGCGATGGCCTTCGACGAGGATGGCGAGACCGACGCGGCCGAGCGGTACGCGGAGCTGACCGGGGCCGTCATCGAGGACGTCGAAGAGGACTTCGACTTCGAGGCCGGCTCTGATGACGCTGACGACTCTGATGACGGCGGTGTCGTCGCGGAGGCGGAGGGAGAGGTGGACGAGGAGGCTGACGACGCCGCGGCTTTCGCCGAGGCGGGCGACCTCCTGGACGGTCCTGAGGACGACGACGTCTCGGACGGTCCTGAGACGACGGACGAAGCCGAGACGGATGACGAGGAGCAGGACGACGACCTCGCTGACCCGGTGGATGGCGAGGAGGACCAGGTAGAGGCCTCGCTGGACGAAGCTGCTGGGGCCACCGGCTCTGCCAAGCTTGATGAGGACGTCCCGTCCGCTGTGGCTTCTTCGTCCGCTGCGGCCTCTTCTGAGGAGGACGCCGCTGCTGTCGGGGAGAACGATGATCTCCCGGACGCTCCGGAGGATGCTGAGTCTGCGGCCGGGGATGGGCCGGATGGCTCTGGTACGGCTGAGAAGGCTGCGGAAGCTTCGGCCGGTGCATCGACTGCCGCTGAGGCGTCGGGTGTGACTTCGGCTGCGCCGAGCATCAACCCGGCATTCATCGAGCCGGACTTCGGCGACATCCTGGACAGCTCGGATGAGCAGTCTGGGGATGAGGCTCCCAAGCGCGACAAGTGACGCGTCTCAGCCCCGCCGTACATCTGTTCATGAGGGTGTACGGCGGGGCTGCGCGGATCTGAGCTCGCTCCATCGCGGGCAGGGGCAGATGGTACGAGTCCGAGGCGGCACGGGACTGGACGGTTTGGTCTTCAGACCCGCACTTCCGGTCGGGCGGCACTCTTGTTCGGACCACTTCGGATCGCATGGCTCCGGGTAGGCTGCGGCGTCGATCGGATGATTGCCTGGTCGGCGTGGCGTGATCACTACATGCTGGACGACTGCCCGTGCCGACCTGCGTCAGGGGGAACGCTGGCAGAGGGCGACTCACTCAGGGGGAGACGCGGTCAAGCCAGTGATAGATCCCCGCGACGTTCGACGGCGCCCCATTCAAGAGCTCGAACTGCTCCGCCGTCGGATCATCGGCTCGCAGAGCCTTGTAGCGTTCCCTGGTGCGGTCCCTGACCATGGCGACGGCGTGGTCGAGATCCATGCCCTCAGCATGGACCTGCCGGGTGAGATCGACCCACACGCGTAGTTCTTCCGCGGACCGTTCGAGCGTCTCCTGAACCGCCGTAACCGGCCCATAGTGGCTGAACAGCAGCCGCTGCGGCCCGAGTGCCCCGAACAACGCGATCGACTCAAGAGCCGTCTCCAGGTCGAAGTCCGGCGGCGGGGTGGCGGGACGCAGGTCGCCCGTCTGGGGCAGGTAAACGCCGGCGGCGTCACCCACGTACAGGTCGCCGGTGGCGGAGTCGATGAGGCCTACGTGGTGTTTGGCGTGGCCGGGGGAGTAGTGGCTGTTCAGCGTTCTGCCGTTGCCGAGGTCGATGGAGCCGGTGTCGCCGAGTGCGACGATGCGTTCGGCCTCGGTGGGGGACAGTTCACCGAAGAGCGCGTCAAGGCGGTCACCCCACACCATTCGCGCACTGGCCATCAACCTGGACGGATCGGCCAGGTGTCGGGCGCCTTTCTCGTGGACCACGATCTGGGCGTTCGGGAAGTACTTGGCCATGTCGCCTGCCCCGCCGGCGTGGTCGAGGTGGATGTGCGTCACCACGACAGTGGCCAGGTCGCCGGGACCGACGCCCAGGGCGTGGAGCGCATCACGCACGATGGGCGCCGAGGTCGAGGTGCCGGTCTCGACCAGGCACGGGCGGTCGCCGAGGATCAGATAGCCGGCCGTGATGCCCGGATAGCCGGCCATCTTCGTGTCGATCTCATAGACGTCGCCGCCCAAGGCGGTGATGTTGTCCACAGGCTCTCCCGATCCGCTGCCGTTGTCCCCAGAACGGCGTTCGGGCCGATCCGGCGTCCCCCTCATCGTAGAGAGTGATCCCACCAGAACCCCGACGGGAGGACGACAGTGGACCGCAACGAGGTCGTGCTGGTGGGAAGGCTGTCCGCGGCGCCAGAGGACAAGCCCATGCCGAGCGGCGCCACCCTGACGAAATGGCGCCTGATCGTACGCCGTGCCGCCCACAACAGGCGCGCTGGCACGGCGACGGACGTCATTCCGTGCGCCACCTTCGACCCCGAGACGGCCGCCTTCGTCCGCGGCCTCAAACCACGCGAGACGATGGAGGTCAAAGGTGCTTTCCGCTGCCATATCTATGGACCGACAGCAGCCAAGATCTGGCGGTACGAGGTGGAGGTCACGTTCGCCAAGGCAGGCCCACCGGACACGGCGCCGCCGCCCAAGCGGCCACGATCTCCCCGTAAACCGCCCGCCCCGGTACGGATCCAGCGACCCGCCGATGGGCCAGACGCCATCCAGGTCCCCAGTCCTTCAGGGGGCGTGGTGCCTTGGGCGGAGATGTCGGAGATCCTGGCCTCCATCCCACCGCCCCGCCCGGCCCCTGACCTGACCCAGGCGAGGTAGCTGGTGTCCCCAGGCGGGGCAAGCGGCCAGTCGACGTCACGTGAGGGCGCTCAGCTTTGGCGAAGTGTTCACCGGGGACTTCGCGTGATACGGCAGTGGCGGCACGCTCGCCCAGCCAGGGAGAAGCGCGCTATCAGTGGCGAGGGTGGTGGTCCGGTGGGGGAGGGAGTGCGGGCCGACTGGCAGCTGGTCGGTCGGTGCGAGAGCGTCGCCGCAGGCCCGCAGGCTGTGTCCGTAAGCCCGCCAGCTCGCAGACCCGTGTTCGTAGGCCCACAGGCCACTGTCTGGAGGCCCCTGTCTGGAGGCCCCTGTCTGGAGGCCCCTGTCTGGAGGCCCCTGTCCGGAGGTCCGTGTCCGGAGGTCCGTGTCCGTAGGCCTGGGCTCGGGGTCTGTGAGCCGCACTTTTCAGGCTCGTAGGTTCGCGGGTCTCTGCGTTGTTCGTCCTGTCGCGTTTGGAGATGTGTGACGTACCAGTCCTGCTGTGTGGTGCCGCCTCAGTCGGTGGCGAAAGTGCGGAGTACGAGGCCTGTTCTGGGCTTGGGACCGAAGGAGGTTGATTTGCGAGGGACACGTTCGCCGCCCGCTGCGATGGCCAGCACGTCGGCGACGGCGAGTGGCTTGAGTATCACAGCGGTGCCGTCCGTCTCAGTGGCGAGTCGGAGGGCGGCGTAGGGGTCGTGGTGCACGATCCGTACGGCGTGGTCGTCGTCTCGCATGCCCCACACCTTGGGCAGTACGAACTCGCTGAGGATTGAGGTGTTCAGAGAGTTCCACTTGTCGGAGCGGTCAGGGGGCATGGCGTGGGCCAGTTGCATCGGGTCGGGGTTGGTGAGGAGGTGGCAGCCGCCGTGTCCGGCGAGCAGGAAGGCAGGCTCGGGTGCCGCGTCCAGTGCTTCCAGGCCCAGGGCGAGGCTGGCGAAGTCGTGGGCGTGCCATGATCCCTTCGCCCTGGCCACCGCCTCGGCCAGAGGGAGGCCGGGGATGACGCGGTGGATGGCCTTGAGGTCGGGCGGGTATGCGGCCGAGTCGACGAGTAATGCCAGCCCGTAGTCCCACGGGCCTCCGGGGGCTTGGCGGGGTGTGCTCGGGCCGCTCGGGTCACTGGAGTTACTGGGGTCACCTATGGGCGGCTGCTGAGCTGTAGAGGTGTGCTCGGGCTGTGGTGAGCGGGTTGGGGGCTGGTTGCTCCCGCTTGTGGCGGTGGAGGGGGTGTGGAGGCGGGCCGTGTGTTCCTGGCGTTGGAGGACTCGGTACGTGGCGTATCTGTGGTGGCCGTCGGCGATCAAGGCTTGGCGGGGGCGGAGGTCGGCGTTGATGGCGTCGATTTCCGCTGGGTCCGTGATCGCCCACAGGCGGTGGTCGAGGCCGTCTTCCGTGTGGGCGATCACGAGGGGCGTGCGTGTCGAGGCCACCTGGTTCACCAGGCGGGTGGTCGTGCCCTGAGCGCCGTCATAAAGGAGGAAGATCGGTTCTAGGTTGGCTTGGGTGGTGCTCATGAGGGCCAGGCGGTCGGCGACCGGGCCTGGGAAGACGTCCTCGTGGGGAAGGATGATGCGCTGAGCGGGGTCTGCGAGAGCTACGTCGCCGATGAGGCCGCGTTGGAGGATGCCTGGTCCGCGCTGCTCGTACACGTACAGGGCTGGTTGGTCGTCGGGGACCAGCACGCCTGACTCCAGCCAGGCACGCAGGGTGTCCCGAGTCGCGCCGTACCGCTGCTCCGGAGAGCCGTGCCGTTCGTCAGCGGGGCTGCTGCACTGTTGCTTTGAAGGGCCGTATCGCTCCTGCGAGCCGCTGGGCTGCTCCTGGACGTTCTGAGCGTCTTGGGCGGAGTGGCCGTACTGCTCCTGTGGGCCACCTGGCTGCTGCTGCGGGCCGTTGGGCTGCTCCTGGACCTCCTGGGCGTGCCGCACCTCCTGGGTGTGCTGCACCTCTGGGGCGTTCCGCACCTCTTGGGCTTGCTGGGCGGAGCCGTGTGGCTTCTGCAGTGGCAGGGGGTGGTGCGGTGAGGTGGGGTGTTGGTGAGGCGAGTTCAGGTGGTCGGGGGGTGAGCCGGGGCGGTTCTGAGGTGGGCTTGGCTGGTCGTGAGGCGGGTTCGGCTGGTTGTGGGGCAGGTTTGGCTGGTTGTGGGGCGGGCTGGGCTGGTCGTGCGAATGCGGCAGGTCGTGGGGCCAACTGGGCTGGTCGTGGAGGGAGCCAGGCTGGTCCTGGGACGGGCTTGGTTGCTGAGAGGGCGGGGTCTGCTTTTGCGGCGAGGTGGGCTGTGCCTGGGGCGGGGGCGTCTGGTCGGCCGGCTTGGGTGAGGTGCTGGGGGAGTGGCCTGGAGGTGCCGGATTCTCGGGGGGCTCAGGTGGGGAGGTGCAGGGAAGGATGAGGCGGACGACATTGTTGGGGTGGGAACCAAGGAGGGCGCGGACATCGCCGGTGGAGATCAGGTCGTAGGGCGGGGAGGTCACCTTGGCGGGATCGTCGACTGCGAATCGGACGCCACGGAAGGGGCGTAGCTGCAGTCCGTCCGGCACCGGCAGTTCAGGAGTCCCCATACCGGGCATGCTCCCATAGGTGTCCGAGTCTTCCGGAACTTTCCCCGAGTCCCCAGCGAT
This sequence comes from Nonomuraea rhizosphaerae, assembly GCF_019396405.1. Taxonomy (GTDB): domain Bacteria; phylum Actinomycetota; class Actinomycetes; order Streptosporangiales; family Streptosporangiaceae; genus Nonomuraea; species Nonomuraea rhizosphaerae. Next base: position 8,860 of record NZ_JAHKRL010000244.1, on the reverse strand, counting down.
GCTTGATTCCGTCGTGAATGTGGCCGAGCCGCTGTCTGCCGATGAAGGAGGCCTCACGCATGGTGCAAGGTGGAAACGCGCACGATGATTCCCTCGGCGCCCCCGGTGGCGGCGTTTACGACTGGTATCAGCGCGGGGTGAAGTTGCTGAAAGAGGGCAGTCCGGCTGCCGCTGCGGCACTGCTGGAGCGTGCCGCGGCTGCGGAGCCTGAATCGCGCAGTATCAGGGAGGCCTTGGCTCGGGCGCAGTTCAATTCGCGGCAGTATGTGCAGGCGGCGGCGAGTTTCCGGCAGATCGTGGATGCCAATCCGGCTGAGGATTACGCCTATTTCGGGCTTGGGTTGGCGCTGTGGCGTACGGGGGACATCGAAGCGGCGCAGGAACCGCTCGCCATCGCGGTGGCCATGCGGCCGGATGAGAAGAATTATGTGTCGGCATTGAAGAGTGTTCGCGCTACTTTGCGGGCTCGTCGGGAGATGTGAGCAGGGTAAAGGGAGCTAGCAGTCCGGGAGGCCGGGAGGCCGGGGGAGAGCGGTCTGCGTCGTCGGTTGGTTCGGTATGTGGGCGTTTGTTCTTGCCGTCGTGGCTCTGGCTCGGTACGCGGATGCTTCTTGCCGTCATGATCCCGGTTCGGTGTGCGGGTGTTTCTTGCCGTCATGATCCCGGTTCGGTGTGCGGGTGTTTCTTGCTGTTGTGGTCCGATTCGGTGTGCGGGTGTTTCTCGCCGTTGTGGTCTTCGACCAGGGGTGACTGGAGCGGAGCAGTTGGCGTTGGGTGGTTGGCGTAAGGCGGTTGGTGCGCCGGGCGTGGAGTGGTTCGCGGGGTAGGAACTGGTGTGCAGCAATGGCGGGATTGTGGTGCAGCGGGCAGCGAGAGCAGGGAGGACGCTCTGGTAAAGGGAGCGACGGCGAGTTGGTGGCTAATGCCGGGAGTTGGCGGGTAACGCCGGGTGCGTAGTGACGGCGTGTTCGTGATGGGCTTGGCGTGCGGGAACGGTGAATTCGCAGGTAATGCCCGTTCGGAAGGAAGGGCTGGTTCCCGGGAAATGCCCTGTCCGTGGTTACGGCGAATCGCGGTTACGGCGGATGTGCGGGACTCGCTCAAAGGGCCCGTAAGCGGCTGTGCAGGGGCCGGGTAACAGGCGGACAACGGCGCTACGTCGTCTGCGGGCCTTCGCGGACCGTGTCCAAATAGTCGGCGATCGCGTCCCTGTTGCGGGTCAGGCAGTTGATGCGGTCCGTCATCCGGTCGCGTTCCCCCTCAAGGGTGGCGATCATCTCGGGTGTCGCGTCCGCGAAGTGGATGATCCTGGGCTTGTCGAGGCACGGCAGGATCTGCTTGATCAGGCGGGTCGGGAGGCCGGCGTCGAGGAGGCCCCTGATCTGCGCGATCCGGTCCACGAACGCCTCGCTGTAGTCGCGGTAGCCGTTCGCGCAGCGGGCCGGGGTGATCAGGCCCTGCTCCTCGTAGTAGCGCAGCAGGCGCCGGGGCGTGTCGGTGCGTGCCGACAGCTCTCCGATCCGCATGTGACCGACCTCACACGTTGTCGCTTTGACCCTCACATCAATGTGAGGGTTTGAGCATACGCGGTATGACGAATCGAACCGCGCAATTGACGGATTCCCCGGGCAAGGCGGGAGCGCTGCCGCTGCGGGGGCTGGTGGCGCTGGCCACGGCGGCGTTCATCACCGTGTTGACCGAGGCGCTGCCCGCCGGGGTGTTGCCGGCGATGAGCGCCGACCTGCGGGTCAGCGAGTCCGCCATGGGGCAGGCCGTGACGATCTACGCGCTGGGGACCGCCGTCGCGGCGATCCCGTTGTCCGTGGCGACGGCGACGTGGCGGCGCAGGCGGTTGCTGCTGGCGGGGGTGGCGGGGTTCGCGGTCGCGAACATGGCCACGGCCGTCTCGGCCTCCTACGCGCTGGTCATGGCGGGACGGTTCGTCGCCGGGGTGGCGGCGGGGCTGGTGTGGGCGTTGCTGGCCGGGTACGCGCGTCGTATGGCTCCCGCGCGGCTGGAGGGCAAGGCGATCGCGGTGGTCATGGCCGGCATTCCGGTGGCGTTGTCGCTGGGGGTGCCCGCCGGGACGTTCCTGGGAGGAGCGGTCGGGTGGCGGGTGACGTTCTCGGTCATGACCGGGGTGGCGGTGGTGCTCATCGGGTGGGTCGTGGCAGTGGTGCCGGACCATCCCGGGCAGGAACGGGGCGGGCGGATGCCGATCCTGCGGACCGTCGCCGTTCCGGGGGTGGCGCCGGTGTTGTTCGTGACGCTGGTCTTCGTGCTGGCGCACACCGTGCTCTACACGTACATCGCGGCGTTTCTCGGGTCGGTCGGCATGGAGGGCTCGGTCGACGTCGTGCTGCTGATCTTCGGGGCCGCGTCCGGTGCTGACCGTGGCCGCGGTCGTCCTGGTCGCGGTGGCGGCCACCGGGCTGGCGGTGCTGGGCGGCGATCCCGTGCCGGTGTACGTCGCGGTGGCGTTGTGGGGGCTCGGCTGGGGAGGCGTTCCGACCCTGCTGCAGACCGCCGTGGGACGGGCGGGAGGCGAGGCGGCCGACGTCGCGCAGGCGATGCTGGTCACCTTGTGGAACGCGGCCATGGCGGCCGGAGGTGTCGCCGGCGGGGTGCTGCTCGGGTGGTTCGGGCCTGTTTCGTTCCCGTGGAGTGTGCTGATGCTGCTGGCGCCGGTGCTGGGGGTCGTGGCCGGTGCGCGGGCGCACGGGTTCCCGTGGGTGAGGGCACGTTCCAGACAAGTGGCCGGATAGGCGGGTCAGTCCTTGGCCAGGACCATGGCGAGGCCGGAGAGGGCGTCGTTGATCTTGTTCGCGTCGAAGCTGCCCGGGTTGAACTGGTCGGCCGAGTCGAGGCCGAGCCACTCCAGGCGCTCCCGGTGCTCCTCGTGGGCCGGGTCGGCGAGGATCTCCAGCAGGTACTCGTACCCGTAGACGCCGCCCGAGTCCTCCGGCGGGCCCGCCCGGCGGCCGGTCAGGCAGCGAGGGTAGGCGGTGCCGGGCTCGGGGTCGGTGACGGCTTCGACGACGATCTCGTGCTCCCAGTCGTCGCCGAAGTCGTAGGTGTAGCGGAGCCGGTCGCCGGCGTGCGGGGCGACCTCGTCGAGCCGTCCCGTGGCCGCGTTGCGGATCTCGAGCTCGCGATCGGTGACGCCGAAGCGGCCACTTGCGGAGTCGAAGACCCACATGTGGTAATTCTCCCAACCGAACGTCGCCTGGATGACATCATGCAGATGCCGCAGGGTGCTGTCCGAGGCAACCTCCAGCCGCCGCCAGATCGTCGGCCGGGAACCGCGCAAGGTGACCTTGATCGTGTGAACCGTCTGCTTCGCGCCGGGGGTGTACGTCACAGCGGCTATTCTGCCGTCCGCTCGCGTTCTGTGGGGGCAGAGAGCCCAACTGACCTGGTTCTGGGCGGCTGCGATGTGGTGGATTCGGCTGCCTCGGGGGTATTGGGATTTGGTGTTGGCGCACGTGACGCGGTCCGAATTGCCCGAAAAGACGTTTTCGATCGGCGGTGCTGTTTCCCGGACGAGAACGAGGTTCAGACGCCGTTGCGGGTGGCGTTGGCGTGGATGGCGTCCCGGTAGTACGCCGCCAGCCCCGCCTGCTCCCGCTCGATCGAGGCCGTGAACCGCCCGTCCGACACGTACATGTCGCCCAGCCCCCGGTGGATCTCGTACGTGCAGGTGTAGAACCAGCGGCTGACGTGCGCCCGGTGCTCCTCGGCGAGGTCCATCGCCCGCGCCCCGCCGGCGGGGGCGCCCTCGCGCATGGCGGCGCTCATCCGGGCCGACAGCTCGGCCGCCTCGGCGGCGGAACGCTGCCAGTCCTGCTTCGTACAGGAGCGGGAACGTTCCTGCGACTCGCGCCACGCGTCGGTGCCGCCCCAGCGCTCCTCGGCCTCCGCCGCGTACGCACTCGCGTCGAAAGCGGCGGTGTCGAAAGCGGTGGCGTCAAGAGCGGCGGGGTTGAAATCGGTGGACATGGTCAGCCTTTCTCCAGATGGGTACGAGGCCGACGCTAAAGTCTCACGCGGCGTGAGAGTCAAACGGGAAGAGGCGCAGTGCTGATCGACGGCTATGACACCCTGCTGCTCGACCTCGACGGGGTCGTCTACCTGGGCCGGCACGCCGTGCCCCACGCGGCCGAGTCGCTGGAGCGGGCGCGCGGCAAGGGCGTGCGGCTGGCGTACGTCACCAACAACGCCTCACGCACCCCGGCCGCCATCGCCGGGCACCTGCGCGAGTTGGGCGTCCCGGCCGGCGCGGCCGACGTCGTCACCTCGGCGCAGGCCGCCGCCCGGCTGATCGCCGAACGGGTGCCGCCGGGCTCGAACGTCCTGGTCGTCGGCGGGACCGGGCTCCGGCAGGCCGTACGCGACTGGGGGCTCAGGCCCGTCACCACGGCCTTCGACGCGCCGGTCGCGGTCGTGCAGGGTATCGCGCCCGGGCTCTCGTACGGGCTGCTGTCGGAGGGGGCGCTGGCGGTGCGGCAGGGGGCGTGGTTCGTCGCGTCGAACGGCGACAGCACGATGCCCACCGGCCGCGGCGAGCAGCCGGGCAACGGGGCGATGGTCCGGGTGATCGCCGCGGCGACCGGGGTGGAGCCGGTGTACGCCGGCAAGCCCGACCCGCCGCTGCACCGCGAGTCCATGATCCGCACCGAGGCGCGGCGGCCGCTCGTCGTGGGCGACCGGCTGGACACCGACATCGAGGGCGCCGTCAACGCGGGCGTCGACAGCCTGCTGGTGCTCACCGGCGTGGCCACGCCGATCGACGCGCTCACCGCCGGGCCCCGGCACCGGCCCACGTACGTGGCCGAGGACATGTCCGCGCTTCTCCAGCCTTATCCGGAAGTACGGGACGGCGTCTGCGAGGGGTGGCGCGCCCGGTGGGACGACGGCGTGCTCAGGCTGGAGGGCGACGGCAGCCGCGCCGACGGGCTGCGCGCGGCCTGCGACGCGGCCTGGACGGCGGCGGGAGAGGGACGCGCCGAGGAGGACGCCGTCAAGCCCGTCCTGGAGCGCCTCGGCCAGGGCCACGACGGGAGCCGCTAGGCGACGCGCTCGCTGGTCCGGCGGGCGAACTGCCACCACCCCAGCGCCAGCAGCAGCCCCGACGCCAGGGACAGGGCGCCCAGCGACACCGGCACCCCGCCGCCCCACCCGCGCAGCACCAGCAGCCGCATCGCGTCGATCGCGTACGTGAGCGGGTTGAGCCGCGCCACCACGGCCATCCAGCCGGGCATGGCCGACAGCGGCACGAACGCGTTGCTCATGAACAGCAGCGGCAGCGACGCGAACCCCGTCACCGCGAAGAACGTCCCGTGCGAGGGCACCGCGCACGCCAGGGCCATCGCCGCCGCGGTGAGCGCCAGCGTCAGCAGCCCCGTGACCGCCAGGATCGCCAGCACCCCCAGGACGCCCGTGGCGGGACGCACGCCCAGGGCCAGGGCGACGAGGAGGATCAGCAGGACCTGCGCGGAGTTCATGCCCACCTGGAAGACGAACCGCGACACGATCAGCGAGCCCCGCCTGACCGGCATGCTGAGCAGCTTGTCCAGGTAGCCCGTCTCCTTGTCGAACAGCAGCGGCATCGCCGCCGACACCCCGTTGCCCACCACGGTGAACGCGATGACGCCCGGCACCGCGAACGCCACGTAGTCGCCCGTGCCCACGATCCGCGCGTCCACCGCGCCGCCCATCGCCCCGGCGAAGAACACCAGCCACACCGCCGGCTGCAGGACGCTGAACAGCAGGTTCAGGCGTTCGCGCAGCACCATGAGCAGCCAGCGGCGAGACAGCGCCAGCACCTCCTGCGACCACATCAGCCGACCTCCTCGCGCAGCGCGTGCCCGGTGTGCCGCAGGAACACCTCGTCCAGCGACGACACGCCCATCGCGGCCTTCAACGCGGCGGGCGAGCCGCCGGCCACCTCGCGGCCGTGGTCGATGATCACCAGCCGGTCGCAGAGGCGGTCCGCCTCGTCCATGTAGTTGGTGGCCAGCAGGACGGTCATGCCCTCGTCGCGGAGCGAGCGGATGTGATCCCACATGTGGTGGCGCGACTGCACGTCCAGGCCGAGCGTCGGCTCGTCGAGGATCAGCAGGTCGGGCCGGTGGAGCAGCCCGCAGGCCAGGTCCAGGCGCTTCTGCATGCCGCCCGAGTACGTCTGCACGAGGCGGTCGGCGCAGGCGGAGAGCTGGACGAGCTCCAGCAGCTCCGAGACGCGCGCCTGCACGCGGCGCCGGGGGACGTGGTAGAGCGCGGCCTCGATCTCGGCCTTCTCCCTGCCGGTCAGCATGTAGTGGCCCATCGAGGAGACCTGCTGGGGGACGTAGCCGATGTGGCGGCGCACCTCCCCGGCCCGTCTCGCGACGTCGTGGCCGCACACGCGGGCCGTGCCGGTGGTCGGCGGGAGGAGGGTGGACAGCATCCTGATCGTGGTGGTCTTGCCCGCGCCGTTCGGCCCCAGGAGGCCGAAGATCTCGCCGGGGGAGACCGCCAGGGTGAGGGCGTCCACGGCGATCGCCCCGCCGAACGCGCGGCCCAGCCCGGCCGTTTCGATGATCAAACCCATATGGTTAACATAACACATAATGATTAATGAACACATTAACTAACTGGCCATGCCTCCGCACCGAGGCGGAGAACGGGACGGCCTACAGCAGACGGCGCAGGCGGAGGAGGTCGCCGAAGCTGGCGTCGATCTTGACGCGGCCCCCGAGCAGCGCCCGCGCCAGGTCCAGCTCCCCGTCCACCAGTGCGATCAGGTCGTCGCTCGCGATCGTCAGCTTCACGTCCGCCGCCTTGCTGTTGCCGGGCGGATCCTCCCGGAACGGGTCCAGCCCCTCGCGGTGCAGGCGGCCGTGGAAGACCACGTCGAGGTCGGGGACCCGGCAGCTCACCGTGCGCTCGACCACGTGCTTGGCCCGGTCCTCCTCGCCGATCTCGTCGAACTGGGCGACGAGCTTGGCCAGTGCCGCACGGCACTCCTCGACGCTTGCCATGATGCGTTCCTTTCTTCTGCTTCAGGCGAAGGTAGCGTTCCACATCAGTAGCACCCCCGTACGCCCCTCCAATGCCCCTCCAACGAGCGACACACCCGCCAAGGTGCCGGGTGCTCGCGCGAGGCGTTACGGTCATGTCATGAGTGAGCAACCGGAGGAGACCGGCGACGACCGGGTCGACGCCGTGCTCGCCCGGCTCGGCGACCTGGCCGGGCGGCCGGTGAGCGAGCACGTCGCGGTGTTCGACGCGGCGTTCACCGGGCTGGAGGCAGCGCTGGGAGCCGTGGACGACCAGTGACACGACGCGTTCGGCTGGACAGCGAGCTGGTGCGCCGCGGCCTGGCGCGCTCGCGCGAGCAGGCGGGCCAGCTCATCGACGAGGGCCGGGTGAAGATCGACGGCCGTCCGGCGGTCAAGGCGGCGACCCAGGTCGAGACCGCTGCCGCCATCGTGGTCGCGCAGGGCGACGGCCCAGACTACGTCTCGCGCGGCGCGCACAAGCTGCTCGGCGCGATCGAGGCGTTCGGGAGGCTGCGGATCGAGGGCCGCCGCTGCCTGGACGCGGGCGCCTCCACCGGCGGGTTCACCGACGTGCTGCTGCGCCACGGCGCCGCGCACGTGCTCGCCGTCGACGTCGGCTACGGCCAGCTCGCCTGGTCGCTGCGCACCGACGAGCGGGTCACCGTCATGGAGCGGGTCAACGTCCGCGACCTCACGCCCGCCATGGTCGGCGAGCCGCCCGAATTGGTGGTCGGTGACCTGTCGTTCATCTCGCTGCGGCTCGTGCTGCCCGCGCTGGCCTCGGTCGCGGCGCCGCGAGCCGACTTCGTCATGCTGGTCAAGCCCCAGTTCGAGGTGGGTAAGGACCTCGTCGGAGCGGGCGGGGTGGTGCGAGAGCCCGCGCTGAGGGCAGGTGCCGTCCGAGAGGCCGCCGCCAAGGCGCGCGAGCTCGGCCTGGCGGTACGCGGCGTCACCGCGAGCCCGCTGCCCGGTCCGTCGGGAAATGTGGAATACCTGCTCTGGCTCGGCAAGGGAGAGGGCGAGCCGCCGGTCGCCGACCTCGACGCCGAGATCGACCGCGCCGTAGCGGAAGGGCCGCAATGAACCGAACTGTCCTGGTCACCGTGCACACCGGGCGGGAGGCCGCGGTCGAAAGCGCCCGCCTGGTCATCGACCGCCTCGTCGCCGCCGGCATCCACGTCAGGGTCCTCGACGTCGAGGCCGAGGAGATCGGCGCCCCGCAGGCCGAGGCCGTGGCCTGCGACCCCGCCGCCGCCAAGGACGCCGAGATGCTGATCGTGCTCGGCGGCGACGGCTCGCTGCTGCGCTCGGCCGAGCTGGCCAAGTCCACCGGCACCCCGCTGCTCGGCGTCAACCTCGGCCACGTCGGCTTCCTGGCCGAGGCCGAGGTCGCCGACCTGGCCGACGCCGTGGACAGCGTGGTCGCCAGGCGCTACGACGTCGAGGAACGCATGACGATCGACGTGCTCGCCCGCCAGAACGGCCAGGTCATCGCCGACACCTGGGCCCTGAACGAGGTGAGCGTGGAGAAGGGCGAGCGGATGCTGGAGGTGGTCGCCGAGATCGACGGCCGCCCCCTGTCGCGCTGGGGCTGCGACGGGGTGATCTGCGCCACGCCGACCGGCTCCACCGCCTACGCCTTCTCTGCCGGCGGGCCCGTCGTGTGGCCCGAGGTCGAGGCGCTGCTCATGGTGCCGATCAGCGCCCACGCGCTGTTCGCCAGGCCGCTGGTGGTCTCGCCGCGCTCCACACTCGCCGTCGAGATCCTGCCGCGGACCCCCGGCGGGGTTCTGTGGTGCGACGGCCGCCGCCGCTAC
>NZ_JAHKRL010000243.1 GCF_019396405.1 Nonomuraea rhizosphaerae | reverse complement strand
GCAGCTCCTTGACGGTCGGCTCGTCGTCGACGACGAGCAGCCGTTCGGGTTCACGCAAGGGGCGTGCCAGGTCAGACATCACGGGACTCGAACCGCGCGAACGCCACCCCCAGCAGCACCGCCGTGAACCCGGCCAGGATCCCCAGCCCCAGCAGGCGCGGGAGGTCCGGATCGGCGGACAGGGCCCGGAAGGCGGCGGTGTTGGGCCAGTAGACGCCGATGACGTTCCGCAGCCAGCCGGGCGAGACCGTCGCGAAGACCGGCAGCAGCAGGAGGGCGGTGCTGATGTTCACGGCCGCCGCCGTCCCCCGCGCCAGCAGGCCGAGCGACAGCCCGACGAGCGCCAGCGACGTGAGCACCAGTGGCCCGACCAGCAGCGTGATGAGCGCCGCCGGGTCCCCGGCCCCCAGGGTCGGCACCCCGTGCGAGGCCATCGTCGCCATGGACACCCCGAACATCAGCCAGATCGCCGCCACGCTCACCGGCAGGGCGCTCAGCACGGTCATCCCGGCCTTGGCGGCCACCAGGCGCCGCCTGCCCACGGCCGCGACGCTCGCCGCGATCGTTCCCGAGCCGTACTCGGACGAGGCGATCAGCGCCCCCAGCCCGGCGACCAGCAGCTGCACGATGAACACCCCCCGCATGGCCGGGTCCATGGGGTCGAACCGCAGCCGTTCCGCCGCCGTCGCCTCGGTGTAGTCCCGGGTCGCGGCGCTGCCGAACAGCCACGCCAGCAGCCCCGACACGGCGACCGCCGCGCCGGACAGCACGACCGTCGCCCGGATGCTGGCGAACTTCGTCCACTCGGCCCGCAGCGCGCCCGCCGCCTTCATCGTGCCCGTCGCCCTCATCGCATCCGCCGCCTTCATCGCGCCGCCCCGAACTCGACGCTGTCCTGGGTCAGCTCCATGAACGCCTCCTCCAGCGTGGTCCGCCGCGGGGCCAGCTCGAACAGCGTCACCCCCTCCGCCGCCGCCAGCCGCCCGACGTCGGGCGCGCTCATGCCGGTGACCAGCAGCTCACCCTCGTTCCCTGGTCTTGTGCGGGCGCCGGCCAGCTCCAGCCGCCGCCCGAAGGCGACGTGATCGGGCGTACGGACCAGGACGCCCGACTCGGTGAACGCGTCGAGGTCGGACTCCGCGATCAGCCGCCCCTTGCCGATCACCACGAGCCGGTCGGCCGTCAGCGCCATCTCGCTCATCAGGTGGCTGGAGACCAGCACCGTGCGCCCCTCGGCGGCCAGCCCGCGCAGCAGCGTGCGGATCCACCGGACGCCCTCGGGGTCCAGGCCGTTCACCGGCTCGTCGAGCAGCAGCACCGGCGGGTCGCCGAGCAGCGCGGCGGCGATGCCGAGCCGCTGGCTCATGCCGAGGGAGAACGTCCCGGCGCCGCGCCCGGCCGCGTCCGTCAGCCCGACCAGGTCGAGGACCTCGGCGACGCGCCGCTCCGGGAGGGAGTTGGACTGCGCCAGGTAGCGCAGATGGTTGCGGGCGCTGCGGCGCGGGTGCACGGCCTGCGCCTCCAGCAGCGCCCCGACCTGGCGCAACGGCTGCGGCAGGTCACGGTAGGCGCGGCCGTTGACGGTGACCGTGCCGGAGGTGGGGCGGTCGAGGCCGAGCACCATTCGCATGGTCGTGGTCTTGCCGGCGCCGTTCGGGCCGAGGAAGCCGGTGACCGCGCCCGGCCGTACGGTGAAGGTGAGATCGTCCACGGCCAGCACGTCACCGTGGCGTTTGGTCAGTCCGCTGAGCTGGATCATGCGTGCCAGCGTGGGCCCCCGAGATGGGGAGCGCCTGGGAGGATCTGTGAGTTCCCTGTGAGCCCGCTCGGCCCCACCTGGACGCCCGCGCCGGATCCGGCCTGGACCCACAGAGAACTCACAGCGCCTGGCGGATCCTGCCGGCCATCACCCCGCCTTGACCGCTGGCGCCACCCGCATGAGGTCGAGCGGGCGTCCTCGTCGAGGTCACGCGCAGGGGCCGTGCTTCACGCGGGCGACGTAGGCCGGGAGGTCGAAGGCGACGCCGCGCTCAGTGTCCATGCGGCGATCATGCCACCGAGCAGCGCCACGCCATGGAGGTCGGCCAGGGCCGCGAGCGCGACGCCCACGAGCGCCGGCACGGGCGGAAAGGCCCACCACGGCAGCCGCTCGCGCTGGGCCACCAGCTGGAACCCGAGCCCGGCGATCGCCACCATCACCAGGACGCCCCACGTCCCGCCGGCCGGCACCAGCACGTACGCCAGCAGCGTCACCGCGTAGAACGCGCCCACCGAGCGCTCCAGCAGCGGGCGGGAGGCGACGGCGAGACCGGCGGCCAGGCCGCACAGGGCGATCGAGTTCCCGGCTCCCGGCTGGGCGAACAGCATTCCGGCCGCCTGCCCCGCGACCGCTCCGGCCGCGTACAGGAGGAGGCAGCGGCCGGGGCCGAGCGAGCGTTCGGCGAGGTAACCGAGCACGGCCAGGAACGCCAGGTTGAACAGCGTCCCGAACACGCCGCCGTCCTGCACCACCAGCGAGGTCCCCAGCCGCCACCACTCGCCCGCCCGGACGGCCGCCGGGTCGCGCATGAGAGCGGGCTCCAGGCCCGTCACGAAGAACTGCGCGACGCTCGGGACGGCGGTCACGGTGAAAAGCGCCGCGGTGGTGACGAATCTGGGCATGGGGCCAGCCTCGCACCCGGGCCGGCCCCGTCGGCAGTGGGGGATGTACGCGATCGGCCAGGACAAAAGTCCCGGGCGGCGTCACACCCCGGCGGGCTCCCTGACGGCCTCGACGGGCACCGCGCGGGTCACCGCTGCGGGCTCCTCGCGCGGCAGGTACCGGGACGCCACCGCGATCGCCACCCCGAGCACGACCGCGATCCCCAGCGCCCAGCGCAGCGAGACGGCGTCGGTCAGGAAGCCGATCACCACGGGCCCAAGCAGCAGCCCCGCGTACCCCATCGCGCCCGCCTGGGCGATCGCCGGGCCGGGGGTGTCGGTGGCGGTTCCGGCCAGCGACAGCGTCATCGGCGAGATCGTCGCCACGCCGAGCCCGACGAAGAACATCGCCAGCACCGCGACCAGCGGCGCGGGCGCGAGCAGCACGACGGCGAAGAACCCGGCCGTGGCCGCCCCGGAGGCGGTCATGAGGCCGCGCACCCCGAACCGGACGCGCAGCCGGTCACCGGTGAGCCTGGCCACCAGCATGCCCGCCTCGAACACGGGGTAGCCGAGCGCCGCCAGCGCCTCCGGCGCGCCCAGGGTGTCGCGCATGAACAGGCCGTTCCAGTCGGCGACCGTGCCCTCGACCATGAACGCGAAGAACATGATCGCGCCCAGCAGGTACACCACCGGCGGCAGCCGGCGCCCGGACCGCGCGCTCCCGGCGCGCGCCGCGGGGGCCTCCGGCAGGTACGTACGGCCGAGCAGCACCATCACCGGCACCGAGAGCAGCCCGACCAGCGCCACGTTGGCGGTGAACGACAGCCCCAGCGCGATCGACAGGCTGCCCACGCCGCCCGCGGCGATGGCGCCGACGCACCAGCCCGCGTGCATGCCGTTGAGCAGCGGACGCCCGTAAGCGCGCTCCACGGTGGAGCCCTGGGCGTTCATGGCGATGTCCACCATGCCGAACGCCATCCCGAAGATCACCGACGCCACCAGCAGCGTCGGCCAGTTCGGCGCGAAGCCCACCCCGGCCAGGCCGAGCGCGGTGAGCGGCCCGCCGACGCGCAGCATCGTCCCGCTGCCCGCGCGGGCCATGACCCGGCGCATGGACTGCATGGTGATCAGGGCGCCGACGCCCCAGGCCAGCAGGATCATGCCGACCGCCGACTCCGACAGCCCGAGCTTGTCGGTCAGCGCCGGGATGCGCACGGTCATCGTGCCCACCAGCAACCCGGCCAGCACAAAAGTAAGAACCGCCCCAAAACGGGCAATTCTCAGGTCGCGGACCATGGACATACCTCACAAATCACAAATCAAGGGGATGTAGAAGCGCACGCCGCAGCGGGCCGTGCGAAATGGGGGAGAGGGAAGGCCGAGGGGATCAGGCGGGTCTCAGGAGGGCGCGGCAGCGGGCCTCAAGGGCCTCCAGGTCGCCTTCGGTGTTGAGCCCGGGATCGTGGCTCGCCACGTCCCACAGCCCTTCACACGCCAGCCGTACGATCTGCGACGCCACCCGGTCGGGCTCGTCGTCCAGCCCCTCGCGATGCCATCGGGACATCGCCTCGCGCATCGGCGCGAGCAGGAACAGATTTCCTGACGCGCCGGTCACCACCGCCCATCGTCGCAGGCGGTTGGAGCGCACGGCCACCAGCGTGGCGGCGAGATAGCGCTCGGTGTAGGTCGGGTCGTCCTGGGCCGCCATCAGCTCGTCGAACTCGCCGATCAGCCGCTCGACCATGCCCTTGATCAGGGCTTCCTTGGTGGAGAAATGGTAGAGCAGGCCGCCCTTGCTCACGCCGGCCCGCTCGGCCACGGCCGACAGGGTCAGCGCGGCCGAGCCCTGGTCGCACAGCAGTGCCTCTGCCGCGTCCAGTAGCTCGTCCCTTCTCATGCCTCTACTGTACCGTCCGGACGGTACAGTAAGCAAAGGGGATAACCTTGCATGTGTGAGCGGACCGTCGGCCTATCTTGATCACGCGGCGACCACGCCGATGCTTCCCGAGGCGATCGAGGCCATGACGGAGCAGCTCGGCCTGGTCGGAAACGCCTCGTCGCTGCACGCCGCGGGCCGCCGGACCCGCAGGGTGGTCGAGGAGTCACGGGAGACCATCGCCGACGCGCTGGGGGCCAGGCCGAGCGAGGTCGTGTTCACCTCGGGCGGCACCGAGGCGGACAACCTCGCCGTCAAAGGACTCTACTGGGAGCGCGAGCCCAGGAAACGCGTGCTGATCAGCGCCGTCGAGCACCACGCCGCCCTCGACCCCGCCCATTGGCTGGCCGACAGCCAGGGCGCGCGGGTCGAGCCGCTGGAGGTCGACGAGCTGGGCCGGGTGCACCCCGACACGCTGCGGGCCGCCATCGCCCGCGACCCCGACGACGTCGCCCTGGTCAGCGTCATGTGGGCCAACAACGAGGTCGGCACCGTCCAGCCCGTCAGCGTGCTGGCCGCGATCGCCCACGATGCCGGCATCCCGTTCCACAGCGACGCCGTGCAGGCGGTCGGGCAGCTCCCCGTGTCGTTCGCCGGCTCCGGCGCCGACGCGCTGACCGTGAGCGGGCACAAGGTCGGCGGCCCGATGGGCGTCGGCGCGCTGCTGCTGGCCAGGGGCCGGACACCGGTCCCGGTCATGCACGGCGGCGGTCAGGAGCGCGACGTGCGCTCCGGCACGCTCGACGCGCCCGCCATCGCCGGGCTCGCCGCCGCCGTCCGGGTCGCGGTCAGGGAGCGGCAGGCGCACGCGCGGCGGCTGACGGAGCTGCGCGACGACCTCGTCCAGCGGGTCCGCGAGGCCGTCCCCGACGTCGTGCTCAACGGCGACCCCGCCGACCGGCTGCCGGGCAACGCCCACTTCTCCTTCCCCGGCTGCGAGGGCGACGCGCTGCTCATGCTGCTCGACGCCAAGGGCGTGGAGTGCTCGACCGGCTCGGCCTGCTCGGCCGGGGTGGCCCAGCCGTCCCATGTGCTGCTGGCCATGGGCGCGCAGGCGTCGGCGGCCAGGGGGTCGCTCAGGTTCTCGCTCGGCCACACCTCGACCCGGGCCGACGTGGACCGCCTGATCGAGGTGCTGCCCGCCGCCGTCGAACGCGCCCGCCGCGCGGGGCTGAGCTAGCCGCTCTTATGTGATGAAGGCCACCACGGCCGTCCACGCCGGGTCGGCGGACACGTCGACGCGCGGCTCGCCCTCCTCCCAGCTCACGATCAGCTCCTTGGCGTGGATCGCCGCGTCACCGGTCGGGTCGGCGTAGATGTGGATCACCCGGTGGCTCTCCGCGCTCAGGTGCGCGGCCAGCACCGCGTCGCTGCGCAGCTTGAGCAGCCGGGCCGCCAGGCGTTCCTCGAAGTCGCGCAGCGCGGTCAGCGACGCGCCGACGGGCAGGCCGTTCTCGTCGCGGTGCGCGTACGGGAGCGTGATGGCGATGTGCTGGTCGAACAGCGGATGGTCGACCGGCCGCAGCGGATAGCGGGCGGTGGCGATCAGCGGCGCGCCGGCGGCGGTCTGGCCCTCCAGCAGCGCCCACTGCTCGTCGGTGTAGCCGGAGGCCAGGTCGGCCACCACGGAGGGCAGGTGCATCGCGGCCACGGAGTCGATCGGCTGGAACGTCGCCGGGGTGATCTCGCCCACCCAGCGCGCCACGTCGTCCTCGCCCAGCAGCCAGTCGAGCGCCAGCAGCGTGGTCTCCAGCCGGGTATCCTCGTCGAGCTGGCCGAAGATCGGGTGATAGGCGGCCACGTCGACGCGCGGGGAGCCCGGCGGCACCCGCAGCCCGAACATGAGCTTGTCGAGGGCGAACTCGAACCCGCCCACGTCGAGGGTGAGCTCCAGCGCCTGCGGGTTGACCTGGCGCGAGGGGTGGAACTCCCACAGCAGGTCGGCCGGCGGCGCCGCCCTGACCAGCCGGTGCGCGAGCGGGCGCAGCTCGGCGTCGCCCGCGGCGGTCACCACCAGCGCGTGCGCGGCGTTCCTGCCCGGCGCCACCTCCCACACCAGGCCCGGGTGCACCGCGCTCACGGCCGGGGCGATCCACTCCGACAGCCGCTCGGCCGCACCGGCGGCCACCAGCGAGTCGAGCTGCGGCCTGGTCTCCTCCCACCACGCCCAGAACGGTGCGATCCCGTCATTCGGCTCGGTGGTCTCTTCGTCGTCGTCCTTGCGCCCGAACAGTCGCATGCGCTGAATACTCCCAGACCCGGTCCATGGTCGTGCACTCCTGCCAGGACAGTACGCTGGAACGGTCATGGGACTGCGTGTGCTTGCCGCCATGTCGGGCGGCGTCGACTCCGCCGTGGCCGCCGCTCGCATCGCCGAGGCCGGTCACGACGTCACTGGCGTGCATCTGGCCTTGTCGGCCAACCCCCAGTCGTTCCGTACGGGCGCCAGGGGCTGCTGCACGATCGAGGACTCCCGCGACGCCCGCCGCGCCGCGGACGTGATCGGGATCCCCTTCTACATCTGGGACATGGCCGAGCGCTTCCAGCGCGACGTGGTCGACGACTTCGTGGCCGAGTACGCCGCGGGCCGCACGCCCAACCCGTGCCTGCGCTGCAACGAGAAGATCAAGTTCTCGGCGGTGCTCGACCGGGCGCTGGCGCTGGGCTTCGACGCCGTCGCCACCGGCCACCACGCCAGGCTCGCCGGCGGCGTGCTGTCGCGCAGCGCCGACGAGGGCAAGGACCAGTCGTACGTGCTGGGCGTGCTCACCCGCGAGCAGCTCGGTCACGCGATCTTCCCGCTGGGCGACTCGACCAAGGCCGAGGTGCGCGAGGAGGCCGCCCGGCGCGGCCTGACGGTCGCCGACAAGCCCGACAGCCACGACATCTGCTTCATCGCCGACGGCGACACCAGGGGCTTCCTGGCCGACCGGCTCGGCGCGGCCGAGGGGCCGATCGTCGACCAGGGCGGCGAGGTCGTCGGCAGCCACCAGGGCGCCCACGGGTTCACGGTGGGGCAGCGCAAGGGGCTGCGCATCGACCGGCCCGCCGCCGACGGCAGGCCGCGCTACGTGCTGTCGATCGAGCCGGTGTCCAACACGGTCACGGTCGGCCCGCGCGCGGCGCTGGAGGTCACCTCGATCACCTGCGGCCGCCCGGTCTGGAACGGGCCG
The DNA here is from genome assembly GCF_019396405.1 of Nonomuraea rhizosphaerae. Classification (GTDB taxonomy): domain Bacteria; phylum Actinomycetota; class Actinomycetes; order Streptosporangiales; family Streptosporangiaceae; genus Nonomuraea; species Nonomuraea rhizosphaerae. The sequence continues at coordinate 19,227 of NZ_JAHKRL010000243.1, read as the reverse complement.
CCGGAGCCGCGCGGCGAGCTGAGCGTGCAGCTCAGGGCGCACGGCGAGGTCTACGGCTGCTCGTACGAGGAGAGCGCCGACGGGCTGCGCGTCACCCTCGACAGGCCCGCCATGGGGGTCGCGGCGGGCCAGGCGGCGGTCCTGTACGCGGGCGAGACCGTGATCGGCTCGGCCACGATCACGGCGTCAGCCTAGTTCGACCGACTCGCCGATCCCGAGGCGGCGCATGTCGGCGTTCTGCTTCTCCGACTCCATCCTCAGGTAGTTGTCGACCAGCCCGAGGCCGATGTCGTTGAGCAGCCCGTCATGCGTCGAGAACGCCCTGGCCGGGCGTACCGTGCGTAGGTAGTCGACCATCTCCATGAGCTTCAGCCACGGCGCGTTGGTGGGCGCCAGGAGCGTGGGCACCTCGACACCGGGCACGGTCAGCGCGTCGCCCGGGTAGAACACCTCGTCCTCCACCATGAAGCCGACGTTCTGGACGATCGGCACGTCGGGGTGGTTCTTGGCGTGCCACTCGCCGAACACCCGCACCGCGAAACCGGCCGTCGTGAAGTCGTCGCCGTGCCGGACGACCTGCACCTTCCCCGGGATCTCGGCCAGCTCCTCGGCGACCCGCTCGCACGTCCAGATCTCCAGCTCGGGGGAGGCGGCCTTGAGCCGCTCGACGTCCACGTGGTCGGCGTGCACGTGGGTGACCAGCACCGCGGACGCCCCGTCGAGCACGGGGCCCTCGGTGAAGGCTCCGGGGTCGATGACCAGGACCTTGCCGTCCTTCTCCAGTCGTACGCAGGCGTGGCCGTACTTCGTCAGCTTCATTGCACAGAGCCTACGCTTGTCCCCATGTCGATGTTGGAAGCCACCGGGGTCGGGTCACATCCGGGTACAGATCATCTAGAGGCCCTCCGCGTGGTGCTCGGCGAGCTGCCGCGCCTGCCGTACCTGCCGGAGCTGCCCGCACGAGGGGTGGGCGCCGACATGATCGGGCGCACGGCCGGCCTGCTCGTGGACCTGCCCGTCGAGGTGCAGCCGTCGGGGTGGCGGCTGGCCGACCGCCCGGGGCGCGACCACCAGCGCGCGGTCGACCACCTCAGACGCGACCTCGACGGACTGGAGGAGGTCGGGCACGCCTACGAGGGGCCGCTCAAGCTGCAGGTGTGCGGGCCGTGGACGCTCGCCGGCACGATCGAGCTGCGCCACGGCGACAAGATGCTCTCCGACGCCGGGGCCGTCCGCGACCTGACCGAGTCGCTGGCGCAGGGCGTCCAGGACCACGTCGCGGAGGTGCGGCGGCGGCTGCCCGGCGTCACCGAGATCGTGCTCCAGCTCGACGAGCCGGGGCTGCCCGGCGTGCTCGCCGGCACCGTGCCGACCGCCTCGGGCTTCGGGCGGCTGGCGGCCGTGGAGGGCTGGCGGGTGGAGGAGTCGCTGCGGCTGTTCGACTCGCCGGTGGTGCACTGCTGCGCGCCGTCCGTGCCGTACGACCTGCTGCGCGGGGCCGGCGTGCGCGGCGTCTCGCTCGACGCCTCCCTGCTGCGGCGGCGCGACGAGGAGGGCATCGGCGAGGCCGTGGAGGCGGGGGTGCTGCTGTTCCTCGGCGTCGTGCCGGCCACCGACACGCGGCTCGCCGACGCGGGTGTGGTGGCCAAGCCCGCGGTCGAGCTGTGGCGGCGGCTCGGGTTCGACCCCGACAAGCTGGCCGGGCAGGTGGTGCTCACCCCGGCCTGCGGGCTGGCGGGCGCCACCCCGGCGTACGCGCGGGCCGCCCTTGCCGCCTGCCGCAAGGCCGCGCAGGTGCTGCGGGACGATCCGGCAAGCGGCCAGCAATCCCGGTGAGTAGCCTCCTTTTCATGATTCTTCGTACCGTGGCGGTCGGCGTCACGATCCTCATCGCCTCCGCGTCGCTCGCCGCGCCCGCCGCGGCGGCCGCCAACCCCGAGATCTGGAAGTGGGGCTCCATCTACTCCACCGACCGGGCGGGCAAGGCGAAGGGCAAGGTCGTGCTCGACCGTCCCGGGTTCGTGGTCAGCGGCAAGCTGTACGACCTGCCGGGGCGGAGCGGGTGCTCGTGGCTGAGGTTCCGCTGGGTCAAGGAGGACGGGCGCAGGGGCGCGAAGACCTACCACAACTGCTCGGGGACCAAACCGCGGTCGTTCGCGCTGAGCACCGGCTACATGCTCTCGATCGAGGGCATGGTGTGCCGCGGCACGTCCAGCAAGATCACCGGGAAGTGCTCCGGCTGGGACGGAGTCTGGGCGCAGGGCGGCTGAGGCGTGCTGTTGTCGGCGCTCGGCGATAGCGTTTCCTCAGGTTGCCGGACTGGAAGGAGACCCGGGTGAGCGAGCCGAGCGTCGATGGCGTGCCCGTGGCCGCGCGCGAGCGCCACGCAGAAGTGAGCGAGCTGGTCGAGGAGGCCCGCTACCGCTACTACGTGCTGGACCGGCCGACGGTCAGCGACGCCGAGTTCGACGGGTGGTTCAACGAGCTGCTCGCGCTGGAGCAGGAGCATCCGAGCCTGCAGACGCCCGACTCGCCGACGCAGAAGGTCGGCGCGCCGGTGGCCGGCGACTTCGCCAAGGTCGACCACCTGGCGCCGATGGAGAGTCTCGACAACGCCTTCGACGCCGACGGGATGACCGGCTGGCAGGCGCGGGCCGAGCGGCTGGCCGAGGGCGAGCCGGGCCCCTACCTGTGCGAGCTCAAGATCGACGGCCTGGCGATCGCGATCGTCTACCGCGACGGCAAGCTCGAACGGGCCGCGACCAGGGGCGACGGCCGCACCGGCGACGACGTGACGCCCAACGTGCGCACGATCGAGGGCGTGCCCACCCGGCTCAAGGGCACCGACGTGCCGAGCCTCCTGGAAGTGCGCGGCGAGGTCTACCTGCCGGTCGAGGGCTTCGAGAAGCTCAACGAGCACCTGGTCGAGCAGGGCCAGCCCCCGTTCGCCAACCCGCGCAACGCGGCGGCGGGCTCGCTGCGCCAGAAGGACCCGCGCGTCACCGCCCAGCGTCCGCTGCGCATGATCGTCCACGGCGTCGGCGTCTGGGAGGGCGCGGCCGAGGCCAAGGCCCAGTCGGGGGTCTACGACCGGCTGCGCGAGTTGGGGCTGCCGGTGAGCGACCTCTACCGGGTGGTGCCGACCTTCGACGCGATCAACGAGTTCATCGAGCACTACCGGACGCACCGCCACGATCCGCCGTACGAGATCGACGGGGTGGTCGTCAAGATCGACGACTTCCGGACCCAGCGCGAGCTGGGCTCCACCTCGCGGGCGCCGCGCTGGGCGATCGCCTTCAAGTACCCGCCGGAGGAGGTCAACACCAAGCTGCTCGACATCCAGGTGGGCATCGGGCGCACGGGCCGCGTCACGCCGTTCGGGGTGATGGAGCCGGTGGTCGTCGCGGGCTCCACGGTCGAGCGGGCCACGCTGCACAACGCCACCGTCGTGGCCGCCAAGGGCGTGCTCATCGGTGACACCGTCGTGCTGCGCAAGGCGGGCGACGTCATCCCCGAGATCCTCAGCCCGGTCACCGACCTGCGCGACGGGTCCGAGCGGCCGTTCGTCATGCCCACCCACTGCCCCGAGTGCGGCACCGAGCTGGCCTACGAGCGGGAGGGCGACGCCGACCTGCGCTGCCCCAACGCCCGCGGCTGTCCCGCGCAGATCCGCGAGCGCCTCTTCTTCGCCGCCCGGCGCGGCGCCTTCGACATCGAGGGGCTCGGCTACGTCGCGGCCACCGCGCTGTCCCAGCCGCTGCCGCCGCAGGAGCCGGTCGTGCGGACCGAGGCCGACCTGTTCGACCTGACACTGGAGCGGCTGATCCCGATCAGGTCGATCGTCCGCGACAAGGACACCGGCCTGCCCAAGATCGACACGAAGACGGGCGAGCAGAAGGTCGTCTCGTTCTTCTCCAACCTCAACGGCGAGGCCAGCCAGAACGCGCACAAGCTGATGGAGGAGCTGGAGCGGGCCAAGCAGGCGCCGCTGGCCAGCGTGCTGGTCGCGCTGAGCATCCGCCACGTCGGCCCGCCCACGGCCCGCGACCTGGCCCACGAGCTGCGCTCCATCGACGCGGTCATGGCGGCCTCGGAGGAGGAGCTGGCCGCGGTCAAGGGCATCGGGCCGCGGGTGGCGGCGACGATCCACGACTGGTTCCAGGTCGACTGGCACCGCGAGATCATCACCCGCTGGCGGGCCGCCGGGGTGCGGATGGAGGACGCGCCGGCGCCGGAGAAGGGGCCGCAGACGCTGGAGGGGCTGACGTTCGTGGTGACCGGCACCCTGCCGGGGTTCACCCGCGACTCGGCGGCCGAGGCGCTCGCCCTGCGCGGGGGGAAGGTGGCCAGTTCGGTGTCGAAGAAGACCTCGTTCCTCGTGGCCGGCGACAACGCGGGGTCGAAGTACGACAAGGCGGTCAGTCTGGGGGTGCCGATCCTCGACGGCGCGGGCTTCGAGGTTCTGTTGTCCGAGGGGCCGGAGGCGGCGGCCGGGGTGGCGGTCACTCCGGAGCCGTAGCTCCAACCGCTCGGCGAAGTGTGACTGTTAGACTACAAGCAGTGGTTTCTGGGTATACGTCGCAAAGGATAAGTGACGGAACGTACGCGCTTGGTTTCGCGAAGTGGGGTAAAGGTCGTACCCTCCCATAGTGACCTAATGGGGGTTCTGTTACTGATGACTGACCCAACCGACACCCGCGACACGGGCCCACGCGTCGGGACGCCGCTCTGGGCGTTCCTCGCGGGGAGCATCGTGATCGGCTTCACCGCGCTGGTCGTGGCGATGCTGAGACTCGACCAGGGCGGCCTGGCCGCGCTCGCCCGCACACCCCTGTTCTGGGTGCTGGCCGTGCTCGTCGTGCTGGGCGAGCTGAGGCCCGTGATGGTGTCCTCGGCGACCGCCGTCGGCGGCACGTACCCCTCCACCATGTTCACCTTCGCCGTGCTGCTGCACTTCGGGCTGCCCGTGGCGGTGCTGATGCAGGCGGTGGCCGTGGCGATGAACGGGATCGTCACCCGCAAGGCGTGGCACCGGGTGATGTTCAACATCGCCCAGTCGACGCTGGCGCTGACGGCGGCGGCCGTGGTGCTCGGCCTGTTCGGGATCGTTCCGAGCCCCGCGGTGCCGTGGACGCCCACGGGCGGCGACCTGCTGGCGATCGCGCTGGCCGGGGTCGCCTACTTCGCCACCAGGGCCGCGCTGGTGAGCGGCGCGGTCGCGCTGCACGAGCGCCGCTCGATCACCCGCGTGCTCAAGGCCAGCGTCGGCCCGCAGAGCCTGGTCTACACCGCGCTGCTCGGCCTCGCGCCCCTGGTCGTGGTCGTGATGAACCACTCGCCCACGCTCATCCCGCTGTTCGTGGCGCCGCTGGCGGCCGTCTACTTCACCGCCACGCTGTCGATGCGCCGCGACCACCAGGCCATGCACGACGAGCTGACAGCGCTGCCCAACCGCAAGATGCTGATCGTCAGCACCGAGGAGGCGCTGGCCGAGGCCCGCCACGACGAGCGGGTGGGGCTGTTCCTCATCGACCTCGACCGGTTCAAGGAGGTCAACGACACGATGGGGCACCCGGTCGGCGACCGGCTGCTCCAGATGGTCGCCCACCGGCTCACCCACTCCGTGCGCCCCGGCGACGTCGTGGCCCGGCTCGGCGGCGACGAGTTCGCCGTCCTGCTGCCCTCCATCAGGGACGCCCACGCCGCCCGCGAGGTGGCCGCCAGGCTGCGGGCGGCGCTGACCGAGCCGGTACGGCTGGAGGGCATGACGTTCGACCTCGACGGGTCGGTGGGCATCGCCCTCTACCCCGACCACGCCCCCGACTTCGAGCTGCTGCTCCAGCGCGCCGACGTGGCCATGTACCTGGCCAAGGAGGGGCGCACCGGGGTGGAGCTCTACCAGCCCGACAAAGACCGCAACTCGCCCGAACGCCTCAACCTCCTCGGCGACCTGCGCCGGGCCGTCGACAACGGCGAGCTGAAGCTCCACTACCAGCCCAAGGTCGGCCTGGCCACGGGCGCGGTGCACGGCGTCGAGGCGCTGCTGCGCTGGCGGCACCCGGTGCACGGGCAGCTCCCGCCGTCGGAGTTCATCCCGCTGGCCGAGCAGTCCTACCTGATGCGCCAGCTCACCGAGTACGTCATCGACGCCGCGCTGGAGCAGGCCGCCCGCTGGTGGCACACCGGGCTGCGGGTGCAGGTCTCGGTGAACGTCTCCGCCCGCGACCTCCTCGACTCCGCCCTGCCCGAGCAGCTGGAGATGGGGCTGGCCAAGTTCCGGCTGCCGCCCTCGGCCATCCAGCTGGAGGTCACCGAGCGGATCCTGATGGGCGACCAGGCCTACACGCACGAGACGATCAAGGCGCTGGCCGCGCTCGGCGTGCCGCTGGCGCTGGACGACTTCGGCACCGGCTACTCCTCGCTGATCAGGCTGCAGCGGCTGGCGGTGTCGGAGGTCAAGATCGACGCCTCGTTCGTCAGCCGCATCGCCGAGTCCGACGACGACGCCCGGATCGTGCGCTCCATCGTCGAGCTGGTCCGCTCGCTCGGCCTGCGCTCGGTCGCCGAGGGCGTCGAGTCCGACGACGTGGCCATCCGGCTCACCAAGATGGGCTGCGACATGGGGCAGGGCTGGCTGTTCAACGAGCCGATGCCGGCCGCCGAGGCCACGGTCTGGCTGCGCGAGCACGCCGAGGCCACTCCCGAGATCGAGTACGGCTACCGCTCCGAGGTCACCCAGACCGCCTGACCCGGCCTCCCCGAGGGGAGTCCGCCGCGGGCATTTCCTCACATCACACGGCGCCCTGTGTGAGCGCCGGCGGGCGTTAATGGTTCTGTGCCGCCCCGTCAAGGCCCCTAGGATGACAGTGTCCCTACTCCACCACTCCATCCACGAAACGGGTTGACCGACTCATGTCCGCCATAACCCGCGACGAGGTCGCACACCTGGCCCGGTTGTCCAGGCTGGCGCTCACCGAGGACGAGCTCGACCACTACGCCACCCAGCTCGATGCCATCATCGAGTCGGTCGCGAAGGTGGCGGAGGTCGCCGCCGAGGACGTCCCGCCATCGTCGCACGCGCTTCCGCTGACCAATGTCTTCCGTGCCGACGAGGTGCGACCGTCACTGACGCCCGAGCAGGCACTGTCCGGCGCGCCCGCCGTCGAGGACGACCGCTTCCGGGTCCCGCGCATCCTCGGGGAGGAGGCATGAGTCTGATCCGCAAGACCGCCGCCGAGCTGGGCGAGCTGATCGCCCGCCGCGAGGTGTCCGCCGCCGAGGTGGCCGAGGCCCACCTCGACCGCATGGCCGAGGTCGAGCCCAAGGTCAAGGCGTTCCTGCACGTCGATCGCGAGACCACGCTGTCGCAGGCCAGGGCCGTCGACGCCCGCCTGGACGCGGGGGAGCGGCTCGGGCCGCTGGCCGGGGTGCCGATCGCGCACAAGGACATCTTCACCACCTCCGACATGCCGACCACGGCCGCGTCCAAGATCCTCGAAGGCTGGCGGCCGCCGTACGACGCCACCGTCACGCGCCGCCTGCGCGAGGCCGGGCTGGTGATCCTCGGCAAGACGAACCTCGACGAGTTCGCCATGGGCTCCTCGACCGAGAACTCCGCCTACGACACCACGCACAACCCGTGGGACCTGACCAGGATCCCCGGCGGCTCCTCCGGCGGCTCCAGCGCGGCCGTGGCCGCCTACGAGGCGCCGCTGTCCACCGGCACCGACACGGGCGGCTCGATCCGCCAGCCCGCCTCCGTGACCGGCATCGTCGGCATGAAGCCCACCTACGGCGGTTCGTCGCGTTACGGACTGATCGCCTTCGCCAGCTCGCTCGACACGCCGGGCCCCTTCGCCCGCACCGTGTACGACGCCGCGCTGCTGCACGAGGCGTTCTCCGGGCACGACCCGATGGACTCCACCTCCATCGACGCCCCCGTCCCCTCCGTGGTCGAGGCGGCCCGTCAGTCCGACATCTCCGGCATGCGGGTCGGCGTCGTCAAGGAGTTCGGCGGCGACGGCTACCAGCCCGGCGTGCTGGCCCGCTTCCACGAGGCCGTCGAGCTGCTCGAATCCCTCGGCGCCAAGGTCGTCGAGGTCTCCTGCCCGTCGTTCCGGACCGCGCTGCCCGCCTACTACCTCATCGCGCCGTCGGAGTGCTCGTCCAACCTGGCCCGCTTCGACGCCATGCGCTACGGCCTGCGCGTCGGCGACGACGGCACCCGCAGCGCCGAGGAGGTCATGGCCCTGACCCGGGCCGCCGGCTTCGGCGCCGAGGTCAAGCGGCGCATCATGCTGGGCACGTACGCGCTGTCGAGCGGCTACTACGACGCCTACTACGGCCAGGCCCAGAAGGTGCGCACGGTCATCTCCCGCGAGTTCGAGGCCGCCTACCACCAGGTGGACGTGCTGGTGTCGCCGACCACGCCGACGACGGCGTTCCCGATCGGCGAGCGCGCCGACGACCCCATCGCCATGTACCTCGCCGACCTGTGCACCATCCCGTCCAACCTGGCGGGCAACGCGGCCATCTCCGTCCCGTGCGGCCTCGCCGACGAGGACGGGCTGCCGGTGGGGCTCCAGATCATGGCCCCGGTGCTGGGCGACGACCGCTGCTACCGGGTCGGCGCGGCGGTGGAGCAGGCGCTGGAGAGCCGCTGGGGCGGACCACTGCTGTCCAAGGCCCCGGCGCTGTAGGCGACGGCGAAGGCGAACGGGGCGGCGGCGTGATCACTCGCATCGAGATCGACGGGTTCAAGTCCTTCCTGGACTTCGAGCTCGACGTGCCGCCGTTCCTCGCCCTCGTCGGACCGAACGCGAGCGGGAAGTCCAACCTGCTGGACGCGCTCGACTTCGCCGCGGCGACGGCTCGCTCCCGTGAGGACGCGTGGTTCACGGCCAAGCGCGGCCGGGTCCACCAGCAGTTCCACCAACTGGCCAAGGGCCCTGCGACCACCGAGTTCCAGGTCCGTCTGATGCTGCTCGCGGAGGATCCCCGGGCCCTGTGGCCGATCCACCTCGACACGGTGGGGCGCTTGTCCAAGGCTGCCGCCTCCGTGGAGCAGACCGACCCCTACGCCTGGGAGTCCGAGGAGCTCGATCACCTGCCGGGAGCGGTGAGGGCGCGCTGCGCGGACGAGCCGCCGCCTCACGCGGAGGCCGGATCCGCCGTGGATTGGCGCTGGTACGAGCCGGATCCGCGGGCCATGCGGGCCGTGTCGTCCTCCGCCGACCGTCGCCCGCTTCTTCCGGACGGCTCCAACCTGGCGGCGGTGCTGGGCAGGTTCCAGGAGTCGGGTGTCCTGCACGAGCTCACCCTGGATCTGGCGGCGCTGATCCCCGACGTCACCGGCGTGACGCCCTACCTCGACGAACGTCGCCAGGAATGGTCGTTCGACCTGGTGATCGACGGTCAAGGGCCGGTGTCCAGCGCGCTCCTGTCCGACGGCACCCTGAGGATCCTGGGGCTGCTGGCGGCCCTGCACGACCCGGACCACCCGGGGGTGCTGCTCATCGAGGAGATCGAGAACGGTCTGCACCCCAGCCGCCTCGCGGAGCTGCTGCGCCGCGTCCAGCGGTTGGTGACCGACCTCCACGACCCCCGTTCCGTGGCTCGGCCCCTGCGCCAGGTGATCCTCACCACGCACTCGCCCGTCGTGGTCTCCGAGCTGTACCGGCTCCAGCCGGACGCGCTGACCTTCCTGGACAGCGCGGTCCGGGTGGACCCACAGCGCGAGCGGATGTCACGTGTCACCATCGCTAAGCCGGTACGGGACCAGGGGGAGCCGGGTACCTTCGTCTCCCCTCGTCAGGTGCGGAGATATCTCAGCGCGGTGGAGATGCCAGGATGAGCCGTCCATTGGTTCCGGGCCTGGTCGCCGAGGGAGACACCGATGAGATCTTCCTGGGGATCGTGATCTCCAGGCAACTGCGGGAGCTCACCTGGACGTCCGGCCGTTGCGCGGTCGACGTCGAGCCGACGGAGATCGGCCCCTGTCGCTCCATCCGGGAGCAGGACCGGGTGGCCAAGGCACTGGCGGACCTCGCGAACGACTGCCACGTCCTCTTCGTGCACAACGATCATCGAGAGCGCCGCAAGGCGGAATCCGTGCTGGGCCTGCTGACCGTGCCGGTGGTCGGCCTGATCCCGGTGAAGGAGACCGAGGCGTGGCTGCTCGCCGATCGGCAGGTATGGTCGGGGCTCAAGGGCAGCGACCTCCGTCCGCTTCCCCACAGTCCGGCGGAGGTCGAGCGAATCGCCGACCCCAAGCAGGTGCTGGATCGCGTGACAGCGCGGCAGAGCTGTTCGATTCGCGACCACTTCGAATACATAGGCAGAAACATCGATCTCGACGTCTTGGGACAGGTCCCGGCGTATGCCGCGTGGGTCGCCGAGACGGCGAATGTACTGAAAGGGCTTGGTTTCCTGTGAGCACGCCTACGCTCATGCCGTACGACGAAGCGCTCGCCCGGTTCGAGCCGGTGCTCGGGCTGGAGACGCACGTCGAGCTCGGCACCGCGTCGAAGATGTTCTGCGGCTGCAAGACCACGTTCGGGGCGCCGCCCAACACCCAGGTCTGCCCGACGTGCCTGGCGTTCCCCGGGGCGCTGCCGGTGGCCAACGCGGCGGCGATCGAGTCGACGATCCGGATCGGGCTGGCGCTGAACTGCTCGATCGCCGAGTGGTGCAGGATGGCGCGGAAGAACTACTTCTATCCGGACATGCCGAAGAACTACCAGATCTCCCAGTACGACGAGCCGCTCTGCTTCGACGGTTACCTGGACGTCGAGATCGACGGCCGTACGGTGCGGGTGGAGATCGAGCGGGTGCACCTGGAGGAGGACACCGGCAAGTCCACGCACGTGGGCGGGGCGACCGGGCGGATCCAGGGCGCCGACTACTCGATCGTCGACTACAACCGTGCCGGCATCCCGCTGGTGGAGATCGTCACCAAGCCGATCGAGGGCACCGACCGGCTGGCGCCGGAGGTGGCCAAGGCGTACGCGACGGAGCTGCGCGAGATCATGCGCTCCCTGGGCGTCTCCGACGTGCGCATGGAGGAGGGCTCCATGCGGTGCGACGTGAACGTCTCGCTCATGCCGCGCGGCTCGTCCGAGTGGGGCACCCGTACCGAGACCAAGAACGTCAACTCGCTGCGCAGCGTCGAGCGGGCGGTCCACAGCGAGATCGAGCGGCAGGCGGCGATCCTGGCCGACGGCGGCAGGATCGTGCAGGAGACCAGGCACTTCCACGAGGACACCGGGCAGACGACGCCGGGCAGGTCCAAGGAGGAGGCGCAGGACTACCGCTACTTCCCCGAGCCCGACCTGGTGCCGATCGCCCCGGACCCGGCCTGGGTGGCGACGCTGAAGGAGGCGCTGCCCGAGCTGCCGTCGGTCAAGCGGCGCAGGCTGCAGGCCGAGTGGCGGCTGTCGGACCTCGACATGCAGGCCATGTACAACGCGGAGGCGATCGACCTGGTCGAGGCCACGATCGCGGCCGGCGCGCCCGCCGCCGACGCGCGCAAGTGGTGGATGGGGGAGCTGGCCCGCCGGGCGAACGAGACCGGCAGCGCCCTCGCCGACCTGCCCATCACGCCCGAGCAGATCGCCCGGGTGACCGAGCTGGTGGCCTCCGGCGCGCTCAACGACAAGCTGGCGCGTGAGGTGCTGGAGGGCGTTCTGGCGGGCGAGGGCTCGCCGGACGAGGTGGTCGAGACGCGCGGGCTGAAGATCGTCAACGACGAGGGTGAGCTGTCGGCGATCGTGGACGAGGTCATCGCGGGCAACGCCGACGCGGCCGAGAAGGTGCGCTCCGGGAAGATCGCCGCCGCCGGCGCGCTGGTGGGCGGCGTGATGAAGGCCAGCAGGGGCAAGGCGGACGCGGCCCGCGCGCGTGCGCTGATCCTGGAGAAGCTGGGCGTCAGCGAGTAAGCAGGCGAATCACGGGGACAAGTCAGCGAACCACGAGGGCTCCGCGCATGTCGCGGGGCCCTCGTGGCTTGTCGGGAGGTCGCGGGCCCTCGTGGCTGGTCAGGAGAGCGTCACCAGGGCCAGCAGCCGGTCGGTGAGGCCCTGGTCGCCGGGGGCCTGCTCGCCGGCCCAGCCGATGGCGTTGGCGAGCTTGAGCAGGTCCGCGATGTCCAGGCCGGAGCCGGTGCGGGCGAGCAGGGCGGCGCCGGTGGCGGTGATCTCGTCGTGGCAGGCCGCCAGCGCGCTGCCCTCCGTCACGGCCGCGAGCTGGGTCGCCACCAGGCCGCGCATGGCGCTCGCGTGCCCGGCCACCGCCCGCAGCCAGGTGCGCAGCGCCTGCTCGGGGGACGGGCCGGTGAGCAGTTCCCGGCCCCGCGCGCACAGCGCCGACACGTCGTCCTTGATCACGGCCACCAGCAGGTCCTGCAGCGTGGGGAAGTGGCGGTAGAGCGTGCCGGGGCCGACCCCGGCGCGCTGCGCGACCTGGTTGAGCGAGGCGGCGGGGCCGTCCTGGGTGAAGACGGCCCTGGCCGCCTGGACGATCTGTTCCCGGTTACGCGCTGCGTCGGCCCTCATCACGAGCGGGCTCCTTGGTGGAGAGGTTCTCCGTATATAGTAGCGAAGCGGAGAGGTTCTCCGGATAGAGGAGGGTGGACGTGAAGATCGGGATTGCCGTGGGCGACATATGGCGGCCCGCGACGTTCGAGGAGCTGATCGGGCAGGCCCGGGCGGCCGTGGAGCTGGGGTTCGGCACGGTATGGGCGGCCCAGGCGCTCGGCTGGGACGCGCTCACCGCGCTCACCGCCGTGGGCTGCCACGTGCCGGACGTCCAGCTGGGCACGGCCGTCGTGCCGGTGGCGCAGCGGCACCCGCTCGTGCTGGCCGGGCAGGCGCTCAGCGTCCAGGCCGCGACGGGCGACCGCCTCACGCTGGGCGTCGGGGCGGGGATCGGGATGATGGTCAGGACGATGTACGGGCTGCCGGCCGACCGGCCCGTCCGGCGGATGCGCGAGTACCTGGAGGTGCTGCGGCCGCTGCTGCGAGGGGAGAGCGTGGCCCACCAGGGCGAGACGCTGACCGCCGCGGGCGCGGTGGAGGTGCCGGGCGCGCGTCCGCCCCAGGTGCTGCTGGCGGCCCTGGGGCCGGCCATGCTGGCCCTGGCGGGAGAGCTGGCCGACGGCGTGGTGACGTGGATGACGGGGCCGCGCACGCTGGCCGGGCACATCGTGCCGGCCGTCACGAAGGCCGCGGACTCGGCCGGACGCCCCGCGCCCCGGGTGGTGGCGGGACTGCTGGTGTGCGTGACGGACGACGTCGCGGGAGCGCGCGAGCGGGCCGCCGAGCGGTTCGGGCTCGCGGGGCGGGTGCCGGAGTACCGCGCCGTGCTGGACCGTGAGGGCGTGGACGGGCCGCAGGACGTGGTCGTGGCGGGCGACGAGGAGGCCGTGGCCGCGCAGCTCGGCAGGCTGGCCGAGGCGGGTGTGGGCGAGTGCATGGCGGTCCCGTTCGGCACCGAGGAGGAGTGGCGGCGCACCACCGAGGTCCTAGGACGATGGTCGGGACCCGCCTAGGCCCCCGGCTGGAGGTGGGCGAAACGCCCGGAACATAACCTCATGTCCATGACGAAGCGCGGAACATTGACGGCGGGCCTGGTGGCGCTGGTGTCGCTGGTGGCCTTCGAGTACATGGCGGTGGCCATCGCGATGCCGACCGTGGCACGCGAGCTGAACGGGCTGGACCTGTACGGCCTGGCCTTCAGCGGGGCGATGGCCGCGAGCGTGGTCGGCACCGTGCTCGGCGGCCGGTGGGCCGACCTGCGCGGCCCGGGCGCGCCCCTCTGGACGGGTGTGGCCGGGTTCGCCGGAGGACTCCTGGTGGCGGGCCTGGCGCCGAGCATGGAGGTGCTGATCGCCGGGCGGTTGCTGCAGGGGTTCGGCGGGGCGCTGGCCAGCGTCGCGTTGTACGTGGTGGTGGCCAGGGCCTACCCCGAGAAGCTGCACCCCAAGATCTTCTCGCTGTTCGCGACCGCGTGGGTGGTGCCGTCGATGGTCGGGCCCCCGCTCGTCGGCGTCATCGTGGAGACGCTGGGCTGGCGGTGGGTGTTCCTGCTGGTGCCGATCCTGACGGCGATCAGCGCGCTGGTGCTGCTGCGCGGCCTCTCCGGCAACCCCGTCTCCGGCGGGCAGGGCGAGCCGGCGCCCGGCCTGATGCGCAAGGTCACGTGGGCGGCGGTCACGGCCGTCGGCGCGGGTCTCATGCAGTACGGCAGCGACGGCCGCCTGCCGCTGCTCCTGGCCGGGCTCCTGGTGCTCGCGCTGGCGCTGCCCAGGCTGCTGCCCTCCGGCACGCTGCGCGCGGCCAAGGGGCTGCCCGCCGTGGTCGGGCTGCGCGGCCTGACCGCCGGGGCGTTCTTCGCCGCCGAGGTGATCATCCCGCTCATGCTGATCGAGGAGCGCGGGCTGTCGACGCTGACGGCCGGGCTCGCGCTCATGGGAGGGTCGCTGACCTGGTCGTTCGCCTCGTGGCTGCAGGGGCGTGAGGTCTTCAGCCGGATGACGAACCTGCGGCTCGGCTCGGCCATGATCGCGCTGGGCATCCTGCTCATGGGGACGGTGGCGTTCACGGCCGTGCCGATCGCGGTGGCCTACCCGTCCTGGATCGTGACCGGCTTCGGGATGGGGCTGGTGTACCCGACGCTGTCGGTGCTCACGCTGGAGCTGTCCGCCCCGGGCGAGCAGGGCGTGAACAGCTCGGGGCTGCAGCTCGGCGAGGCGGTCTTCTCGGTGGTGTCGGTGGCGGTCACGGCGGCGCTGTTCGCGGCGCTGGGCTACTGGGCGGTGTTCGCGGCGACGCTGGTCATGGCGGCCGCTGGCCTGGCGATCGCGCCACGCGCGACGGCCGGGCCCCAGGGAACGCGGCCGTCGCCGAACCTGGTGGGCGCCTCGTCAACCCTCTGAACGATCATCCGGCGCGTCCACGGTCTTCCGGCCGGGGCGCGCCGCCGCCCGTCTGACCAGCGGGGTGAGCAGCGCGGCCAGGGCCAGCAGCAGCAGGACCACCGCGATCGGGCTGCGCACCAGCACGCTCACGTCCCCGGCCCCGATGGCCAGCGCCCGCCGGAGCTGGATCTCCGCCATCGGCCCGAGGATCATGCCGATCACCGCCGGCGCCACCGGCAGCCCGAAGCGCCGCATCGCGTACCCGAGCAGCCCGAGCAGGAACAGTACGACCAGGTCCACCACCGAGCCGTTCAGCGCGTAGACGCCGAGCGCCGCGAACAGCACGATCCCCGCGTACAGGTAAGGCCGGGGGATGCGCAGCACCCGCGCCCACAGCGGCGCCAGCGGCAGGTTCAGCACCAGCAGCATCGTGTTGCCGATGAACAGCGACGCGATCATGCCCCACACCAGGGCGGGGTTGTGGTCGAAGAGCTGCGGCCCCGGCTGCAGCCCGTACTGCTGGAAGGCGGCCAGCAGGATCGCGGCCGTCGCCGACGTGGGCAGCCCCAGCGTGAGCAGCGGTACGAGGGTGCCGGCGGCCGAGGCGTTGTTGGCCGCCTCGGGGCCCGCGACGCCCTCGATGGCGCCCTTGCCGTACTCCTCCTTGGCCACGCCGCGCGCCAGCCGCTTCTCGGCCGCGTACGACAGGAACGTGGGGATCTCCGCGCCCCCGCCCGGCAGCGCCCCGAACGGGAAGCCGAGCGCGGTGCCGCGCAGCCACGGCAGCCAGGAGCGCCGCCAGTCGGCCCGCCCCATCCAGGCCCGGCCCACCGGCACCACTTCGGGCAGCGAGTGGCGCAGCCGGGAGGCCACGTACAGGGCCTCGCCCAGCGCGAACAGCCCCACCGCCACGACCACCACGTCCACGCCGTCCAGCAACTGGGCGATGCCCAGTGTGAGCCGCGCCTGACCGGTCTGCTGGTCGATGCCGATCAGCCCGATCACCAGGCCGAACCCGAGCGAGGCCAGCCCGCGCACCACCGAGCGCGACAGCACCGACGACACCGCGGTGAAGGCCAGGATCGCCAGCGCGAAGTAGTCCTCGGGCCCGAACGAGATCGCGAAGCTCACCACCGCGGGCGCCGCCACGACCAGCAGCGCGGTCGCGATCGTGCCCGCCACGAACGAGCCGATGGCGGCCGTGGCCAGCGCCTGGGCGGCCCGGCCGCGCCTGGCCATCTTGTTGCCCTCCAGCGCGGTGATCATCGAGGACGACTCGCCGGGCGTGTTGAGCAGGATGGAGGTCGTCGAGCCGCCGTACATGCCGCCGTAGTAGATCCCGGCGAACATGATGAACGCGCTGGTCGGCGGCACCGAGAAGGTGACCGGCAGCAGCAGCGCCACGGTCATGGCGGGCCCGATGCCGGGCAGCACGCCGACGAGGGTGCCGAGCGTGACGCCGATCAGCGCGTACATGAGGTTGACCGGCGTCAGCGCGCCCGCGAACCCGTCGAGCAGGAGCTGGAGCGAATCCACTCAGATCACCCCTTGCAGCAGCCCGCCGGGCAGCGTCACGTCGAGCCCCTTGACGAACAGCAGGTACGTGACGACCCCCAGCACCACCCCGACGACCGCCGCGCGCACCTTGTGCTCGGCCCCGAGCGCCAGCGACAGCCCGAAGAACAGCAGGCTCGCCGCGATCACCCAGCCGAGCACCTCCAGGACGGCGGTGAAGGCCAGGAAGATCCCGCTGACCAGCCCGACGCTGCGCCAGTCGGTGGGCGCCTCCGCGTCGATGTCCTCGCTCTCCTCGGGGTCGCCGCGCCCGCCCCTGAGCACGTCCACGACGTAGAACAGGCCGATGACGATCATCGAGCCGCCCACCAGCATCGGGAAGAAGCGCGGCCCGATCCCGAGCCGGGACGCCGCGGCGGACACGTCCAGCGTGCCCACCACGACGAACCCGCCCAGCGCGAGCACGACGGCCGCGAGCCCCAGCTCGGGCCGCCACCACTGTGTCTTCCTCAAGAGACGACACCCAGCTCGGCGATGATGCCCTTGACCCTGGTCTGCTCGGAGTTCAGGTAGTCGGCGAACTGCTGCCCGGTCTGGAAGGAGTCGATCCAGCCGTTCTTGGCCACCGCGTCCTTCCACGCCTGCGAGTCGTGCATCTTGGCGACCAGGTCGGTCAGCGCCTTCTTGTCGGCCTCCTCCAGCCCGGCCGGCGCCACGAACCCGCGCCAGTTGGCCAGCTCCACGTCCAGCCCGGCCTCCTTGAGCGTGGGCGCGTCCACCTCCTTGACCCGCTGCGCCGAGGTCACGCCCAGCGCGCGCAGCTTGCCGGACTTGACGTGCTCGGCGAACTCGCCGATGCCCGAGATGCCGGCGCTGACCTTGTTGCCGAGCAGCTCGTTCAGCGCCTCGCCGCCGCCGGAGTGGGCGATGTAGTTGACCGACTTGGGGTCCACGCCCGCGGCCTTGGCCATCAGCCCGGCGACGATGTGGTCGGTGCCGCCCGCCGAGCCGCCCGAGATGGAGATCTTCGCCGGGTCCGTCTTCCAGGCGGCGACCAGGTCGGCCAGCGACTTGTACGGGGAGGCGGCCGGGACCACGACGATCTCGTACTCCTCGGTCAGCTTGGCGATCGGCGTGGTCTCGGCCAGCGTGACCTTGGACTTGTTCTGCTCGATGGCGCCGACCATGACCAGGCCCATGGTCATCAGCAGGTTGCCGTTGCCCTTCTCCCCGGCCAGCTGGGCCAGGCCGATCGTGCCGCCGGCGCCGGGCACGTTGAACACCTCGACCTTGCGCTTCGGGTCGGCCTGCTTGAACGCCTGCTCGGCCGTACGGGAGGTCTGGTCCCAGCCGCCGCCGGGCGCGGCGGGGGCCATGATGCGCAGCGCGCTCGTGCCCGTGCCGGACCCGCTGCCGGAGCCGCAGCCCGTCAGCGCGGCGAGGGAGAGCGCCGCGAGGGCGGCGACTGTGCGGAGACGCATGATCAACTCCAGGGGGGATCTCACGGTGCGGGAACTGGATGGTGAATTCCCCCGGCCCGTCGCGTCGAGCCTTTGCGTGATAGCCGTCGTATCGGTCGTATTGGTCGCGACTCGGCCGTGACCTGCGCGTGTTTCCATGGCCGGATGAGACTGGGAACCCAGCTCTTCGTGCTCCAGATGGTCATCGTCCTGCTCGCGGTCGGGGGCACGGCGGGCGTCTGGGCCAAGCACACGCGTACGCAACTGGACACCATGCACGAGCAGCGGGCGCTGGCCATCGCCGCGTCCGTGGCGGGCCTTCCGCAGGTCAGGGAGGCCTTCGACCTGAGGGACCCGGAGGCGGTGCTGCAGCCGCTCGCGCTCAGCGTGCAGCAGGCGACCGGCGCCGACTACGTGGTGATCGCCAACCGGGAGCAGACCCGGTACGCCCACCCCAACGCCACGCTGATCGGCAAGAAGCTGTCCACCGACGGCACCACCGTGCTCAACACCGGCAGGAGCTGGGTCGGCACCGAGACCGGCACGATCGGCACCACGATCAGGGGCAAGGCGCCGATCTTCGACGAGTACGGCGAGGTCATCGGCCTGGTCTCGGTCGGCGTCCTGCAGACCACGGTCGTCGGCCAGCTCGCCGCCGCTCTGCCGCCGCTGCTGTGGACCGCGGGAGCCGTGCTGGTGGCGGGCCTGGCCGCGGCGGCGCTGATCACCCGGCGGATGCGCAGGCAGACGTTCGGGCTGGAGCCGCGTGAGATCGCCGCGCTGCTGGAGCAGCGTGAGGGCGTGCTGCACGGCGTCAAAGAGGGCGTGCTCGCGCTCGACCTGGCCGGGCGCGTGACGCTGGTCAACGACGCCGCCCGCGACCTGCTCGGGGAGGTGGGCGCCGACCTAACCCAGATGCCCGTCTCCGAGCGCATGCGCGACGTGCTCGGCGGCGCCGACCCGGGCGAGGACCGCGTCGTGCTGCACGGCGAGCGGGTGCTGGTGCTCAACCGCACCCCGGTGTCCGTACGCGGCCGGCACACCGGCTGGGTGATCACCCTGCGCGACCGCACCGAGCTGGTACGGCTGGCCCGCGAGCTGGACGACACCAGCAGCGCGACCGAGGCGCTGCGGGCCCAGGCGCACGAGTTCGCCAACCGGATGCACACCGTCGTCGGCCTGCTGGAGCTGGGCGAGCACGAGGCCGCCATCGGCTACATCACCCGCACCACGCGCGGCACGTACGCCACCGGCCTGCGCGAACGCGTCCAGGAGCCGACGCTGGCCGCGCTGCTGCTGGCCAAGTCGGCCGAGGCCGCCGAGCGTGGCGCCACGCTC
>NZ_JAHKRL010000242.1 GCF_019396405.1 Nonomuraea rhizosphaerae | reverse complement strand
GGCGTCGTGGGCGACCGTCCGCAGCTCGTCGCCGGCCACGACGGTCTCGCCGCCGACCAGCAGCCGGGCCAGCGGCGGCTGCCGGGTGGCGAACACCAGGCGGCACACCGGGTCGGTCACGGCGGCGGCGAACGGCTCGTCCACCCGCCACAGCGCGACGTCGGCGAGCTTGCCGGGTTCGAGCGTCCCAAGCTCGTCCTCGCGGCCCAGGTTCCGGGCGCCGCCGAGGGTGGCCATCTCCAGGGCCTGCCTGGCCGTGAGCGCGCCGGGCCCGTGGGCGGCCCGCTGGAACAGCAGCGCCTGCCGCATCTCGCCGGACAGCGTGGTCAGCTCGGAGGAGGCGCTGCCGTCCACGCCGAGCCCGACGTTCGCGCCGCGCCGCAGCATCTCCGACACCCTGGCGATGCCGGCGCCGAGCCGGCCGTTGGAGGACGGGCAGTGGGCCGAGCCGGTGCCGGTGGCGGCGAACTTGCCGATGTCGGCGTCGCTGAGGTGCACCGTGTGCGCGAACCACACGTCGGGGCCGAGCCAGCCGAGCTTCTCCATGTAGTCGACCGGGCGCACGCCGAACTGCTCCAGGCAGTGCTCGTCCTCGTCCAGCGTCTCGGCCAGGTGGGTGTGCAGGCGCACCCCTTTGTCCCTGGCCAGCGCGGCGGCCTCGGTCATCAGCTCGCCGCTGACCGAGAACGGCGAGCAGGGCGCGACCGCGACCCGCAGCTTCGAGGAGAAGGACGGGTCGTGGTGGGCGTCGATCGCCTCGGCCGTGGCGTCGAGGATCTCGTCGAGGCGTTCGACGACGACGTCCGGCGGCAGGCCGCCCTGCGACTGTCCCCGGTCCATGGAGCCGCGCGCCGGGTGGAAGCGGATGCCCAGGTCGCGGGCCGCCTCGATCTCGGCGGCGAACAGGTCGCCACGGCCCTTGGGGAAGACGTAGTGGTGGTCGCTGGAGGTGGTGCAGCCGGACAGGGCCAGGTGGGCGAGCCCGGCGGTGGCGGCGCCCTTGACGACCTCGGCGTCCATGGCGGCCCACACCTGGTAGAGGGCGGTCAGCCACTCGAACAGGGTCGCGTCCTGGGCCAGGCCCTGCGAGGCCCACTGGTACAGGTGGTGGTGGGTGTTGACCAGGCCGGGGGTGGCCAGGCAGCCGGTCGCGTCGATGGTGTCCGGGTCGGCGGGCGCGTCGGACATGGGGCCGACGGCGGCGATCCGGTCCCCGTTGATCTGGATGTATCCGGATTCGATCTCGGGGCCGGCGACGGGCGCTATGTGGGCGTTCGTGATGAGGGTCACCGGGTGACCGCCTTCCGCTCGGCGGCCAGGCGCACGGCGTCCAGGATCTTCTCGTAGCCGGTGCAGCGGCACAGGTTGCCGGCCAGCGCCTCGCGGATCTCCGCGTCGGAGGGCCGCTCGACCCGCTCGATCAGGTCGTGCGCCTGCACGATCAGGCCCGGCGTGCAGAAGCCGCACTGCACGGCGCCGCACTCGACGAACGCCTCCTGCACCGGGTCGAGCCGGTCGCCGTCGGCCAGTCCCTCGACGGTACGGACCTGACGGCCCTCGGCCTGACCGGCGGCGACCAGGCAGGCGCAAACCGGCGTGCCGTCCAGGTAGACCGTGCACGAGCCGCACTCGCCCTGCTCGCAGGCGTTCTTGGAGCCGGGCAGGCCGAGGCGCTCGCGCAGCACGTACAGGAGGCTCTCGCCCTCCCACACGTCGTCGGCGCTCTGCTCGCGGCCGTTGACGGTGAAGGTGACGCGCATCAGGCGGCCCTGCTTCCTGTGTCGGTCGTGGCGGCGCTGGCGGTCGTGGCGGCGCTGGCGGTCGTGGCGGCGCTGGCGGTCGTGGCGGCACGCATCAGGCGGCCCTCTTTCCTCGGTAG
This sequence comes from Nonomuraea rhizosphaerae, assembly GCF_019396405.1. Lineage (GTDB taxonomy): Bacteria > Actinomycetota > Actinomycetes > Streptosporangiales > Streptosporangiaceae > Nonomuraea > Nonomuraea rhizosphaerae. Next base: position 10,605 of record NZ_JAHKRL010000242.1, on the reverse strand, counting down.
TCGTTCCAGGCCCAGGTCAGCGTGCGGCGGGCCATGACGCCGATGGCGTGCCTGCGGTAGTCGGCGGTGCCGCGCACGTCGTCGATCGGCGAGGCGGCCCGCGCGCACAGCTCGCCGAACCGCCTCAGCACGCCGGGGTCGAGCCGGGCGTCCCAGTCCAGCTCGCGGCTCAGGAAGTCCTCCGCCTCCAGCGCCCTGCGCGGCGTGGGCGCGGCCGAGCCGAGCCCGGTGCCGACCCGCCGCTCCCCGGGGTGCAGCGCGACCGCGAACGAGCACACCGCGATCACCATGGCGTTGCGGGTGCCGACCTTGGAGAAGTACTGCGGCCCTGGGGCGGCGTCCAGGTGAACGGCCCTGATCAGCTCGTCCGGCTCCAGCGCGGACCGCTTGACGCCCAGGTAGAACTGGTCGGCGGGGATCATCCGGACGCCGCGGTCACGCGACTCGACCTCGATCACCGCGCCAGCGGCCAGCAGCGGCGGGTGACTGTCACCGGCGGGCGAGGCCGCGCCGAGGTTGCCGCCGACCGAGCCGCGGTTGCGGATCTGCGGCGAGCCGACCGTCCGCGACGCCTGGGCGAGGCCCGGCAGCGGCTCGCGCAGCTCCTCGATGATCCGCGCGTACGGGACGCCGGCCCCCACGCGGTAGCTGCCCTCCCCCAGGGTCCAGGTCCGCAGCTCGGCGACCCGGTTGAGGTCGAGCAGCGCCTCCGGCCGGTGCACGTCGAAGTTGATCTCGACCATGACGTCGGTGCCGCCCTGGATGGGCACCGCCCCGGGCCGGTCCGCCTTGGCGGCCAGCGCCTCTTCCCACGTGGTGGGACGCAAGAAATCCATCGCTCTACTCCCAGGCGAAAGCCGCGTCGGGGGCGCCCTCCCGCAGGACGCCTCCCTCGATCAGTCCGTACGGGCGGTCGGCCGCGTAGTAGACCTCGTTGTTGTTGTCCAGGCCGAACGGTGACAGGTCCACCAGGAAGTGGTGCTTGTTCGGCATCGACAGCCGGACCTCGCAGACCTCGGGACGGTTGTCGAGCACCCGCCTGCCCATCGTGTACAGGGTCTGCTGCAGCGACAGGCTGTGCGTGTCGGCGAACGCGTCCAGCAGGCACGCGCGCACCTCCTCGTACGACTTGCCGTACCCGTCACCGGGCCCATCACTACCGGGCACGTGCCGCCAATGCGCGGTGACGGCCGTGGCCAGAATGCGGTCGGTCGTCGGCCGGAGGGTCGTGTACTCGTCCTGGATGTAGCCGTGGAACTCCGAGCCCGTCGTGTTCAGCACCACCAGGTCCTTCAGCCCGGAGACCACCGTGGTGCGCCCGTCCCGGTCGTGGTGGACCACGCAGGTGCGCACCTCGCCGCCGTCGCGGCGGAAGGAGTGGTCTCTCATGCGGCTCCAGCCGTACTCGTCGACCTCCACCCTGGCACGGTGGATCGACGGCTGCGCCTCCACGTAGTGCCTGGCCAGCAGTAACGCGAAGTCCTCGATCTGGTCGAGGCCGTGTTTCCTGGCGAAGGCGTACACGGTGTTCTTCTGCGTGTCGGTCGGCAGGACGCGGGAGTTGTCGCCGGTCAGGTGGACGGACTCCATGTCGCCCGACAGCGAGGTGCTGACGTTGACGTCCTTGAGGTGGTGGGTGTCCCCCTCCCTGACGACGCGGACGAGCCTGGTCTCCGCCTTGCCGTAGCGGTTGGGGCCCAGGATGACGTCGGACACGTTTCAGCTCCCTCGATAGGTGGAGTACGCGAACGGGCTGAGCAGCAGCGGCACGTGGTAGTGCTCGGCCGGGTCGGCCACGGTGAAGGTGATGACGACCTCGGGGTAGAAGGTGTCGCCGAGGTAGGCGCCGGTGTCGAAGACGACCCGGTGGACGCCCACGCCGGGGTTCCAGCCCTTGATCCGGCCGTCGGCGTCGGTGCGGCCCTCGGCCACGACCCGGCCGCCGTGCTCCAGGCGTACGCGTACGCCGTCGGCGGGGCGGCCGGTGACGGCGTTCAGCACGTGCGTGGAGAAGCTCATCGCGGCCCCTCCAGCAGCTTGGCCAGCCGCAACCGGGTGATCTTGGCCAGTTCGTCGCGCACGGTGACGCGCTCGGCGTCCTCGTCGTGGCGCAGGCGCTCACGCAGCCGGGCCAGCATCCGCGTGCCGGTCAGGCCGGTGGCGCAGATCAGGTACACGTGGCCGAACCGCTCCTCGTAGGCGCGGTTGCCCTCGGCGAGCGCGGCGCGCGTGTCGTCCTCGACGCCCGCCTGTTCCTGTCTCGACCAGGCGTCCTTGCCGCGTTCGCCGATCCTGGGGTGGGCGCTCAGCGCCTCCAGCACGTCCGGCCAGTCCAGGGCGCGCACGGCCGCGTCGGCGGCGTCCTGGAGCTGTTCCTGGTCGCGGTACGGCCGCCCGGCGGCGACCCGCGCGGCGAAGGTCTTGGAGGCGCAGCAGGCCAGCAGGTCGGCCTCGGCGGCGGCCGGTTCCCGTTCGTTGAACCCGGTGAGCGTGATGGGCATGTCAGCAGTACACACATGCGCGTAGTGCCCGGTCCATCCGCAAGAACTCCGAACTGGCGCGGGCGTCGGCCAGGACTTTTCGTGTCATGCTCCAAGTTCCGAGCGTGTGCCGGGATGGGTACGGGTTGAGGCACATGACCGGAGGGTGTGACATGCGACTCAACGCGCTGCTGGAGATGCCGGAGCTGGGGCTGTCCACGGTCGTGGGTGAGGAGGAGCTGGAGCGCCCGCTGCGATGGGTGGTGACGACGGACCTGCTGGAGCCGGGACGCTACCTGTCGGGCGGTGAGCTGGTGCTGACGGGGCTGATCTGGCGGCACGAGGCGGCCGACAGCGAACGGTTCGTGGCCGCGCTGGCGGCGGCGGGCGTCGCGGCCGTCGGCGCCTGCGACGCCCGCGCCGGCACGCCAACCTCCCCTTCCGCGCCTGCCGGGGGGCCGGCCGGGGCGGCGGGTCAGCCCGTGGGCGGTGACCTGCCCGGTGATCTGGTGGCCGCGTGCCGCAGGCATCGGATGCCGCTGTTCTACGTGCCGCGCGCCCTGGGGTTCGCCGAGGTCACCGAGCACATCGTGCGGCGGTTGTCGGGCGAGCGCGCCTCGGACGTCACCGCCGTCCTCGACCGGCACCGCCAGCTCGTGTCCGGCGCGGGCCTCGCCCCTGTGCTGGAGATGATCGGCCGCGACCTGGGGATGCGCTGCTGGGTGCTCACACCGTCGGGGCGGCTGGTGGCGGGCTCGCACCCGCTGGCCGATGCCGAGGCGGCGGCGCTGGCCCGGTCGTTCCTGACCGCCAGGCGGCTGCCGTGCGTGCGGGGCGGGTACTCGCTGTTCCCTGTGGACGAGCAGGCGACGTCGCGGGTGGCGGACTGGTTCGTGGCGTTCGAGGGCTCCAGCGACGACTGGCCCGAGGAGCGCCGCGCGCTCGCCGGCGAGCTGGCGGCGGTGGCGGCCCTGGAGCGGGTGCGCCTGGACGACCGGCTCAGCCCCGAGGGCCGCATCGGCCAAGAGCTGGTACGGCTGGTGCTCACGGACGGCCGGCCCAGCGACATCCTGCCCCGCCTGCAGGTCACCGGCCTGTCCGGCGCCAAAGGCGGGGAAGGCGTGAGGGGCACGAAGGGGGCGAAGGGCGCGAAGGGGGTCGAGGGCCCCGAGGAGTACGTGGCGGTCGCGGCGCGCGGCGGCGGCCTGCGGGCGGCCGAGCTGCGCGCGGTCGTGAAGGAACTGCTGCACGGGCCGGGCACGCCCGCGGTCGTCGGCGTCGTGGACGGCGAGGCGATCGCCCTCGTCCCCGCCACGTCCCGCCACACCCCGGCCCCCGATCCCACGACCACCCGCGCGACGCAGACCGGAACTCCTGCGGCCGCCCGCGCGACCCAGGCGGGGAATCCCGGGGCCGCGAGCCCGACACCGGACGGGACTCCCGTGGCCGCCGGCCCGGCCTCGGACGAAATCCCCGTGACCGCCCGGGACGGTGATCTGGCGGCCCGGGTGCGGGAGGCCGTTCACGCGCTGGCCCCCGGCCTGGCCGGCGAGCGGCTGACGGTCGGGGTGAGCGGGGTGGCGCCGGTCGAGGGGCTGCGGGGCGCGGTGGAGGAGGCCCGCTTCGCCCGCCGCATGGCCGAGGGCAGGGCGGGCCCGGACGCGGTGGTCGGCCACGACGAGCTGGCCACGCACGTCCTGCTGCTGGCGTCCGTGCCGGACGACGTGCGGCAGATGTTCCGGGTGCGGCTGCTGGACCCGCTGCGCTCGTACGACCAGGAGCACCGCGCCGACCTGGTGCGCACGCTGGAGGCGTTCCTGCAGTGCTCGGGCTCGTGGACGCGCTGCTCGGAGCTGCTGCACGTGCACGTGAACACCCTCAGGTACCGCATCCAGCGCATCCAGGACCTGACCGGGCGCGACCTGTCGCGGCTGGAGGACCGCGTCGACTTCTTCCTGGCCCTGCGGCTCGGCTGACGGCGTACGGAGGCGCCCGCCTGCGCCTAAACTGTGAGCCATCATGACACCGACCTCTCTCATCGGCGGACACGTCTCCGTCGCCGGCGGCCTGGCCACGGGCGGTCTGAAGTACATGGCCGACATCGGCGCCGAGATGATCCAGGTGTTCGTCACCAACCCGCGCGGCTGGGCGCTCACGCCGGGCAAGCCCGACCAGGACGCCGCCCTGGCCGCCGCGGGCGTGGACACCTTCATCCACGTCCCCTACCTGGCCAACTTCGGCTCGCCCAACCCCGAGACGCTGGCCAACTCGGTGGCGATCGTCCGCTACACCTTGCGGCGCGGCGTCGAGACGGGCGCCAAGGGGGTGGTGGTGCACACGGGCTCGGCGGTGACGCAGCCGCGTGCCGACGCGTTGCGCCAGCTCCACGAGCACCTGCTGCCGCTGCTGGAGGAGATCCCCGAGGGCGGCCCCGACCTGCTGCTGGAGCCGATGGCGGGCCAGGGCGCGATGCTCTGCGCCACGGTTCAAGACCTGGAGCCCTACCTCGCGGCGCTCGACTGGCATCCGCGCGCGAACGTGTGCTTCGACACCTGCCACGCCTTCGCCGCCGGGCACGACCTCGCGGCGCCCGGCGGGGTCGGCGAGACGATGGACGCCCTGCACGCGATCGCGCCGGGCCGGCTGAAGCTGATCCACGCCAACGACTCGGTGGACGTGTGCGGGGCGAAGAAGGACCGGCACGAGCACATCGGCGCCGGCCTGATCGGCGCCCAGGCGTTCGCCGACCTCATGCGGCACCCGGTGGTGGCGGGCGTCCCGATCTGCATCGAGACGGCCGGCCCCGCGGCCAGGCACCGCGAGGACATCGAGACGCTGAAGAAGCTGCGCGACGGTTAGCCCCCCGGGGCACACCCGCGGCGCCAAGGCCACCACGGACCTGGGTATCTCCAGGAGCACGACGCTGAACGTGCTGCTCATCGTCTCGGTCGTCCAGTCCGTCACCCAGCCGGACGGCGCGCCGGGACGGCCCGTTCCCGCTCCCTGTGGAGGTCTGATGCGCCTGGACGCCCTGTTCGTCAACGGCCGGTTCACCACGCTCGACGCCGGGCGTCCCGAGGCCACCCGGCTGGGGGTGCTCGCGGGGCGGGTCGCCGGGCTGGACGAGGAGCTCGACGGCGTCACCGCCGACGTGGTGATCGACCTGCGCGGCGGGTACGCCGTGCCCGGGTTCAACGACGCCCACCACCACCTCAGCATGCGCGGCCAGCGGCTGCGCGAGCTGGACCTGCGGACCGGCTCGCTGGAGGAGCTGTACGCGCGGGTCGCCGAGCGGGCGGCCGGGCTGCCCGCGGACGCGTGGGTGCGCGGCGCGGGCTACGACCAGAACAAGCTGGGCGGCGCGCACCCGACGCGTGAGGCCCTGGACAAGGCGGCCGGCGGGCGGCCGGTCTGGCTCCAGCACACCTCCGGGCACATGGGCGTGGCCAGCACGGCGGCGTTCGCGCTGATGGGCTTCCCGAGCCTGGAGGACTTCCCCGAGGTGCCCGGCGGGTCGGTGGGCCGCGACGCGGCGGGCCTGCCCGACGGGCTGCTGACCGAGCGGGCGCAGGCCCTGGCGCACGCCGTGCTGCGCCCGGTCGGGCACGAAGCCTTCGTGGCGGGCATCGGGCTGGCCAGCGAGGCGGCGGCGGCCGAGGGGCTGACCAGCTTCACCGAGCCGGGCGTCGGCCTGGGCCTGGCGGGCAACGGCCCGCTCGACATCGCCGGCTTCCAGGACGCGGCGCGGCGCGGCCTGCTGCTCCAGCGGGCCACGATCATGCCCGGCTCCCCGAACCTGCACGACGTCGGCGGCTCGCTCGGGCTGGACCTGGGGCTGCGCACCGGGCTCGGGGACGAGTGGCTGCGGATCGGGCCGGTGAAGGTGTTCTCGGACGGGTCGCTGATCGGCAGGACGGCCGCGATGTGCCGCGACTACGCGGGCGAGCCCGGCAACCGCGGTTTCCTCCAGGAGGAGGCGGCGGCGCTGCGGGAGTTCATCCTGCGGGCGCACGACTCGGGCTGGCAGGTGGCCACCCACGCCATCGGCGACGCGGCCGTGGACGTGGTCCTGGACGCCTACGCCGAGGCCCAGGCCAGAACGCCGCGCCCCGACGCCAGGCACCGGATCGAGCACTGCGCGGTGACCAGCGACGCCCAGGTGGCCAGGGTCGCCGAGCTGGGCGTGATCCCGGTGCCGCAGGGACGGTTCGTCTCGGAGCTGGGCGACGGCATGCTGGCCGCGCTCGGGCCGGAGCGGGCGCGCGGCTGCTACCGGCAGCGCTCGTTCCTGGAGGCCGGCGTGGTGCTGCCGGGCAGCTCGGACTGCCCGGTGGTGGAGGGAGCGCCGCTGCTGGGCATCCACGACCTGGTCAACCAGCGGACCGCCACCGGCGCGCCGTTCAACCCGGAGGAGGCGCTGACGGCCGGGCAGGCGCTGCGGGCGTACACGATCGGGTCGGCGTACGCGGTGCGCGAGGAGCACCTGAAGGGGACGCTGAGCCGGGGGAAGCTGGCTGACTTCGCGGTGCTCTCGGACGATCTGCTGGCCGTCGCCTCGGAGCGGATCCGGGACGTCGCGGTGACGGCGACGGTCGTCGGCGGCCGGGTGGTGCACGACACCGCGGACTTGACAGCCTGACCGCGTCTCTGTCAACCGTCACCGGGATTTTGTACGCGTGTAGGGACGCCCGCCTTCGCGACCCGGCCGCCCCCGCGGGGCCGGATCGCGGTCCGCCCCGCGGCCACAGCGGGCGTCCCACACGTGCCGGCAGGCGGGCCCAACCCCCCGGTAAAGGGCCCGACAGCCGTGGTGACCTGGCAGGTCACCGCGGATCCGGCGCATCGGACTGTCCTTCAGGCCTTGCGGCCCGTCCCCCCGATGCGCCGGGGTGGCTTTCCGATGCGATGAACACTACGGTCGCGATCTTGAGGGCGTAACCCTCTTTACGGTCAGCTCGTTGAACGGTCTGTAGTCATCGATATACGGAGAGTGGTCAAACGACGAACGGCGTTTCCGACGGGACGAACGGTCACTTCCGGAGTCTCCGTGATCATTCCGCACGCCCGGCCCAGACCGGTGAAACGTCAACTTAACCCGTGTGACCAGGGAAGTCTTCACTAACCCGGCGGACAGCCGGCCGGAGCGCAGGAGAGAGGCGGCCGTTCGCACGCCCCGCCTTCACGCCCACCCTTCAGGGGGCCGGACGGTCAGGCCGTCAGGAGACGGCGCCGCGGTGCTGGCGGACGAGCTGCTCGCGGACCTGACGGCTGTGGCGCCTGCTGACCTGGAGCGTCTCGGTGCCGACGGTCAGCATCACCCTGCCGCCCTCGAACCTCAGCTCGCTGACGTGCCGCGCGGAGACGAGCGTGCTGCGGTGGACCCGGATGAACCCGGCCCCCGCCCAGCGCCGCTCCAGCGCCGCCAGGGACATGCGGACGAGGTAGCTGCCGTCGACCGTGTGCAGGCGCACGTAGTCGCCCTTCGCCTCGGCGTACCAGACCGCCTGCTGCGGCACGAACCGGGTGCGCCCGCCCAGCTCGACCGGGATCACGTCGTCCTGCGGCTGCTCGGCCACCGGCGAGGCGGCCGCCTCCAGCCTGCGCACCGCCTCGGCCAGGCGCTCGGCCCGGACCGGTTTGAGCAGGTAGTCGACCGCCTCCAGCTCGAACGCCTGCACCGCGCACTCCTCGTGGGCGGTGACGAACACCAGCCTGGGCGGGCTGGGGAAGCCGCCGACCAGCCTGGCCAGGTCGAGGCCGTCGATGCCGGGCATCCTGATGTCCAGGAACACCCCGTCGAGCCGCTCACCCGCGCCGATCATCTGCACGATGTCCTGGAGCGCCGCGACGCTGTCGCTCGCGGTGGTCACGTGCTCCACGCGAGGGTCCTTGCGGAGCAGGTAGGCCAGCTCCTCCAGTGCGGGCACCTCGTCGTCGACGGCAAGAACGCGCAGCATGGCCTCCACGCTGCCGTATGAACGCGGAGGTCACAAGCGACTTGGGGACACACGGTGAATGATTGACCACGCAGGACGACCGGGCCGCGCCGGCCGGCTACAGGGAGCCGAGCCGCGCCTTGGGCACGCGCAGGCGCACCTTCGTGCCGGAGCCCAGCGCCGTCTCCACCACCAGGCCGTAACCGTCGCCGTAGATCTGGCGCATCCGCACGTCCACGTTGGCCAGGCCGATGCCGTTGCCCTCGCGCCTCGGGTCGTCGTCCAGCACCCGCCTGGCCTGCTCGGGGTCCATGCCGGCGCCGTCGTCCTCGACCGTGATGTGCGCCTCGGGCCCGGCGTCGCGGACCACGACCCGCACCTCACCGGTGCCGCCACGGCTGCCCATGCCGTGCTTGATCGCGTTCTCCACCAGCGGCTGCAGGCACAGGAACGGGACCGGCACCGGCAGCACCTCGGGGGCCACCTGCACGCTGAAGCGCAGCCTGTCGCCGAAGCGCGCCCGCTCCAGCAGCAGGTAGCGGTCGACGCAGGTCAGCTCGTCGGCCAGGGTGGTGAAGTCGTGCGCCCTGCGCAGCGCGTACCGGGCGAAGTCCGCGAAGTCCAGCAGCAGCTCCCTGGCCCGCGCCGGGTCTGTGCGGACGAAGGAGGCGATCGTGGTCAACGCGTTGTAGACGAAGTGCGGCGAGATCTGCGCGCGCAGCGCCCGCATCTCCGCCTCCAGCGCGCGCCGCCGCGAGGAGTCGAGCTCGGCCAGCTCCAGCTGCCCTGACACCCAGCGGCCCACCTCGGTGACCGTGCGCACCAGCGCCGCGCTCACCTCGCGGTCGAAGGCCGCCAGTGTCCCGACGACCTTGCCCTCGACGAGCAGCGGCACCGACACCGCCCCGTACGGCTCGCCGGGGAAGACCTGCGGCAGCCCCGACGCCAGCGCCGTGCGCGCGTAGGTGAGCACCTCGTCGGTGCACGGTCCGTCCCACGCCAGAGCCGCCTCGGTCGAGGTGATCGCCACCGCGTGCGTGCCGAGCAGCTCGCGCAGATGTCGTACGGCCTTGCGCGCCGATTCGCGGTTGAGGCCCGCGCGCAGCGAGGGGGCGGCCATGGCGGCGATGTGCAGCGTGGTGAACGTCGCCTCGTCCTTCCAGCGACCGGCGCGCGGCTCGCCGGAGGGGCCGCCGGGAAGCTCGCCGGGGAGGCCGTCCAGGAGCCCGCCCGGCAGCCCGCCCGGCCCGGAGCGGCGGCGCGGCCGGAGCGCCGCGGCGTAGCCGAGCAGGAAGGTCAGGGAGGAGAGCGCCACGCATGCGGTGGTCAGCATGCGGGCAACCGTAGCCAACAACGGACCGTGTTCGGGGGGAAACGCAGCGTTGTTGACTAGGGGGGTCCCTCGCCGGGTTCTTCCTGGTAGGAGTAGCGCTGCTCGCGCCACGGGTCGGCCACGTTGTGGTAGCCGCGCTCCTCCCAGAAGCCCCGGCGGTCCTCGATCAGATACTCCACGGCGCGCACCCATTTGACGCTCTTCCACGCGTACAGGTGGGGTACCACGATCCGTACGGGGAAGCCGCGATCGGGGCTGATCGGCTTGTCGTCCAGCTCCATGGCGAACAGCGAGCCCTCGGCGGTGAAGTCCGACATCCGGAGGTTGGCGCTGTAGCCGTACTCGGCCCAGATCATCACGTGCCGCACGCCCGCGTCGGGCGGGACCGCCGCCAGGATGGTCGCCGGGCTCACCCCCCGCCACTCGTTGCCCATGAGCGAGAACTTGGTGACGCAGTGGAAGTCCGCCAGGACGCCGGTGCGGGGCAGGCTCTCGAACTCCGGCCAGGTGAAGCGGTGCTCCCGGCCCGACGCGGTGGCTCCGAACACCTGGAAGTCCCAGGTGTCGGGCCGGAACTGAGGCACCCTGCCGTAGTGGATCACCGGCCGGCCGCGCGGGACGTACTGGCCCGGTGGCAGGCGCGATTCCTCCACGTACACTCCCCTCGCCGGTTTCCGCGGTCTTGGGCCATCCTGCCATCGGCGCGGGCGCGTCTCGCGCGCGGGTACGGTGCGCTACGATTGCGGCCTATGCGCAACGCGTTCCTGTTTTGGTATGGCGACGGACCCGAGTCCGTTCGCCATCTGACGCTGCGCTAGCAGACAGGCGAACGAAAGGCCCCGGGTCCACTGGACCC
>NZ_JAHKRL010000241.1 GCF_019396405.1 Nonomuraea rhizosphaerae | reverse complement strand
GCCTGGCCGACCACGCGCATGTCGGGCTGGGCGTCCAGCATGAGCTGGAAGCCCTTGCGGACCAGCGCGTGGTCGTCGGCCAGCAGCACCGTGATCATGATGTTCTCTCCAAGGGGATGCGGGCGTGCACGACGAAGCCGCCCTCGACGCGCGGGCCCGTACGGAGCTGGCCGCCGCACAGGGCCACCCGCTCGGCCATGCCGCCGAGCCCGAACCCGGGCTCGGCGCGGGAGGGCAGGCCGGGCACGCCGTCGTCGAGCACCTCCACCTCGACCGCCCGCTCCTCGTAGGCCAGGCGGACGCTGGCCCGCGCGCCAGAGGCGTGCTTGCGGGTGTTGGTCAGGGCCTCCTGGACGACGCGGTAGACGGCGTGGTCCACGGCGGCGGGCAGTGTGACGGCCTCGCCGGTCACGGTCAGGCTGGCGGGCAGCCCCGCGCTCTCGGCCTCCTGGACCAGCGCGGGCAGCCGGGCCGCGCCCACCCCGGTGGCGGCGTCCGCGTGGCCCTCGCCCACCGCGGGCGTGTCGTCGGCCCTGAGCACGTCCAGGAGCTGGCGCATCTCCGCCAGCGCCTGCCGCGCCGTCCGCTCGGCGCCGGCCAGGGCGTCGTGGGCGACCTCCTCGCCCGGCGGCAGGGTGGCCCTGGCGCCGCCGACCAGCGCGTTGATCACGCTGAGGTGGTGGGCCACGACGTCGTGCAGCTCCCGGGCGATGCGCCGCCGCTCGGCCCGCACCGCGCTGTCGGCCGCCTGCTGCCGCTCGCGCAGCCGCAGCTCGGCCCGCACCCTGACGAACTGGCCGATGATGACGATCCCCACCGGGGCCAGCGCGCCGCCCAGCCACGCGCCCTGCTGCTGGAACAGCTCGTACGCCGCCCCGTAGACCACCGCCCCGCAGGCCGTGGCCATGGCGGCGACCCTGCCGGGGGTGTAGCGGCCCACGCTGTAGATCGCGACCATGGCGGGGAAGCCCATCACCGTCGAGACGCCGGTCGCGAGGCCGGTCACGTCGATCGCGACCGTGGCGACGGCGACCAGGATCGGCCTGTTCCGCCTGGCCAGCAGCGGAAGCGTGGCGACGACGAACCACAGCGCGTTCACGGCGACGCTCGTCGCGCCCTGGAGCTGGGCCGAGATCCCGGCGAAGGCCGCGACGGCGTCCATGACGGCGATGAACGTGATGTCGAAGACACGCGGACGCTTGAAGAAGCGCCATGCGGCCGTGATGCCACGCACCAAGCGCATGATCCGACCCTAAGTGCCACTTCTGGAAAAGTGGCAATATTTCGCGGTCCGGGGCTTCGTCACCGTATGGACGCACTCCGTTGACGCTGCGGTAACGTCGCTTCAAGGGCGAAGGACGGGAGCGGGCATGAGTTCGACGGCACGGGCCATCTGGGACGATGCTCTCACCTCCTACGATTTCGGCCCCGGGCATCCGCTCGCACCCGTCCGGGTGGAGCTGACGATGGCGCTGGCCCGCGCGCTGGGCGTGCTCGGCAACCTGGAGATCGCGGGCTGCGTGCCGGCGACCGACGACGAGCTGGCCATGGTGCACAAGCGCGACTACATCGAGGGGGTCAAGCGCGTGTCGGCCGCGGGCGGGGCCGACCTGTCCGTGGGGCTGGGCACGTCCGACAACCCCGCCTTCAAGGGCGTGCACGAGGCCTCCGCGCTCATCGCGGGGGCCACGCTGGCCGCCGCCCGCGCGGTCTTCGAGGGGACGGCCGAGCACGCGGTCAACGTCGCGGGCGGGCTGCACCACGCGATGGCCGCCTCCGCCAGCGGCTTCTGCGTCTACAACGACCCGGCGCTGGCCATCGCGTGGCTGCTGGGCCAGGGCGTGGGGCGCGTCGCGTACGTGGACGTGGACGTGCACCACGGCGACGGCGTCCAGGCGCTGTTCTACGACGACCCGAGGGTGCTGACGATCAGCCTGCACGAGAGCCCGCGCACGCTGTTCCCCGGCACCGGGTTCCCCGAGGAGACCGGTGCCGAGGGGACGGCCGTCAACGTGGCGCTGCCCGCCGGCTGCGGCGACTCGGGCTGGCTGCGGGCCTTCGACTCGGTGGTGCCGCCGCTGCTGCGGGACTTCGCGCCGGACATCCTGGTGACGCAGCACGGCTGCGACAGCCACGCGCTCGACCCGCTGGCCAACCTCATGCTGAGCCTGGACGGGCAGCGCACCGCGTACTCGTGGCTGCACCGCCTGGCCCACGAGACGGCGGGCGGCCGGTGGCTGGCGACCGGCGGCGGCGGCTACGAGCTGGTCCAGGTGGTGCCCCGGGCGTGGACGCACCTGATGGCCGAGCTGTCCGGGCATCCCCTCGACCCGGCCACGAGGACGCCCGAGTCGTGGCGCGCGTACGTGCGGGAGCGCACGGGCGAGTCGGCCCCGCTGACCATGACGGACGGCCGAAATCCGGAATTTCGTGACCTGTCCGGTGGTTATGACCCAGCGGACCCCATCGACCGTGCGATCATGGCGACCCGCAACGCGGTATTCCCCCTGCACGGTCTCGATCCGATGCCGTAGCGAGGGAGAGCTGTGCGTACCCGCGACCAACTCCGTGAGCACCTGATCCGGACCAGGATCGCCGGGGAGGTCGCGACCCCGCGCGAGAACAACCTCGACCACTACAGCTCCGCCGCCAACCGCGACCCGTACTACCTGCTGGGGCTGACCCTCGACCAGCCGTGGTCCTACCGCGACGTGCTCGCGCTGATGGTCAAGTCGGCGGGTGTGGTGGCCGACCCGGGGCACCGCCGGGGCCAGGACACCATCGACCCCGACCGTACGATCGACGCGCTCGACGCCATGGCCGACCGGATCGCGGCGGCCCTGTCGCGGGACGAGCCGAGGCTGCTGTTCGCCACCGGCCACCCCACGGGCCTGCTGGCCGTCCATCTGGAGCTGGCCAGGTTCGCGGTCGCGCGCGGCGCGACGCTGCTCACGCCGTGCGAGGGATGGACGTACTCGGGGTCGGGTTTCGGGCGTCCCCGCAAGATCCGCTACCTCCAGGATGTCGCGATGCTCGACGACAAGGGCGGCTTCGTGCACACCCACGACAGCGCGCCGATGGAGCGGATGCTCAAGGAGCTGGCCGGCGGCCCGCCGGACCTCGTCGTCGCCGACCACGGATGGGCGGGAGCGGCCGGAGAGGCGGGTGTGCCGACGGTGGCGTTCGCCGACAGCAACGATCCGGGACTGTTCCTCGGCGAGGCGGAGGGCAAGATCGACGTGGTGGTCCCGCTCGACGACAGTGTGCTTCCGCGCTACTACGCTCCGTTGACGGAGCGGCTCGTCACACGAGCCACTTCAGCCCTTCCAGACTGATTCGGTCATCCCCATACTGTCTTTTCGCGCCTGCATTCCAAGAGGCTCGCAGTCCCTTTGCCAACTTTTGAGGGGGCTTGGGCGACTCTTATGTGTGACAAGTTGGACAGTTCCAACGTCACGGCGAGGTGCTCGTGTGGCCGGTTTACCAGGGATTTTGCTGGTTCGGCTGACAGGTGGCTCCGTCAACTGAGAAAATAGGGGGTTTGCGCACTCGGAGTCCCGACTTACGCTGACGGCAGTACACGTGCGTGAGCAATGGCACCAGTGGGGATAACCCGGAAACACGTGCGGAAGAGGCGTCCGATGGGTGCAGGCGAAAGACCTCTCAGCGAGGTGAAGTTCCTGACCGTGGCGGAAGTGGCCACGGTCATGAGGGTGTCCAAGATGACGGTGTACCGACTGGTGCACTCTGGCGAGCTGCCGGCCATCCGAGTTGGCCGGTCGTTCAGAGTGCCCGAGCAGGCGGTTCACGACTATCTTCGGGAGGCCTACATCGAGGCAGGCTAGTTCTGGAGTAGCGGCGTGCGCCACACGCCGTGAATACAGTCGTGGGCGATGCCCGGCCGCTTCCGAGCGACCGGGCTCACCCCCCAGGGGGCGATCCACCGTCGATCGCCGGTAGTCTTGTGAGCCGGTGTGCGCTCGCGCATCGATTCAGACGTGCTATCAGTACCTGGGGGTCCCGCATGGGCTCTGTGATCAAGAAGCGCCGCAAGCGGATGGCGAAGAAGAAGCACCGCAAGCTGCTCAAGAAGACGCGCATCCAGCGGCGCAACAAGAAGTAACAGACGCAGCTGCGAGGCGCTGATGACCCACACCGTGCTCGTCACCGGGGTCTCACGCCACATCGGCGCTCGGGTGGCGAGTGTTCTCGCGGCCGACCCGGACATCAGCCGCGTCATTGGAGTGGACACCGTGCCGCCCCCCTCGCTGACGCGAGATGGCGGCATCTCCCTCGGCCGGACGGAGTTCGTCCGGGTCGATCTGCGCAGCCCCGACATCGCCCAGGTGATCGCGGCTGCCGACATCGACACCGTTGTGCACATGAGCCTGGTCAGCGCTCCCTCGCGGAGCACCGGCAGGGCCGTGATGAAGGAGCACAACGTCATCGGCACCATGCAACTGCTCGGTGCCTGTCAACGGTCGGCGACCGTGCGGCGTGTGGTGGTCCGCTCGACCACCGCCGTCTACGGCTCGTCGCCCCGCGACCCCGCGGTGTTCACCGAGGACCTGGAGCCGCACGACGGCCCCGTCCACGGCTACGCCAAGGACGCGGTCGAGGTCGAGGGTTACGTGCGCGGGTTCGCCCGCCGCCGTCCCGACATCACGGTGTCGCTGCTGCGCTTCGCCAACTTCATGGGCCCCGGGGTCGACTCGCCGATCACCCGCTACTTCACGCAGCCGGTGCTGCCGACCGTGTTCGGCTTCGACCCGAGGCTGCAGTTCGTCCACGAGGACGACGCGATCGAGGTGCTGCGGCGCATGGCCACCGAGGACCACCCCGGCACGTACAACGTGGCCGGGGCGGGCGTGCTGCTGCTGTCGCAGTGCGCGCGCAGGGCGGGGCGGCCGTCGCTGCCGCTGTTCTCGCCCGCCTTCCGCGCGCTGGGCGACGTCGCGCGCCGCGCGGGGCTGGTCGACTACTCGCCCGAGCAGGTGCGGCTGATGAGCCACGGCCGGGCCGTCGACTGCTCAAGGCTGGAGATCGAGCTGGGCTGGAAGCCCAAGTTCACCACCGGCGCGGCCTACGACGACTTCCTACGCTCGCGGGGGCTGCACCCGCTCGGAGGTGTGCGGCATTGAGCGTCCCCGACGAGGAGGGCCGCGTGATCCCCATCAGCGCGGCGCCGTCGTTCCCGGCGGCCGATCCCGAGCCCGAGCCGCTGGCCAGGGCGCTCGCCTTCCTGCGCAGGCGCATCACCGGCGACTACGAGGTCGACGAGTTCGGCTACGACGCCGAGCTGACCGACAAGGTGCTGCTGGAGCTGATCAGGCCCCTCTACCACCACTGGTTCAGGGTCGAGACGGTCGAGGTGAAGAACGTGCCCGAGGAGGGCGGCGCGCTCGTCGTGGCCAACCACTCCGGCACGCTCCCGGTCGACGCGCTGATGATGCAGGTGGCGCTGCACGACGAGGCCGGCAGGGCGCTGCGCCTGCTCGGCGCCGACCTGGTCTACCAGCTCCCGCTGCTCAGCCACCTGTCCCGCAAGACCGGCCACACGCTGGCCTGCCGCGAGGACGCCGACCGCCTGCTGCGCCGGGGCGAGCTGGTCGGGGTGTTCCCCGAGGGCTTCAAGGGCGTGGGCAAGCCCTTCTCCGAGCGCTACAAGCTGCAGCGCTTCGGCCGCGGCGGCTTCGTGGCCTCCGCCATCCGCGCCGGGGTGCCGATCCTGCCCGTCGCCGTCGTGGGCGCCGAGGAGATCTACCCCAAGATCGGCGACCTGCCGACGCTGGCCCGGCTGCTCGGGCTGCCCTACCTGCCGATCACGCCGTTCTTCCCGCTGCTCGGCCCGCTCGGGCTGGTGCCGCTGCCGTCGAAGTGGATGATCGAGTTCGGGGAGCCCATCCGTACGGACGAGTACGACCCCGCCGACGCCGACGACCCCATGCTGGTGTTCAACATCACCGACCACGTGCGCGAGGTCGTCCAGCAGATGTTGAACGAGCTCAGGCTACGTAGAGGCCACGCCTTCCCGCCTTTCCTGTGAGGTCGCGGCCCTTTCCGGCGGGGCCCGGGCGATCTTGACACGCGCGGTCAAGCCGTCGAGGATGGGGCGCCGGGCAAGGGAAGATATTGACGACATTCCCGCACCAAGTGGTAAAGCTGCCACTATTGACTCGGCCAGTCAGCAAGGAAACGCTGAACACTCATGGGTTCGACACCTCGGGAGCGCGCATGAGACGGCTCGTCGACTCGGTGCTCGTCACCAACGCCGGCGACCAGGTCATCCTGTCGACCGGCTCGCGTGACGGCCTGTCGCTGCGGGGCGACCTCGGCAGGGTGGAGCAGGCGGTGTCGCTGCTGCGCGGCGGCGTCGACGAGAGCGACATCATCGCCGACCGGGTGCTGGAAGACCTCGTGGTGGCGCTGACGCACATGGGCTGGCTCACCTCCGAGCCCCCGCAGTCGCCCGCCGAGTCGACCGGCAGGCTCGCCCGCCAGCACGGCTACCTGACGCTGTTCGCGCCCGACGCGCGGGAGCTGCAGTCGCGCATCGCCGCCTGCTCGATCATGCTGGTCGGCGTGGGCGGCATCGGGGCGGTGGCCGCGCAGCACCTGGGCGCCGCCGGGGTGGGCAGGATCGTGGCCGTCGACCCCGACGTGGTCGAGCTGCACAACCTCAACCGGCAGCTCCCGTACACGACAAGAGACGTCGGCGTGCCCAAGGTGCAGGCGCTCAAGGCCCGGCTGCGCGACTTCGCGCCCGAGACCAACGTGGTGTCGGTGCGCCGGCGCGTCACCGACGTGAGGGACCTCGACGGGGTGCCTCCCGTCGACCTCGTCCTCGTCGGCGCGGACCAGCCCGCCGAGCTGGCCGACCTGGTGTGGCGGTGGTGCCTGGGGAAGGGCGTCGCGATGAGCCGCGCGTCGGTGGGCCACGAGCACGGCTTCTGGGGGCCGCTGCTGTCGCCCCGCGACGGCCACTGCCACCTGTGCTTCGAGGAGGCCCGCGAGGCCGGACTGTCGCGGGAGAGGTGGCTGGAGGGCGGGCACGGGCCCACGCCGTGGTCGTTCGGCGCCACCAACACGGTCATCGCGGCCTGGGCCGTGCACGACATCGTCCAGTACATCGCCACGTCCGGCTGCCCCACCCTCAACCGCCGCGCCCAGCTCGACTTCTCCCGCGGCGAGCTGCACTTCTTCGACGGTCCCCGCTGCACCTGCAACCCATAGTGCGCGGCCGGTGTTCTCCAGGACGACAGAACACCGACCACGAGGAACACCATGGATCTGCAACTCGCCGGCCGCGTCGCCATCGTCACCGGAGCCTCCAAGGGCATCGGCCTGGCCGTCACCCATACGCTGATCGAGGAGGGCGCGCACGTCGTCGCCGCCTCCCGTACCCGCACCCCCGAGCTGCCCGCCGAGGCGCTGCACGTGCCCGTCGACCTGATGGACCCGCGGGCGCCCGCCGAGGTCGTGGCCCGCGCGGTCGAGGAGCACGGACGACTCGACGTCCTCGTCAACAACGCCGGCGGGCCGCCGCCGGGCGTGACGCTGCCGCACGCCGGCTTCATGACCTCGGACGACGCCACCTGGCAGGCGATGTTCGAGTTCAACCTCTTCGCGGTCGTCCGGATGATCCGGGCCGCCGTCCCGGTCATGCTGGAGGGCGGCGGCGGCTCGATCGTGAACGTCTCCTCGGTCACCGCCAGGCAGCCGTCGGCGGTCAACCTGGACTACGGCGCGGCCAAGTCGGCCCTTTCGTACGTCAGCAAGGCCGTGGACGAGGAGTACGGCTCGCAGGGCATCCGGGTGAACACCGTCTCCCCGGGCCCCGTGCTCACCCCGTGGTGGACCGACGAGGGCGGCGCGGCGGACGTCTTCGCCTCCATGGTCGGCTCCGACAAGGAGTCCGTCATCACCAGGGTCGCGCCTGAGATGATGAAGTTGACCACCGGCCGCCTCGTCGCGCCGCAGGAGGTCGCCGACGCCATCGCGCTGCTCGTCTCGCCCCGTTCCGGCGGCACGGCGGGCGCCGACATCGTGATCGACGGAGGCTGCCTGAAGGAGGTCTGAACCTGATCGGCTGGTTGTGGTGATACATCCCTGACCGACTTTCCCCCTCAGAAGGGCGGAGATGATCACTCAACCCGCCACCAGGGGTGCGGACTCGGAGCTCGTGAGCGCCTCGCTGACCGATCCAGAGGCGTTCGCCGAGCTGTTCGACCGCTACTCCGCGATGCTCTACCGGTACGTCTCCAAACGCCTCGGCCCCGAACAGGCCGAGGATCTCGTCGGCGAGACGTTCCTGGTCGCCTTCTCCAGGAGAGGCAGCTACGACCTGAGCCACCCCGACGCGCGGCCGTGGCTCTTCGGGATCCTGACCAAGCTGGTCTCCCGCCACCACCGCACCGAGGCGGCCCGGTACCGCGCCCTGCGGCGCGCCCCTGTCGACGCCCACGTGGAGTCCCCGGCCGACCGTGTCGCCGCCGGGGTCACCGCCCAGGCCGCGCGCACCGAGCTGGCCGGCGCGCTGGCCGCCCTGCCGGCCAAGGACCGCGACGTGCTCCTGCTGATCGCGTGGGGCGACCTGTCGTACGACGAGGTCGCTCGCGCGCTCGGCATCCCGATCGGCACCGTGCGCTCCCGCCTCAACAGGGGCAGGCGGAAGGTACGCGCCGCGCTCGGCGACACGAACCCGATGCTGGAGGAGGAGTGACGATGGACGACCTGAAGATGCTCCGTGACCTCGGCGCCGAACTGGAGCACCAGCCTCCGGCGACGCTGGTGCGCCAGCGCGAACGCCTGCTCCAGGCCAGGCCCCGGCGCAGGCGCCTCACCTGGCTGATGACCGGCCTGGTCGCGGCGGCCACGGCCGCCGTCGTGGCGGGGGCCGCG
>NZ_JAHKRL010000240.1 GCF_019396405.1 Nonomuraea rhizosphaerae | reverse complement strand
CCGGCTCGCGTACGGTCCCTCTTGGAACGTTCCGATCTTGAGAACGCCCTCGCTCCGGGACGGTCAGGAACCCCGGTTCTGGTCGCTCAGGTGGCGAGCCTGCTCGCGGGCCTGGTCCGTGGTGGCCTCGGCCGCCTCGGAGGCGGTCTGCTTCACCTGCTGCGCGGCTTGGCCGGCCAGCTCCTTGGCGTCCTGGCCGAGCTGCTGCGCCGACTCGCGGCCGGCGTCCACGACGGGCTGCAGCGTGTCGCCGAGCTGCTCGCGGAGCTGCCCGACGGCCTGCTCCTCCGCCTGGGTCTTGGGGATGAGCGTGGCGGCCAGCAGGCCGGCGCCGAAGGCGATCAGCCCGGCGGCCAGGGGGTTGCCCTGGGTGCCGCGCATCGCCTGGTGCGGAGCGGCCCGTACGGCCTCGGCGGCCTGCTCGGCCCCGTGCCGGACGGTCTGCGCGGCCTGCTGCGAGCTCTCGCGTACGGTCTCGGCCGCCTGCTGGGCGCCATGGCTCACTGTGTCGGCGGTGCGGGAGGCGCCTTCACGCGCCCGGTCCGCGGCGTTGGAAGGGGTGCCCATGATGCGCTCGCGCCACGAGTGCGCGGTCCTCCTCATACGGTCTGTACGGCGTCGCGCGATGCGCGCGGGACTGGTCCGGTCGGCCAGGCGGTCGACGTCGGCGGCGAGCTCGGCCCGGGTGATGGCGATCTCGTTTCTCACTTCCTCAGGTCGCGTGCCCATTGCGCGTCCTCCTTGAGCGTTTCGATGGTCTGCTCGGGTTTGGGGCTGACCTGGCGCAGCCGGGTGCGTCCGGTGGTGAACAGCACGCCGCCGGCGATGGCCCAGACCACCGCCAGGATGAGCGCGGCCCATCCGAGGTCCATGACGTTGCCCAGGCCGAACATGATGGCCAGGGTCAGGAGTATCAGCACCATGTAGCCGGCGAACCCGGCGCCGCCGAGCATCCCGGCGGCCTTGCCGGCCTTGACGGCCTCCTGGCGGAGCTCGATCTTGGCCAGCTCCACCTCCTGGCGGAACAGCGTGGAGATGTCCTCGCCGATCTCGCCGATGAGCTGGCCGATCGTCGGCTCTTCGGGTTGAGCGGTCACGGCAGATCACGTCCGGCTTCATAGGTGGGGGGCGCGGGGGGAGTGGAGAGCGGCGGCACGGGCCGGGTGTCGTCGCGGGCGAGCGGGTCGGCGAGCGGGTCGCCGGCGGGCGCGCCGACCGGGCCGCCGGGAGGCGCGGTGCTCAGCGGCTCCGGCCGCGTGACGGGCGTGGGCGTGCTCCGCGGGGTGTAGTCGTCGAACGCGGAGCCGGGCCCCCGTACGCCGTCGTCGGACAGCGGCCGCGGGCTGTCGGGCCGGGACGTCGTGCCCGAGCTCTCGCCGGAGGCCTTGATCACGCGGCCCACCAGGAACCCGGCGGCCAGCGCGCCGATCAGGAAGGCGGCCGGGCGGCGGCGGGCGAAGTCCTGCACCTCGTTGACCACGCCGCTCAGGCCGTTCTGCTCCAGGTAGTTGGCCGCCTTGTGGCCCTGGTCGGCGACCTGGCGCACGACGTCGCTCGCCGGGGAGTCCGGCTTGCCGTGCTCGTGCATGGCCGACAGGTCCTCCGACCACTGGCGCAGGCTCTGCGCGGCGCGGTGGCTCTGCTGGTCCGACTGGGCGCGCACCCGTTCGCGCAGTTCGTCGACGGTGCGGCGGGTCTGGACCTTGGCCTCCTCGGCCACCTGCGCGGTGCGCTCCTTGGCGGTGCCGGCGACCTCGCGGGCCGCCGCCTTACCCTGTTGGAGCGTTCCTTCGTCGTGTGCGGGAGCCGGTTGCCCGGGTCCGGTGGGGTACTCGCTCATGGGTGCCTCCTGGTACGACTGATGTCGCCTGCGGCTACCCAAGCGGTCCGCGCCAAACATTAACCACCTCAATGCAGGCGAAGTAATGACAAGTGGGGCGTAAAACCCAAGAAGTCGATGCATTACCCATACGACGCTGTTGCCTGCCCGTATCGACTTGCCTGCCTGTATCGACCTGCCCGCCTATACGGGAGTGACGGCCGACACGCCTGGTGTCACCGGAAGGCGATGATATGTGCACACAGGGTGATTGGGTGGTGCGCGAGCGGGTATTTCCGAAAGCCAGCACACAAGAGCGCTGATCGTCATCCATTACGCCTCTCCCCCTTGTGAGACACCGCCATCTCGGCGAGGAGGAGACCGA
Source organism: Nonomuraea rhizosphaerae (assembly GCF_019396405.1). Lineage (GTDB taxonomy): Bacteria > Actinomycetota > Actinomycetes > Streptosporangiales > Streptosporangiaceae > Nonomuraea > Nonomuraea rhizosphaerae. The sequence continues at coordinate 3,044 of NZ_JAHKRL010000240.1, read as the reverse complement.
TGACCATCCACAAGCCCCGCGCCGACGAGCCGACGACCTCGCCGCTCGCGCCCATGCGCTCCCAGCGCAGGGGAAAGGTGATCGCGGCCTGGCTGTCGTCCACGGACCACAAGGTGATCGGGTACATGTACCTGATCGCGTCCTTCGTCTTCTTCGCCTTCGCCGGCGTCCTGGCGCTGATCATCCGTGGCGAACTGGCCGAACCGGGCCTGCAGTTCATCACCCAGCAGCAGTACAACCAGCTGTTCACCATGCACGGCACGCTGATGATGCTGCTGTTCGCCACCCCGCTGTTCGCCGGGTTCGCCAACGTGATCATGCCGCTGCAGATCGGCGCGCCCGACGTCGCCTTCCCGCGACTGAACGCGGTCAGCTTCTGGCTGTTCCTGTTCGGCGCGATCATGGTGGTCGCCGGCTTCATCACCAACGACGGCGCCGCCGCCTTCGGCTGGACCGGCTACACCCCGCTGTCGGAGAAGACCTACAGCCCGGAGATCGGCGGCGACCTGTGGGTCATGGGGCTCGTGCTCAGCGGCCTGGGCACGATCCTCGGCTCGGTCAACTTCTTCACCACCATCGTGTGCATGCGCGCCCCCGGCCTGACCATGTTCCGGATGCCGATCTTCACCTGGAACGTGCTGCTGACCAGCATGCTGGTGCTGATGGCCTTCCCGGTGCTGGCCGCCGCGCTGCTCGCGCTGGAGGTCGACCGCCGCTACGGGACGCACATCTACGACCCGGACAACGCCGGGGTGATGGTCTGGCAGCACCTGTTCTGGTTCTTCGGCCATCCCGAGGTGTACATCATCGCGCTGCCGTTCTTCGGCATCATCTCCGAGGTCATCCCCGTCTTCAGCCGCAAGCCGATCTTCGGCTACATCGGGCTGGTCGGGGCCACCATCGCCATCGCCGGGCTGTCGATGACCGTGTGGGCGCACCACATGTTCGCCACCGGGCAGGTGCTGCTGCCGTTCTTCTCGTTCATGACGTTCCTCATCGCGGTGCCGACCGGGGTGAAGTTCTTCAACTGGATCGGGACCATGTGGCGCGGGCACCTGACGTTCGAGCCGCCGATGCTGTTCGCGGTCGGCTTCCTCATCACGTTCCTGCTCGGCGGGCTCACCGGCGTCATCCTGGGCTCACCGCCGCTGGACTTCCACCTGCACGACGGCTACTTCGTGGTCGCGCACTTCCACTACGTGGTGTTCGGGACCGTGGTGTTCGCCATGTTCGCCGGGTTCTACTTCTGGTGGCCGAAGATGACCGGCCGGATGCTCGGCAACACGCTGGGCAAATGGCATTTCTGGATGTTGTTCATCGGCTTCCACCTGACGTTCCTCATCCAGCATTGGCTGGGCGTGGCCGGCATGCCGCGCCGCTACGCCGACTACAGCGCGGCCGACGGCTTCACCACGCTGCACCAGATCTCCACGGTGGGCGCGTTCCTGCTGGGCGCCTCCACGCTGCCGTTCCTGTACAACGTCTGGACGACCTCCCGCCACGCTCGCCTCGTCACGCTGGACGACCCGTGGGGGTTCGGCAACTCGCTCGAATGGGCCACCTCGTGCCCGCCGCCGCGCCACAACTTCACCAGCATCCCGGCCATCCGCTCCGAACGGCCGGCCTTCGACCTGCACTATCCCCACGGCCGCGCGCCCGCGATCGGGGGGGCCGAGGAATGAGCCTGACCCGGCACGAACGCCGCCTGCTGGCCGAGATCGAGGCGGGCTGCCGGCGGGACAGGCGGTTCGCCCGCCGCATCGCGACGCTCAACGCCAGGCGGCCCCGGCCGTACGCCCATCAGGCCGGCGCCCGGGAGATCATCGCTCTCCTGCTGCTCGTGCTGGTCCTGACCGCGCTGGCCGCCGCCGTCATGCTCGGCACCGCCCAGGCGGCAGCCGAGCTGGGCCACGGCTGGCCGGCCGCCTGAGCCACCGCCCGCCGTTTCGGAGAGGGCGCGCAGGGCATCTCCCGCCCGCCGTTCCGGCGAGCGGTCCTCACTGCAGGGCGTGTCTCATCACGACGTCCGCCCGTCTCCTACCCCTGCGGCGACGCCGACGGCGAGCTGGTCGTCGGGGCCGGTGAGGTGGGGTTCGGGGCCGGGGTGGGGGAGCCCGACATCGACGGCGTGAGCGAGGCGTAAGGGCCCTTGCGCTCCTTGATCGACACCTGCACCCGCACGTCCCCGACGTTGGCGAACGAGAACGTCACCGGCACCGAGCCGGTGGCCGAGCGGCCCTGCAGCATGGCCAGGGGCTGCTGGGCGCCCACCGGCTGCTTGGACGGCACACCGATGGGCCCCGTCAGTTGCACGGTCCCTCCGCCGGTCACCGAGATCCGCTGCAACTGGTCGTCCCGCGTGTCCTGGTTCACCAGCACGGCGTACAGCGCCATCGGCTGGCTAGAGTCCGCCCCGGCCAGGAAGAAGGCGTTGCGGATGTGCATGTCCTTGGCGTCGGCGTTGGCGCCCTCGTTGGTCGAGCCGTGAATGCGCAGAATGTCTTCATCGTCGTTGTTGAGCCCCGTACATCCGGTGGCCAGGACACTGAGTGCGACGGTCGCTGAGGCAATGGGACGCCACATCGGTCACACCCCCTCTCGATCGGACCGGCAGTCTTGAGCGCCAGCTACCCCAACCGCGCGAGTGAAATCTCCGCACGTCACGGCAGTGTGCCCGCCGTCCGAGGCGCTCGCCGCACCCGTCCTCGACCGTCCCGCGTACGGTCATCGGAGAGGGCGTCCCGGAGGCCGAACCGCCAGGAGGAAGGAAAGCTGGCGGTGTGCCGCGAGCGGGGTCACCATGGCGGCATGGCGACGCGAAAGAGCCCATGGATGTGGATCTCGCTGGTGGCCGGCGGGCTGGCGGCCGGCGCGCTGGGTGTGATCTTCGTCGTGCTGGACCTGGCGCGCGCCGACCAGTTGGCCAGTGTGGTCGGCGTGTTCGTCGCCCTGGCCGGGCTGGTCGTCTCGGTGTACGGGGTCATGCTGGCCCGCCGCGGCGAAGGCTCGCGCCCGGCGGCCGCGCCGCCCTCGGACGCCGGCCC
>NZ_JAHKRL010000239.1 GCF_019396405.1 Nonomuraea rhizosphaerae | reverse complement strand
CCCCCACCACGGCGGCGTCGAGCGTCCGCTCAGCCTCGGCCGCCGCGCCGGCCGACAGGCCCGGGTCCCGCCTGACCAGCCGCGACAGCCTGCCGGCCAGCTCGCCGCGCCGCCTGGTCAGCTCCGCCAGCGCGTCGGCGTCGTGCGCCTGCCACGCCTCCCGCAGCTCCCGGCCCAGCTCCAGCAGCTCGGCGAGGTCATCGGGGTGCTCGCGGGACAGCCGGTTCACGGCCGCCGCCGACACGGTGGGCCTGCGCAGCGCGGTGATCTCCCGCGACAGCCGTACGTCGCCGGCGTCCTTGGCGGAGCGGGCCTCGGCGGCGCGGGCGGCGGTGAACTCGGACGGCGGGAGCGCGTACAGACGATCGGCCACCTCGTCAAGATCCACACAGGACAGATACCCCACATCGGCTGGTTTGTAGCGCATAGTGGAGGCACGCCACTCGAACGGAGGCCGTCTGGTGTTCGAGCGCTTCACCGACCGCGCCCGCAGGGTCGTCGTCCTCGCGCAGGAGGAGGCGAGGATGCTGAGCCACAACTACATCGGCACCGAGCACGTCCTGCTGGGCCTCATCCATGAGGGCGAGGGCGTGGCCGCGCAGGCTCTGGAGAGCATGAGCGTCGAGCTGGACAGCGTGCGCGCGTTCGTGCAGCGCGAGGTGGGCCAGGGGTCGACGTCCCCGAGCGGGCACATCCCGTTCACGCCGCGCGCCAAGAAGGTGCTGGAGCTGTCGCTGCGCGAGGCCCTGCAGCTGCGTCACAACTACATCGGCACCGAGCACATCCTGCTCGGCGTGGTCAGGGAGGGCGAGGGCCTGGCCGCCCACGCGCTGGTCGACGCCGGGGTGGACCTGGAGGAGCTGCGGCAGCAGGTGCTGAGACGGCTCGCCAAGGGGTCGAAGGACCGGCCGGACGTGCTGGCGGCCTTCGGCGGCGCAACGGTGCTCGGCGACCGGCTGACGCAGATCCTGGAGTCGCTCCAGCGCATCGAGCGCCACCTGGGCATCCAGCAGCCCGACCAGCAACCGGGCCAGCAGCCGGGCCAGCAAACGGGCCAGCAAACGGGCCAGCAAACGGACAAGGCCCCGGATGAGCGGGAGCCCCCGGAGGAGAGCGCGTCAGGCTGAGGCCAGCGCGCCCACCGGCAGCCTGGCCTCGACGACGCCCGGGTCCTCGGTGTAGCCGAGCGTGGCGCCCAGCGTCAGCAGCATGCGCCGCATCCGTACGTTGTCGGACAGCATCGTGGCCTTGACCTCGGCGTAGCCGAGGTCGCGGGCCTCGCGGACCAGCATCCGGGCCATCGCCGTGCCCAGACCGCGCCCCTGCCAGCGGTCCTCGACCAGGAAGGCCATCTCGGCGATGCCGGGATCGGGGGTGAACATCAGGTTGGCCATCGCCACCACCTGGCCGTCGTGCCCCGCGACGAGCGAGTGGCCGCGGCCGCGGTCGACGAGCCGCTCGAACATCCGCTCGGGCAGCGCGGGCATCGAGGTGAAGTAGCGGAACCTGCGCGCCTCGGGCGAGCAGCGGTCGTGCAGGTCGCGCACGGCCTCGCGGTAGATGGAGGTGAGCGGCCGGACGGTGACCTCCTCGCCGTCGGCCAGCCTGACCACCGGCTCGCCCGCGGCCCGCTCGGCCGGTGGCTGCGCCAGGCGGACGAAGGAGGCCGCCCTGGCCGCCTCGGTCAGCGTGAAGGGCAGCTCGGCGCGGCGCAGCCGGACGGCGCGCCTGGGGGCCACGGGGACCACGAGAAGGGTGGGGTCGGGGAGGTCGCTCACCGCTTCACCATAGATCCACCGGGCATCGTCCGCGCGCAGCAGCTCGGCCAGGAACTCCGGCAGCCGCCACGGCGTGGCCCGCAGCCGGGAGGCCAGCAGCAGGGCGCGGGTGGGCTCGTCGGTCAGCTCGTGCGCGGTCGCCGCGACCACCTGGACGCGGCGCCCGCCCGCCGCCTCCAGGGCCTCGCGCACGGTCTCGGGACTGGCGGGGATGTCGGCGACGAACTCGTCGACCGTCCCGTCGGTGTCGGACTGCACGCTCAGGCCGAGGATGTTGCCGCCCCTGGAGGCCAGGGCCGCGGCCAGGGAGGCCAGCCGTCCCGGCCGTTCGTCAACCGTGGTGCGAATGCGCAAGAATCCCATGAGGCCTAGGATGCCGACCGGCTGTTACGTGGCCGCTAACACGATGTTCGTAACATGTTGCGGCGTATAGCAGGATATGTGGCCATGAACGAGGGTTTCTCCCTGTCGTCCGATTTCGTCAACGGCGACGTGTCCTTCTGGTACCGCTCCATCGGCGTGCCCGCGCCCGATCGGCGCCTCGACGGCGACCTGCGGGCGGACGTGGTGATCGTCGGCGCCGGCTACACGGGCCTGTGGACCGCGTACTACCTCAAGCGCGCCCGTCCGACGCTGGACGTGATGGTGCTGGAGAAGGAGTTCGCCGGGTTCGGGGCGTCGGGGCGCAACGGCGGCTGGCTGACCGGCGACCTGGCCGGCTCCCACGAGCGCTACGCGAAGACGCACGGCGTCGAGGGGGCGCGGCGGCTGCAGCGCGAGATGTACGCCTCGATCGACGAGGTGATCGAGGTCTGCGAGAAGGAGGCCATCGAGGCCGACGTCGTCAAGGGCGGCGTGGTCAACGTGGCCCGCACCCCCGCGCAGGCGGCGCGGCTGCGCGCCTCGGTCGCGGCCGCGCGGGCGTGGGGCATCGGCGAGGCGGACCTGCGCCTGGAGGATCCCGGCGAGCGGCTGCGGGTGGCCGGGGCGGTGGCCGCCTCCTGGAGCCCGCACTGCGCCCGGATCCAGCCCGCCAAGCTGGTCCAGGGCCTGGCCAGGGCCGTGCGCGACCTGGGGGTGGAGATCCACGAGCGGACGCCGGTCACGGAGATCGCCCCCGGACGGGCCGTCACGCCGTACGGGACGGTGCGGGCGCGGCACGTGATCCGCGCGACCGAGGGCTTCACCGCGCGGCTGAAGGGGCTGCGGCGGCAGTGGCTGCCGATGAACAGCTCGCTGATCGTCACCGAGCCGCTGCCCGCCCCGTTCTGGGAGTCGGCGGGCTGGCAGGGCTCGGAGCTGCTCGGCGACATGGCCCACTACTACATGTACGCCCAGCGCACCGCCGACGACCGCATCGCCTTCGGCGGGCGCGGCCGGCCCTACCTGTACGGCTCGCGCGTCGATGCCAGGGGCCACACGCACGAGCGGACCGTCGAGGCGCTCTGGCGGCTGCTGGTCGACTTCTTCCCCGCCGCGGCCTCCTCCTCGGTGGCGCACGCCTGGTCGGGGGTGCTGGGCGTGCCGCGCGACTGGTGCTCGGCCGTGCACCTGGACCCGTCCACCGGGCTCGGCTGGGCGGGCGGCTACACCGGGCACGGCGTGACGACCGCGAACCTGGCCGGGCGCACGCTGCGCGACCTCGTCCTGCGCGACCTGACGCTGGGCGGTCCCACGGCGCTGACGGAGCTGCCGTGGGTGGGGCGCAGGGTGCGGGCGTGGGAGCCGGAGCCGCTGCGCTGGCTGGGTGTGCACACCATGTACCGGCTGTACCGTATCGCCGACCACCGCGAGCGGTCGATGCCGCGCACCTCCGCGCTCGCCCGCCTCGCCGACTTCATCACCGGACACTGAATCTTTCGAGGGCACGGATGCACACACTCTTTCGCGGCGGACGGGTGTTCACCGCCGCAGGCGGCGGCTTCGCCGAGGCCGTGCTGGTACATGACGGCGTGATCGCGGCCGTCGGCGATGAGCGCGACCTGGCGGCGCTCGCGCCCCGCCACGAGACCGTGGACCTGGCGGGCGGGCTGCTGACCCCCGGGTTCACCGACGCGCACATGCATCCGGTGCAGGCGGGGCTGGAGCGGGCCAGGTGCGACCTGTCGGACGTGTACGGCCTCGACATTTACCTATCGGTCATCGCCGACTATGCAACGAAAAATCCAGAAAAAGAGTGGATCGACGGCGGCGGGTGGGACATGTCCGCCTTCCCGAACGGCCTGCCGCACCGCGACCAGCTCGCCTTCCTCGACCGCCCCGCCTACCTGATCCAGCGCGACCACCACGCCGCCTGGGTCAACGCCCGCGCCCTGGAGCTGGCCGGCATCACCGCCGCCACCCCCGACCCGGCCGACGGCCGCATCGAGCGCGACGCGGGCGGCACGCCCAGCGGCGTCCTGCACGAGGGCGCGATGGACCTGGTCGGCCTGCTCACCCCCCGCCCTGCCGCCCAGGACCTGGAGCTGGCGCTGGCCGAGGCGGAGCGGCACCTGTTCTCGCTGGGCATCACCGGCTGGCAGGACGCCATCGTGGGCTCGTACGCGGGCTCGGTGGACCAGCTGCCCACGTATCTGTCGGCTGCCCGGTCCGGCACGCTGCGCGCCCGCGTGGCGGGGGCGCTGTGGTGGGACAGGACCCGCGGCCTGGAGCAGGCCGAGGACCTGCTCGCCCGGCGCGCCGCGGCCGAGGGCCTGGACAGGTTCCGGGCCGGCTCGGTGAAGATCATGCAGGACGGCATCACCGAGAACTTCACCGCCGCGACGCTGGAGCCGTACTGCCTGTGCGGCGGCACCGGCCTGTCGTACGTCGACCCGGTCGAGCTCAGGACGTACGTGGCCGAGCTGGACAGGCTCGGCTTCCAGGTGCACTTCCACGCGATCGGCGAGCGGGCCGTGCGCGAGGCGCTGGACAGCTTCGAGGGCACCTCGCCCGCCAACCGGCACCACATCGCCCACCTGCAGATCATCGAGCCGTCGGACGTGCCGCGCTTCGCCGCGCTCGGCGTGACGGCCAACCTGCAGCCGCTGTGGGCCACCCACCACGCGCAGATGGACGAGCTGACGCTGCCGTTCCTGGGCGAGCCGCGCTCGTCGTGGCAGTACCCGTTCGCCGACCTGCTGGCGCGCGGCACACGCTTCTGCGCGGGCAGCGACTGGCCGGTCTCCGACGCCGACCCGCTCCAGGGCATGCACGTGGCCGTCAACCGCACCGAGCCCGGCGGCTCGCCGCACGCCGACTACCCGACCGCGCAGCAGCCGTTCCTGCCCGGGCAGCGCCTTGACCTGGCGACGGCCATGACGGCGTACACGGCGGGCTCGGCCTGGATCAACCGCTCCCCCGCCGGGGTGATCGAGCCGGGACGCCCGGCCGACCTGGTGGTGCTGGACCGCGACCCGTTCGCGCTGCCCCCGGCGGAGATCTGGACGACGCGGGCGCGCATGACGTTCGTGGACGGGGTCGCCGTCCACGGGTAGGCGGGTGCGCGTTCCGGTGCTACGGAACGCGCACCTCGCCCGGGTACGTTCGGCCTCCCAGAGTCGAGGGGAGACCGACATGCTCGTACGGCGTACGTGGGCCGTCGCGGCGCTCGCCTGCGCGACGGCGGTGACCGTCCCGGGTGTCGCCCAAGCCGCGACACAAAGCGGAACACAGGTGGTGATCTCCTCCAGGCGCGGCTGGCAGGACACCGGCGTCCACGTGTTCGCGGGTGATCGCGTCAGGGTCCGGCAGGTCGGCGGGAGCTGGACCGTGGACAGCGGCACCTTCCCGTGGGTGGACGCGGCGGGCTACGACCGGGGCACCGACGCGCACATCTTCCAGGGCTGCAAGGTCCGCGCCGACGCCACCTACGGCAGGCTCCTGTCGAAGGTCTCCGGCGGCACCCGCCGCCTGGGCCCGCGCTGGAGCTGGTACGCCCCCAGATCGGGCCGCCTCTTCCTGAGGATCAACGACCAGCAACGCTGCCTCGGTGACAATGCGGGCGCCCTGATCATCAGGATCTGGCACTGACCGCGAGGCCGGGAGTGTAATGACCGTGTGACCGGGACACACGGCAAACGCGTGGTGGTCGTGGACGACGACGACATCAGCCGCACCGGCATCGTCGCCCTGCTGTCCGGGACGCCGGGCGTGGAGGTGGTCGCCGGCCTCGGCCACGAAGCCGCGCTCACCCGGCCGTGGGACGACGTCGACGTGGTGCTGGTGGACGCCGCCGACGAGCGGCGGCCCGACGACCACTTCCCCGGCGTGGCCGTCGTCGAGTCCGTACGCCGGACCAGGAGCCGCCGCCAGACCACGGTCATCGTCCTCACCGGGCACTTCCTCGACGGCGCGGTGCGCCGCCGGATGCGGGAGGCCAGGGCCGACTACTTCTACCACCGCAGCCAGCTCGGCGACGCCGGCCGCCTGCGGGCCGCGGTGCTGCGGCCCGAGGGCGGCGTGCCCGGCCCGGCCGACCCCGAGGAGGAGATCAGGCACGGCGTCTCGGCCGCCAGCCACGTCAACGCGGCCGTCGCGCACGCGCTGGCCGAGGACCTGCCGCGGCGGCTGCGCGAGCGGGCCCGCCCGCGTTCGCGGGCGTGGGGCCGGGTGCGGGAACGGTTCAACCGGCGGGCCGGGCTGGCGGTCATGACCTCGGACGGGCGGGCGCCCGACCGGGAGCAGTCGCTGCCGTCCCTGCCGCAGATCGCCCGTTTCCTGGCCTGGGCGACCCGGGTGAAGACCCCGCCCGTCCCTCCTTTCCCGCCCGCGGATGAGTGAGCCGGCGGCGCGTTCCACCTCCTTCACGGCGATCCGCCTGTTCCTCAACCTCCGGCTGGCCGCGCGGGTGACGATCTGCGTGACCCTGTGGGAGCGGCTCACCCCTCCCGTGGCGCTGGCCTGCCTGATCGGCTCGTGCCTGTACGACGTGCTGGTGTTCCTCGGCCTGCGGCGGTGGGCCGTCCCCGTGCCGGCGCGGCTGGTGATGGACGTCGCCGACGTGGCCGCCTGGTCCGCGATCGCCGGGGACCCGATCGACGCGCCGTCCTTGCTGGCCGCGCCCCTGGCCTACGAGCTGGCCCTGGAACGTGGCTGGAGGGCCCTCGTCGTGCCCCTGACGGCCGGGACGGCGGCCAACCTCGCCCTGACTGTGGCGGGCTGGCCGTACAGCCTCTCGCCCTTCCTGCTGCCCGCGGGCGGGGTGGCCGGCGGCCTGTTCATCGCCCGCTACCTGGACGGACGGCTGCGGCAGCGGCAGCGCGTGGCCGCCGCGGAGCGGGAGGCGGCCAGGAGCCAGGCCGAGCTGGCCGGCAGGCACAGCGTGGCCGTCGGCGCCGACACCGTCGTGGACCTGCTGACCCGCACCTGGCCGCTGCTGGCGGGCCCTGACCGGACCGCCGCGTCGCCGCTGTCGGCGTGGCGGCAGCGGCTGGCGGAGGAGACGGCCGACCACGCCGAGTACCTGGCGGTGGCGCTGATGCGCTGGGAGCAGCGCCACAACCTGGCCAGCCCGGACCTCGCCCGCGACGTGGAGTTCAGGCCGGTGCGGGGCGCCTCGCTGCTGCTGTCCCCCGCGCAGGTCGCCGCGCTGGAGGCCGCGCTGGAACGATCGCCGCCCGCCGGCGTCGTCGCCGTCGCCGTGGACACGCCGCGTCCCCTGGGACGGCGGCAGGAGCTGCGGATCGGCGGCGCGAAGGTCGTCCTGCCGGAGGACGCCGGCCCGCGCACGCCGCCGTTCGACGGCGGGCCCATCGCCATCGGGCTGGGCGCCATCGGCTCGCTCAGCCACTCCTACCGGGACATGGACGGCGTGCCGCTGCCCTTCAGCGCCGCCCTGACCGTGGCCGGGCTGCTGACCGCCCTGTGGTGCCACCGGCGGATCGCCGTCCGCGGCACGTCCGCGCACGGGCGGGTGATGGCGGCGGGGCTGGCGTTCGGGGCGGTGGACGCGGTGGTCTCGACCTCGCTCATGCAGACGATGGCCGCCGGCGGGCTGACCCGGATGCCGTTCCTGCACGCGATGATGTTCGTCTTCCCGCTGACGGTCATGTACTGGCGCGACCTGCCGCGCCACTCACGGGCCTGGGCCGTCGCGGGCGCGGCCTCGATCGTGGCCGGGTGCGCCTGGCTGCTGCCGGTGCCCCTGCACTGGGCGGACCTGGCGGGGCTGGTGTGGCCGCTGGCGTTCTCGATCGGCGCCTCGGGCGTGCGGGACCTGCTGGACCTGGACACCTCCGGCCTGGACCACGATCTGGCCGCCGAGCACGCGGCGGCGGTGCGCGAGGGCTACCTGAGCGGGCGGGCGGACGTGCTGCGGCTGGTGGAGGAGGCCGCCGAGGAGGCCACGCGCCGGTTGCGGGCCGACCGCGCCTCGCTCGACCCGGCCTTCCTGCCGGAGATCGAACGCCGCCTCCACCAGGTCAGGCAACGCGTCTCGGCACTCCGCTCCCCCTGACGAGGCGGCCACCTTGACGGGCGGCCACCTGACCATGATCTACAGACGCCGAAGGGCCCCGACGCCACCGCCGGGGCCCTTCGCCGAGAACCGGTACGCCCTACCAGGGGGACTTGTTGTTGCGCAGCCGCTCCAGCGCTTCCTCGAGGATCGCCTTGCCGTCCTTGTCGCTCCTGCGCTCCTTCACATAAGCGAGGTGCGTCTTGTACGGCTCGTTCTTGGGCGGGGCAGGCGGGGCCTGCTCGTCCTGGCCGGCCGGCAGGCCGCAGCGGGGGCAGTCCCATGTCTCGGGCACTGCCGCGTCGCTGGCGAAGCTGGGACGCGTCTCATGCATGTTGGCGCACCAGAACGAGACCCGCACTCTCGGAGCCGCCTCGCCGCGCTCGGCCTCCCCCATCGGGCCGGCGCCGACTCGGCTGCCACGGATCGCGTTGCCACTACCCACGGATGAACTCCTCGCTCGATCGCCCCGTGACGAAGCACGGGGAGAGAATCACTGTCACGCGTCAACCAGGCTCAGGGCCGCAGAAGCAGGCCCAGAGCGATGATGCAGACGAACCAGATGGTGCCCGTGATGACGGTCAGCCGGTCGAGGTTGCGCTCCACCACCGAGGAACCACCGAAGTTCGACGAGAAGCCGCCGCCGAACATGTCAGAAAGGCCGCCACCCTTGCCCTTGTGGAGCAGGACGAGCAGGATCATGAGACAGCTCGCCAGGATGAGGGCGATGGAGATTCCGATTTCCACGGTATGCCTAGTCCTTCAATGGTCTGTTACGCGTGACGATTCAAACTTGCTTCTAGAGGGTACGGCCTGTTGTCAAGTCGCACCCCCGGAACGCTTCAGTTAGGCGGACATATCGGAGAACCGGCAAATCTTGACGAACTCCGCCGCATCGATGCTGGCGCCTCCCACAAGCGCGCCGTCGATGTCGGGTTTCGCCATGATCCCCGCGATGTTGCCCGACTTCACTGACCCTCCGTAGAGGATACGGACCGCAGAGGCCACTTCGGGGGCGTACAGCTCGGCGAGTCTGGCTCGCAGCGCTCCGCAGACCTCCTGGGCGTCCTCAGGGGTGGCCACCTCGCCGGTGCCGATCGCCCACACGGGTTCGTAGGCCACCACCATCGATTGTGCCTGCTCAGCCGAGATCTTGCGCAGTCCTGCGTCAAGTTGGCCCAGACTGTGTGAGACGTGCTCGCCCGCCTGGCGTACGGGCAGGCCCTCGCCCAGGCACAGGATCGGCGTGATCGAGTGGCGGAAGGCGGCCTGCACCTTGGCGTTGACCAGGTCGTCGTCCTCCTGGTGGTACTGGCGCCGCTCGGAGTGGCCGGCCAGCACGTACGAGCAGCCGAGCTTGGCCAGCATCGCGCCCGAGATCTCGCCGGTGTAGGCGCCCGCGTCGTGCTGGGAGAGGTCCTGGGCGCCGTGGACGATGCGCAGCTTGTCGCCGTCGATGAGCGTCTGGACGCTGCGCAGGTCGGTGAACGGCGGCAGGACGGCGACCTCGGCCTTGTCGAAGTCCTTGTCGGCGAGGGCGAAGGCCAGCTTCTGGACCAGGGCGATGGCCTCGAGATGGTTGAGGTTCATCTTCCAGTTGCCGGCGAACAGCGGCTTTCTCACGGTCAGTCCTCCAGCGCGGCGAGTCCGGGGAGGGTCTTGCCCTCAAGGTATTCGAGGCTGGCCCCGCCCCCGGTGGAGATGTGCGAGAAGCCGTCCTCGGGCAGGCCCAGCTTGCGCACGGCGGCGGCCGAGTCGCCGCCCCCGACGACGGTGAACGCCTCGGCGCCGATCAGCGCCTCGGCCACGGCCTTGGTGCCGCCGGCGAAGGCGTCGAACTCGAAGACGCCCATGGGCCCGTTCCAGAACACGGTGCGGGCGTCGGCCAGCTTGGTCGCGAACAGCTCACGCGTCTCGGGCCCGATGTCGAGGCCCTCGCGGTCGGCGGGGATCTCGGTGGCCCGCACCACGTCGTGGGGCGCGTCCTCGGCGAAGTGGGTGGCCGCCAGCACGTCCACCGGCAGCACCAGGTCGACGCCGCGCTCGGCCGCCTCGTTGAGGAAGCCGCGCACCTGGTCGAGCTGGTCCTCCTGGAGCAGCGACCTACCGACCTCGTGGCCCTGGGCCTTGAGGAAGGTGTAGGCCATGCCGCCGCCGATGACCAGCCGGTCGACCTTCTTGAGCAGGTTGGCGATGACGCCGAGCTTGTCGGAGACTTTCGCGCCGCCCAGCACCACCACGTAGGGGCGCTCGGTGTCCTCGGTGAGCTTCCGCAGCACCTCGACCTCGGCGACCACCAGCCCGCCGGCGGCGTGCGGCAGCAGCCTGGGCACGTCGTAGACGCTGGCGTGCTTGCGGTGGACCGCGCCAAAGCCGTCGCCGACGTAGAGCTCGGCGAGCCCGGCCAGCTTCTCCGCGAACGCGCCGCGCTCGGCGTCGTCCTTGGACTCCTCGCCGGGCTCGTAGCGCAGGTTCTCCAGCAGGGCGACCTGGCCGTCCTGCAGCCCGCCGACCGTCTCGCGGGCGCTGTCGCCGGTCACGTCGGAGGCGAAGGCCACCTCCTGGCCGAGCAGCTCGGCCAGGCGCGCGGAGACGGGCTTGAGCGAGAACTCAGGGTTGGGCCTGCCCTTGGGGCGGCCCAGGTGAGCGCAGACGACGACCTTGGCGCCACGGCCCACCAGGGCCTTGATCGTGGGCACGGAGGCGCGGATGCGGCCGTCGTCGGTGATCGTCTCACCGTCGAGTGGGACGTTGAGGTCGGCGCGCACGAGCACGCGCCGGCCCTTGACGTCGAGATCGTCGATCGTACGCATCAGAGGTCAGCGCCCACCAGCTGGATGAGGTCGACGAGGCGGTTGGAGTAGCCCCACTCGTTGTCGTACCAGCCGACGACCTTCACCTGGTTGCCGATGACCTTGGTCAGGCCGGCGTCGAAGATGCAGGAGTGCGGGTCGGTGACGATGTCGCTGGAGACGATCTCGTCCTCGGTGTAGCTGAGCAGGCCCTTGAGCGGGCCCTCGGCGGCGGCCTTGAACGCGGCGTTGACCTCCTCGGCGGTCACGTCGCGCGAGACGTCGACGGTCAGGTCGGTGGCCGAGCCGGTGGGGATCGGCACGCGCATCGCGAACCCGTCGAGCTTGCCCTTCAGCTCCGGCAGCACCAGGCCGATGGCCTTGGCCGCGCCGGTCGAGGTGGGCACCACGTTGACGGCGGCGGCGCGGGCGCGGCGCAGGTCCTTGTGCGGGCCGTCCTGCAGGTTCTGGTCCTGCGTGTAGGCGTGGATCGTGGTCATCAGGCCCTTCTCGATGGTGAAGGTGTCGTGCAGGACCTTCGCCAGCGGGGCCAGGCAGTTGGTGGTGCAGGAGGCGTTGGAGATGATCGTGTGCTTGGCGGCGTCATAGGTGTCGTGGTTGACGCCCATCACGATCGTGACGTCCTCGTTCTTGGCCGGGGCCGAGATGATGACCTTCTTGGCGCCGTTGTCGGCGTGCACCTTGGCCTTGGCGGCGTCGGTGAACAGGCCGGTCGACTCCAGGACCACGTCGACGCCCAGGTCGGACCAGGGCAGCTTGCCGGGGTCGCGCTCCTCGAAGACCTTGATCGCCTTGCCGTCGACGGTGATCTCGTCGCTGGAGGCCTTCACCTCGTAAGGCAGGCGGCCGAGAATGCTGTCGTACTTCAGCAGGTGGGCGAGCGTCGCGTTGTCGGTCAGGTCGTTGACCGCGACGATCTCGATGTCCTTGCCGCTGGCGGCCACGGCGCGCCAGAAGTTGCGGCCAATGCGGCCGAAGCCGTTGACGCCTACGCGGATGCTCACGGGAACCGATCTCCTCGTACGTGATGGCGGGCTGAAACCTCAACCACGAACCCTATCGGACCTAAATTGGTTTAGACCACTGCAGGGCCCATACCGCGAATCGGCGATCCGGCGGCGCATTTTGCGAGGTTCGAGTAAAGTGCCCGACTCATCAGAGTAAATTCCGGCATTCTCTGGGGGCTGAGATGTCAAGACCTAGATCCGGATTGCTGTCCGGCCTGGTCACAGGCCTGATAGCCACGGTGTTATGCGGAGCGGGGTACGGGGCCCTGCTCTTCTTTTTGCGGGAACAGGTGACCAGCCAGGTGTGGCTGGAGTCGGCGGAACTCGGCGTTGGAACCTTCCTCGCCGGCGTGATCATCGGCTGGGCGGTCCGCCGCCGCAGTCTCCTGCTTCCCTTCGTCTCGGTGGTGTACGCGTGCCTGGCCCTGGCGCTGGGCTTCATCGCCGAGTCGACGTACTGGCTGTCGCTCCAGGGACAGCCGGTCAGCTTCGAGACGGCCTACAAGGTCACCAACACGCTCCTGATCCTGGTGCGTTTCGACTGGGCCTATTGGGTCGTCGCGGCCGTCGCCGCGCTGCCCGCCTTCGTCCTTCCCCTCGTACGGGCTGTCCGCCTGCGACGCCGTCCCAAGCCATCGGACGACTCCCCGCAGCAGGAGGAGCAGCAACAGCAGCAGCAACCGGAGGCGGAGCCGGAGTACCGGGGCTCGTTCGAGCCGTTCCAGCCCCCGGCCCCCCGCCCCACGGGCAACCTGTTCACCCCGAGGGACGAGTCAGGCCAAGCCTGAGAACCCCGGCCCTGACCTGAGAAGCCACCTCCGGCCAGGGCCCGCACCTCCCCTGACGGCCGCACGACGAGGGCGCTGCTCCGGCCAGGGCTCGAACTCCTCGAACGGCCCACTGTGCGCACGTCACGGCGCCCGGCCGGGGAACCGGAGGAGCGTGCCCCTGGAGGGAGCCCGGCCCCGGTCGGCGGGTGGGGCCGGCCCATGCCGGCCGTAAGAGAAGAAGACCTCCCGCACCACACGCATCGCACATCGCCCCGCGCCGACGGGCGCTCACTGGGCGAGCATGTCCACGGTGAGGTTGGCCTCGGTGTTGGGGATGCCCAGGTCGGACGCCCGCTTGTCGGCCATCGCCAGCAGCCGCCGGATCCGCCCCGCGATGGCGTCCTTCGTCAGCGGCGGGTCGGCGATCTGCCCCAGCTCCTCCAGGGACGCCTGCTTGTGCTCCACCCGCAGCCGCCCCGCCACCACCAGATGGTCGGGCGCCTCCTCCCCCAGGATCTCCAGCGCCCGTTGCACCCGCGCGCCGGCCGCCACCGCGGCCCGCGCCGAGCGCCGCAGGTTCGCGTCGTCGAAGTTGGCGAGCCGGTTGGCCGTGGCCCGCACCTCGCGGCGCATCCGCCGCTCCTCCCAGGCCAGCACGCTGTCGTGCGCGCCGAGCCGGGTCAGCAGCGCGCTGATCGCGTCGCCGTCGCGCACCACGACCCGGTCCACGCCGCGCACCTCGCGCGCCTTGGCGTGGATCTTCAGCCGCCGCGCCGAGCCGACCAGCGCCAGCGCCGCCTCGGGCCCCGGGCAGGTGACCTCCAGCGACATGGAGCGCCCCGGCTCGGTCAGCGACCCGTGCGCCAGGAACGCCCCGCGCCAGGCCGCCTCCGCGTCGCAGGCGGCCCCCGCCACCACCTGGCGGGGCAGGCCGCGCACCGGACGGCCGTGGTTGTCTATCAGGCCCGTCTGCCGGGCGAGCGCCTCCCCGTCGCGGTAGACGCGCACCACGTAGCGCGACCCCTTGCGCAATCCGGCGGGCGCGAGCACGAGCACCTCCGCCTTGTGCCCGAACACCTCACCGATGTCCTTGATCAGCCGCCGCGCGGTGGCGTTGGTGTCGAGCTCGGCCTCGATCACGATGCGCCCGCCCACCAGGTGCAGGCCGCTGGCGAACCGCAACAGCGTCGACACCTCGGCCTTCCTGCAGCAGGGCTTCAGCACCGGCAGTCGGCTCAGCTCGTCCTTCACCACACCCGTCATCGCCATAAGCGTTAGTCCTCCCCCATCCAGACCGGCTTCATAGCAGTCTCTCGCACCTTCGCGCCACGCCGACCAGGATCAACGCTTCTGGAGGAAAATCTCGTCCAGGACGGAGGCAAGACGTCGTGGGTCGTGGCGGGCGGAGCCGTCCGAGGTGGCCACGTCCGCCATGACGAGCCGTCCGCCGAGCGCGGCAGCGGCCTTCTCCAGCGCGTCGGGGTCGTCGACCACGCCGGTGTCGGCCAGGACGATGTCGACGGGCAGGCCGGGGGCGTGCTGGCGGAGCACCTCCAGGTGCTGCTGGGGGGAGAAGTCGTCGGTCTCGCCCGGCTGCGGGGCGAGGTTGAGCGTGACCAGCCGCCTGGCCTTCGACTCGTGCAGCGCCCTGGCCAGCTCGGGCACCTTCAGGTGCGGCAGCACGCTGGTGAACCACGACCCCGGCCCGAACACCAGCCAGTCGGCCTCCAGCACCGCCTCCACCGCCTCGGGCCGCGCGGGCGGGTCCTCGGGCACCAGCGAGATCGCCTGCACCCTGCCGGGGGTCAGCGCGCACGCCACCTGCCCGCGTACGGTCGAGGTGACGCCGTCGAGCTCGACCTCCGCCACGATGTCGAGCGGCACCGAGGCCATCGGCAGCACCCTGCCGTGGGCGCCGAGCAGCCGCCCCACCCAGTCGAGGCCGGCGACGGGGTCGCCGAGCAGCTCCCACAGCGCCACGATGAGCAGGTTGCCGACGGCGTGGCCGTGCAGGTCGCCCTCGCTGCGGAAGCGGTGCTGGACGACCTCGCTCCAGGTGCTGCCCCACTCGTCGTCGCCGCACAGCGCGGCCAGCGCCATGCGCAGGTCGCCCGGCG
This sequence comes from Nonomuraea rhizosphaerae, assembly GCF_019396405.1. Classification (GTDB taxonomy): domain Bacteria; phylum Actinomycetota; class Actinomycetes; order Streptosporangiales; family Streptosporangiaceae; genus Nonomuraea; species Nonomuraea rhizosphaerae. The sequence goes on along the minus strand of NZ_JAHKRL010000239.1, from coordinate 5,114 downwards.
GCAGCACGCCGAGCTCACGCCTTAACCTGCCGCTGGAGCCGCCGTCGTCGGCCACGGTGACGACCGCGGTCAGCTCGCCGGTGACGGCCCGCAACGCCGACAGCGAGGCGTAGAGCCCGTGCCCGCCCCCCAGCGCCACCACCCGCGGCCCGACCGGTGACTCCCCGCCCGCGAGCACGCCATCACCCGGCATCACGTCACCACCTGGAACAGCACCGCCCGGAGCAGCAGCACCGCCGCCCGCAGGCGCGCCACCACCCGGCACCGCGCCACCATCCGCACGCGCGCCACCGCTCAGGGCCGTGTCGAGTGCGTTCGCGCCGTCATCGGTCACTCCCGCCCCACATCCCGGTGGCTCACCTGGACCTCCATCCCGCGGTCCCGCAGGCGGCCGGCGACCTGTTCGGCCATCGCCACGCTGCGGTGCTTGCCGCCCGTGCAGCCCACCGCCAGCGTCGCGTAGCTCTTGCCCTCGCGCGCGTAACCGTTGGCCACGACCTGCAGGACCTCCTCGTAGGCGTCCAGGAACTCCTTGGCCCCCGGCTGCCCGAGCACGTAGTCGCGCACGGGCGCGTCGAGCCCGTTCATCGGCCGCAGCTCGGGCACCCAGTGCGGGTTGGGCAGGAACCGGCAGTCGACCACGAGGTCGGCGTCGACCGGCAGCCCGTACTTGAAGCCGAAGGAGACGACGTTGACCCGCAGCCCGGGCCGGTCCTCGCCGCCGAAGTAGTTGACGATCTTGTTGCGCAGCTCGTGGACGTTGTGCGAGGAGGTGTCGATGACCAGGTCGGCGTTGGCCCGCACCTCGCGCAGGATGCCGCGCTCGCGGGTGATGCCGTCCACCAGCCTGCCCTCGCCCTGGAGCGGGTGGGGCCGGCGCACGTTCTCGAACCTGCGTACCAGCTCCTCGTCGCTGGCCTCCAGGAACACCACGCGCACCCGCACGCCGCGGCCTTCGAGCTCCTCGATGGCGGCGTTGAGGTCGGTGGTGAAGGCGAGGCTGCGCACGTCGACGACGGCGGCCACCTTGTCGGCGGCCAGCTTGACCTTGCCGGCCTCCTCGGCCATGGCGAACAGCAGGCCCGGCGGCAGGTTGTCGATCACGAACCAGCCCAGGTCCTCCAGGGCCTTGGCCGCGGTGCTGCGCCCCGCCCCGGACATGCCGGTGACGATGACGAACGCCGGCTCTGTGCTGGTGCTGCTCACTGCCTCACTCCGTTCGGCGGACTCACTGTCCCTCCTCCTTCAGCGTCGACGCGATCACCTCGGCGATGGCCGGGCCGATGCCGGGGACCTGGCAGATCTCGGCCGCGGTGGCCTCGCGCAGCTTCTTCACGGAGCCGAAGTGCCTGAGCAGCGCCTGCCGGCGGGCCGGGCCGAGGCCGGGCACGGTGTCGAGCGCGCTCTCCTTCACGGTCTTGGACCTCTTGGCTCGATGGTAGGTGATGGCGAACCTGTGCGCTTCGTCACGTACGCGTTGCAGCAGGTAGAGGCCCTCGCTTGAACGAGGCATGATCACCGGTTGGTCGTCGCCGGGCAGCCACACCTCCTCCAGCCGCTTGGCCAGGCCGCACACGGCGACGTCGTCGATGCCCAGCTCGTCCAGCGCCCGCTGGGCGGCGGCCGCCTGCGGGCCGGCGCCGTCGACCACGACCAGGTTGGGCGGGTAGGCGAACTTGCGTGGTTTGCCGGTCTCGGGGTCGATCGGGCCGCTCGACCCCTCGGCCTGGTCGTCGGCCGCCAGCTCGCCGGTGGCCGAGCGCTCCTCCAGGTAGCGCCGGAAGCGCCGCTGGATGACCTCGTAGATGGAGGCGACGTCGCCTTCCTTGGTCTTGACGGCGAAGCGCCGGTATTCGGACTTGCGGGCCAGGCCGTCCTCGAAGACCACCATCGAGGCCACCACGTTCTCGCCCTGCAGGTGGGAGACGTCGTAGCACTCGACGCGCAGCGGCGCCTGGTCGAGGTCGAGCGCGTCGGCGATCTCCTGCAGCGCCTTGCTGCGGGTGGTCAGGTCGGCGGCCCGGCGGATCTTGTGCTGGGCCAGGGACTCCTTGGCGTTGCGCTCGACGGTCTCCATCAGCGCCTTCTTGTCGCCGCGCTGCGGCACCCGCACCTCGACGCGGGCACGGCGCTGCTCCGACAGCAGCTCGACGATGGCCTCGACGTCGGGCGGCGCGGACGGCACAAGGACCTCGCGGGGCATCGACTCGGCCGTGGCGTCGCCGTACATCTGCAGCAGGAACTGCTCGACCAGCTCGCCGGGCGAGCTCTCCTCGACCTTGTCGACCACCCAGCCGCGCTGGCCGCGGATGCGCCCGCCGCGCACGTAGAAGACCTGGACGGCGGCCTCCAGCGGGTCCTCGGCCAGGGCGATCACGTCGGCGTCGGTGCCCTCGCCGAGCACGACGGCCTGCTTCTCCAGCGCGCGCTGCAACGCCTGGATGTCATCGCGGAGTCTGGCGGCCCGCTCGTACTCCTGCTCGGCGGCGGCCTCGCGCATGTCGCGTTCGAGGCGCTTGATGAAGCGGCTGGTGTTGCCGGCCATGAAGTCGCAGAAGTCCTCGGCCAGCTCGCGGTGCTCCTCGGGGGTGACCCGGCCGACGCACGGGGCCGAGCACTTGTCGATGTAGCCGAGCAGGCAGGGCCTGCCGATCTGGCCGGCCCGCCTGAAGACGCCGGCGCTGCACGTGCGCACGGGGAAGACGCGCAGCAGCAGGTCGACCGTCTCGCGGATGGCCCAGGCGTGCGAGTAGGGGCCGAAGTAGCGGGTCCCTTTGCGCTTGGCGCCCCGCATCACCTGCACGCGCGGGAAGTCCTCGCCCATCGTGACGGCGAGGTAGGGGTAGGACTTGTCGTCGCGGTACTTGACGTTGAAGCGCGGGTCGAACTCCTTGATCCAGGAGTATTCGAGCTGCAGCGCCTCGACCTCGGTGCCGACCACCGTCCAGTCGACGTCGGCCGCGGTGGTGAGCATGGACTGGGTGCGCGGATGCAGCGCGGAGAAGTCGGCGAAGTAGGAGTTGAGCCGCTGCCGCAGGCTCTTGGCCTTGCCGACGTAGATCACCCTGCCGTGCGCGTCCCTGAACCGGTAGACCCCCGGGGAGTCGGGGATGGAGCCTGGCCGGGGCCGGAAACTCAGAGGGCTGCGCGCTGATCTCGCCACGTTCAAAGAGTATCGGCCCTCACCGACAAGCAAGCCCGCCGTACCGGCTGACGAGGTGCCCGCCGTGCCGACCGGCGAGGCAACCGGCCGCCGGCCGACGAGGCGGCCCGCCGCGCCGGGCGACGAGGTAGCCCGCCGTACCATCCGTCCAGATACGGCGGGGCTGGAGCCTCAGGCGAGCGTGATCTGGTCGCCGTCCACCTTGATCTGCTGCTCCGGCAGCGGATCCTTGGCCGGCCCCGCGGTGACGGAACCGTCCTCGATCTTGAACTTGCTGCCGTGGCAGGGGCAGTCGATCGTGCCGTTCGCGACACTGGCCACCGAACACCCCTGATGCGTGCAGACCGCGCTGAACGCCTTGAACTCGCCCGACGTGGGCTGCACCACCACCACCTTCTGATCCTTGAACACCGTCCCACCGCCGACGGGAATGTCGGAGGTCTTCCCGAGTGCGCCGCCCCCCGCGGGGGCGCTCGACTGCGACGCGTCCGCCGAAGGCTGCGCCGCGGATGTGTTGTCACCGCCGCCGCAAGCGGCCAGCGCCAGTGTCAGGCCACCCGCGCCCACACCCGCGATCACCGCTCTGCGACTCTGAAGGTCATCTCGCATGCGCTCACCCAACCGCACGCAGGTGAGAAATTCATGAGGACTCGCTACGCCAGGGTGATCTTGCCCCCCGAGACCTTGATCTTCTTTTCCGCGAGCGGCTCGGAGGCGGGCCCGCCCGCGACGGAACCATCCGAAATCTTGAACTTGCTGCCGTGGCACGGGCAGTTGATGGTGCCGTCGGCGACTTCGTCGACCGTGCAGCCCTGGTGGGTGCACACGGCCGTGAAACACTTGAACTCGCCGTCCGACGGCTGAGTCACGACCACCTTCTGGCCCTCGAAGACCTTTCCACCACCGCTGGGGATGTCATCGGTGTTCGCGAGCGCCTTGGCGGCGGTTTTCTTCTTCTTCGGGGCCGCGGACGACGGCTCGTCGGCCGCGGGCTCCTCACTCGCTTGGGTCGTCGGGGAACCGTAACTCGCGCAAGCGGTCAGAACCACCGCGAGCCCGGCGCCTCCGGCCCCAAGCATCACCGTCCGGCGCGTCGTTTCGGTCATGGTGCGTCCTCCCAGGTCTAGTTCTCACTTCAGTTACGGCCAGCGCACTGACGCCGGTTCAGCGTGCCGTGCCTCGATCGTGTGAACCACGCAGAATTACCTGTTCAGACCATGTGCGAAGCCGCCCACAGGTTGGGGCACCCGATTCACCGGCCCCGAACCGCCCCTTCCTCGGCGCCCGGGCCGCCGCCTCGCCGGCCCTCGAGCCGCCGCTTCGGGCGGCGCTCAGGCCACCACGACGCCGTCGCCCACGACCTTGACCTGGTAGGCCATCAGCGGCGTGGTCGCGGGCCCCTTGAGCGCCTTGCCGCTGTCCGCGGCGAACTGACTGCCGTGGCAGTTGCAGGTGATCACGTTCTCCTTGGGTGAGCCGACCGCGCACCCCTTGTGCGTGCAGACCGCGCTGTAGGCCTTGAAGACGCCCTTGGCCGGCTGAGTGACCACGATCTTGTACTGCTGGACGACGATGCCGCCGCCCACCGGCACGTCGGCCGTCTTGGCGAGGACCTTGCCCTTGATGCTCTGCACAGGCTCGGCCTTGGCGCCACCGCTGCAGCCCGCGAGGGCCAGCCCGCAGGCTGCGACCCCGGCCGCTCCCAACGCCTCACGCCGGCCGATTTCGGGCATGGCAATGCCCGGCTCCGTACTCGTCATGATGCCTGACCCTTCCCCGTGGCCCCTGACCTTTCGCAGGTCAGGCCCCTACCGACCCTTTAACTGTATGGCCGACCCCCCTCGGTCCCCCTTTCGGGTCCGCCCTCAGCTACCCGAGCCAATAGCAACAACACATAACCGGACAAATGGCCACAGAACGCCCACACCCATGAGAGCGGCCCCGTGCGATG
>NZ_JAHKRL010000238.1 GCF_019396405.1 Nonomuraea rhizosphaerae | reverse complement strand
CGGCGGCCGCGCCCGGGGCCGGTGACGCGCCTGGCTCGGCGAACATGTCGGGGTCCGGCGACGCGTCCGGCTCGGCCGTAGAAGCGGGAGTGTCGGTGGCGATTCTGGCGGCTGCCAAGGCGTTGCTGGCGGAGGGCCCCCGTGGGGTGCTCGTCACGCTGGGCGGTGCGGGCAGCCTGGTGGTGACCGCGGACGGCGTCGAGCAGATCCCCGCGCTCAAGGTGGACGTCAGCGACACGACCGGCTGCGGCGACGCGTACTGCGCCGGCTTCATCACCGGGCTCCTGCACGACCAGGACGTGGTGACCGCCGCCCGCTGGGGCACGGCCGCCGCCGCCCAGGTCGCGACGGGGCTCGGCTCGGACGCGGGCCTCACCGACCTCGACTCCACCCTCGACCTGCTGACGTAATTGGAGAATGTGATGACAGACGCTGAACTTCGTCAGCGGGCGCTGAAGGTCGTTCCCGGCGGCATGTACGGCCACCTCAACGCGGCCCTGTTCGCCCCCGGCTACCCCCAGTTCTTCGAGCGCGGCGAGGGCTGCCGCCAGTGGGACGTGGACGGCCGCGAGTACATCGACTTCATGTGCAGCTGGGGCCCGGTCGTCCTCGGTCACCGGCACCCGCGCGTGGAGGAGGCCGCCGCCCGTCGGCAGGCGCGCGGCGACTGCCTCAACGGCCCCGGCCCGGTGATGGTGGAGCTGGCCGAGCTGCTGGTGGACACCGTGCCGAGCGCGGACTGGGCGATGTTCTCCAAGAACGGCACCGACGCCACCACCCAGGCGCTCATGGTCGCCAGGGCCGCCACCGGCCGGACGAAGGTCCTGATGGCGCACGGCGCCTACCACGGGGCCGACCCCTGGTGCACGCCGTCGCTGGCCGGCACGACGCCGAACGAGCGGGCCGACCTGGTGGAGTTCGCCTACAACTCCCTGGAGTCGCTGGAGGCCGCCGCGGCCACGGTCGAGGGGGACGTCGCGGCGATCATCGTCACCCCGTTCAAGCACGACTCGTTCGAGGATCAGGAGCTGGTGGAGCCCGCGTTCGCGCGCGGCGCGCGGGCGCTCGCCGACCGTCTCGGCGCCGCCCTGGTGATCGACGACGTGCGCGCCGGCTTCCGGATCGACCTGCGCGGCTCGTGGGAGCCCTACGGCGTGCGGCCGGACCTGACGGCCTGGTCCAAGGCCATGGCGAACGGCTACCCGATCGCCGCCGTCACCGGCACCGACGCGCTCCGCGGCCCCGCGCAGACGCTGTACTCGACCGGCTCGTTCTGGTTCTCCTCCGTCGCCATGGCGGCGGCGAAGGCGACCATCGAGACCCTGCGCGACACCGACGGCATCGCCGCCATGGAGCGCGCCGGCACGCAACTGCGCGAAGGTCTTTACACCCAGGCCAAGGCCCACGGGTTCGTGGTCAACCAGACCGGCCCCGTGACCATCCCCTGGCTCAGCTTCGACGGCGACACCGACCTGTCGACCGCCATGTGGTGGAGCGACGCGTGTCTGCGGCACGGCGTCTACATCCACCCGTGGCACAACTGGTTCATGTCCGCGGCCCACACCGAGGAGGACGTGGCCCGCGCTCTGGAGGGCACCGACCAGGCCTTCGCCGAGACCCGCGCCCACCTAGGCTGACCTTTGGGGGTTGGCCGTTGGGGGGCTGGGGCTCTACTGTCCTCTCTGTGGAGGCGGAGCAAGCTCGAAAGTCACGTCTCGATTGCGCCTCTTGACGAGTGTCGGGAGGCGTTCGTACCTTCGGGCAAACGGTTAGGAAACTTTCCTATTTACCGATCCTCTTCAGGAGCCCCCATGACCCACCCGGGCGAGATCACACGTCGTGAGCTGCTGCGCCGTATCGGCCTGACCGCCGTCGTGGCAGGTCCCGGAGCGGGCCTGCTGAGCGCCTGCGCCACGGCGGGATCCGGTGAGGAGCCCAGCTCGGCGCCCGCCAGCTCGATCGCCGTGTCGGCCGACCCCAAGAACCCGTTCGGGGTGGACGCGACCAAGCCGCTGGAGGTGACGATCTTCAGCGGCGGTTACAGCGACGCGTACGCGAAGGACGTGCACGAGGTCATCTACAAGCGCGCCTTCCCCGCGGCGACGATCAAGCACAACGCGACGCAGCAGATCGGCACCCAGCTCCGCCCGCGCTTCGTCAGCGGCGACGTGCCCGACGTGGTCAACAACTCGGGGCCCGAGGGGCTCGACCCGGTCGCCCTGGCCGAGGAGGGGCAGCTCGTCGACCTGACGGCGCTGTTCGACGCGCCCTCGTACGACGACCCGTCCAAGAAAGTGCGCGACACCGTGACCCCGGCCGTGCTGGCGAACGCCGTCATCGACGACAAACCCCTGCAACTCGGCTACACGGTCTCGCACCGCGCCCTCTGGTACAACGCCCAGCTCTTCGCCGACAAGGGCTGGACGCTGCCCAAGACGTGGGCGGAGTTCAAGGCGCTCGGCGACACGGCGAAGAAGGAGGGCATCCTGCTGTTCGCCTATCCCGGACAGAAGGGCCCGTACTACCAGCTCTGGAACGCCCTCTACACGGCTGCCAAGATCGGCGGGAACCAGGTCCTCATCGACATCGACAACCTGGTCGACAACGCCTGGCTGAGCGGCCCGGTGAAGCAGGCGGTGAGCGCCTGGGTGGACATCCAGACGAACTACGGCGACAAGGCGTACTTCGGGCTCGACCACACCCAGACCCAGATCAAGCAGCTGCAGAACAAACTGCTCTTCTACCCGGTCGGCTCGTGGATCGAGAACGAGATGGCCAAGGACAAGCCGAAGGACTTCGAGTACGCCATCGCCCCGATCCCCGACGTCACGGCCGCCGACAAGATGCCGTACGGGGCCATCCAGGTGGGCGTCGGCGAGAACTTCCTCGTCTCCACCAAGGGCAAGAACCCGGCCGGCGGCCTCGAATACCTGCGCATCATGCTGTCCAAGGAAGGCGCCAAGGGCTTCACCGAGAAGACCCTGAACCTGACCGTGGTCAACGGCGCGGCCGAAGGGCTCTCCCTCACTCCTGGGCTCAAGAGCGCGGCCAAGGCCCAGGACGTCGCCGGCCAGAACATCATCACCGACGCCCGCTTCGAGAGCTGGTACAAGGAGATGTTCGACTACGGCACCGCGCAGATCAACGTGGTCATGGCGGGGCGCATCACGCCGGAGAAGTTCTGCCAGAACATGCAGAAGAAGGCCGACGCCATCAAGAAGGACTCGTCGGTCACCAAACAGACGCGGAGCCAATGACGTATGCGGCGGTTGCGCAAGTACGGCTTCGTCGCCGGGTTCCTCGCTTTTCCTGTCGCGCTCTACTCGGTGTTCGTGATCGGCCCGTACGTGCAGGCGTTCCAGATCTCCTTCACGGACTGGAACGGCTACCGCTCGAAGCTGCGATACATCGGGTTCGACAACTTCATCCGGCTGTTCGACGACGAGGTGTTCTGGCAGGCGCTGCGCAACCACGGGATCCTGCTGCTGGTGCTGCCGATCGTGACGGTGGTCATCGCGTTGTTCTTCGCGTTCCTGCTGAACCTGGGCGGCGGGCCGCGGGGCGCCGGAATGAGGGGGATCTGGGGGTCGAAGTTCTACCGGGTGGTGTTCTTCTTCCCCCAGGTGCTCGCCGTGGCGGTGGTCGGCGTGCTGTTCAAGGCGGTCTACCGGCCCGATGAGGGCGGCGTCGTCAACGGCGCGCTGATCAAGGTGGGATTCGAGCCGGTCGGCTGGCTGATCGAGCCGGACCTGGCCCTCTGGTCCGTCATCGCGGTGATGATCTGGCAGGCCGTGGGCTTCTACGTGGTCCTCTTCTCGGCCGGGATGGCCGCCATTCCCAAGGACTACTTCGAGGCGGCGGCGCTCGACGGCGCGGGGCGGATCCGGCTGTTCTTCTCCATAACGCTGCCGCTGCTGCGCGACACCGTCCAGGTGGGCTGGGTGTATCTGGGGATAGCGGCGTTCGACGGCTTCGCGCTGATCCTGGTGCTGGCCGGGAACAAAGGAGAGCCCGACGGGGCCACCACCATCCTGCCGGTGGAGATCTGGAAGACCGCGTTCACCTATTCCAAGGTGGGTTACGCGTCGGCGATGGGGGTCGTGCTGTTCTTCCTGACCGTGACGTTCGCGGTGCTGACCCTGCGAACCACGCGGCGCGAGAGGATCGAGCTCTGACATGGCCAAGGACACGACCATGAGCAGAGCCGCCGCCAAGGCGAGGCCCCGGACGGGGGTGCTGGGCGGGCTCTCGCACGTCGCGCTCCTCATCTGGGCGCTGCTGATCATCCTGCCGTTGCTGTGGACGTTCCTCGCGTCGTTCAAGTCCAACGCCGAGATCTTCGGCGACGCGCTGCAACTGCCCGGTCAGCTGCGGCTCGACGCGTGGGGGCGGGCGTGGGACAAGGCCCACGTGGGCCAGTACATGCTCAACACCGTTGTCGTCGTCTTCTTCAGCACGTCGGGGACGATGCTGTTCGGGTCGATGGCGGCGTACGTGCTGGCGCGCTACCGGTTCGTCGGCAACAGGCTGATCTACTACTACTTCGTGGCCGGGATGGCGTTCCCGATCTTCCTCGCGCTGGGGCCGCTGTTCTTCGTGGTGCTCCAGCTCGGGCTGCTGAACTCGCACGTCGGGCTCATCCTGGTGTACATCGCGTACTCGCTGCCGTTCACGGTCTTCTTCCTGGCCGCATTTTTCCGGACACTGCCGGACACCGTGGCCGAGGCCGCCGCCATCGACGGCGCCTCACACACCCGCGCGTTCTTCCAGGTCATGCTGCCCATGGCCAAGCCGGGGCTGATCAGCATCACCATCTTCAACGTGCTCGGCCAGTGGAACCAGTACCTGCTGCCCCTGGTCCTCCTCACCGACAACAAGGACAAATGGGTGATCACCCAGGGCATCGCCGACATCTCCACCATCGCCGGGTACGAGGCGGACTGGCCCGGCCTGTTCGCGGCGCTCAGCATGACGATCCTGCCGGTGATGATCGTCTACATCGTCTTCCAGCGCCAGATCCAGTCCGGCCTCGGCGCCGGAGCCCTCAAGTGAGCCACGGGGCCCGCCAAGAAGTACCGTGAGCCCATGGACGTCGACAGCAAGCTCAACGACCTGCCCGAATGGCGCAGAGAGGGCGACGAGATCCGGCGTACGGTCGTCGCGCCCGACTTCCCCACGGCCATCCGCATCGTCGACGAGATCGCGATCCGGGCCGAGGAGATGAACCACCACCCCGACATCGACATCCGGTGGCGGAAGCTGCACCTCACGCTGACCACCCACGACAAGGGAGGGCTCACCGAGGCGGACTTCACCCTCGCGGCGGCGATCGACGCCATCGCCGGCAAACACGGCGCGTAGCGGATCGGTTACTGGATAGAGTGGTGGGCCCGCGAGCCCGGCCGGGCTCGTCTCCGCACCGGGGGTTCCCATGCGCCTGCCCGCACCCGCCACCGCGCCCCTCCTGCGCGCCGCCGCCTTTCTGCGCGCCGTCTGCCGGCGCGCTGCCCGGAAGCGGGTGATGCCCGCCTGGACGTGGATGTCCGCGTGCGGAGGCGCAGAGGTCGCCTCGCGCGGGTCGTTCGCGGGTGTCCCGGTGCGGGCGCTGGCGGTGGGGATGGCGACGGTGGTGGTCGCGGGCTGCGCGTCGAGCCCCAAGGACGAGGTCGTGGCGCACGGCTCCGGCGCCGCCGACCGTACGACGTTGTCGGGCGGGGGCGAGTTCGCGCCGCGCACCACCGGCGCGATCGTCTACGACCGCAAGCTGGTCCCACGGGGCGCGCAGGCGAGCGTGACCGCCGAGTCCGCCCGCGGCAAGACGCTGACCTCGCTGGTGGTCGAGGGGCTGCTGCCCCGCCACCGCTACGGGGCGCACCTCCACAGCGCGCCGTGCGGGGCCGATCCGCGCGCCGCGGGGCCGCACTTCCAGCACCTGCCCGACCACGCCGACGCGACGAGCGAGGTGTGGCTGGACCTGACGACGGACGAGGCGGGCGCGGGGCGGGCGACCGCGCGCCACGACTGGGCGCTCGCGGGGGTGATGCCGCGGTCGCTGGTGCTGCACGCCGCCCCCGCCGTCGACCCGCCGTCCCCGCGCGTCGCCTGCCTGACCTTGCGCTGATCACTTTTCAGAGAGCCTTCTTACGGCAGGCATGGGCCGGCCCCACCCGCCGACCAGGGCCGGCGTCCGTCCAGGGGCACGCTCCTCCGGTGATGCGGGGCTGGCCGCCGTGACGTGCGCGAAGTGGGCCGGAGCGCACCGAAACGCCGGCCGGAGCGCACCAAGAAAGCCGGCGGTCCGAGGCGGTGTCATACCCTGCGGGGAGTCGTGTTCTGTCGTTCCCGTGGGCTAGAAAAGGCGCGTGGAGCGGTTCGCGAAGGAGTTGCGGCGCTGGCGCAGCAGCCGGCGGGTGAGCCAGCTGGAGCTGGCCAACCGGGCCGGCACGACGCAGCGGCATCTCAGTTTCATGGAGCAGGGGCGGTCCCATCCCGGCCGGGGGATCGTGGTGCGGCTGGCCGAGTCGCTCGAACTGTCGCTGCGCGAACGCAACGGGCTGTTGCTGGCCGCCGGGTACGCCCCCCTGTTCCCCGAGCCGGGGCTGGACGACGCCATGCTGAAGCCCGTCCGCGAGGCGCTGGACGACATCCTGGACGGTCACCTGCCCTACCCGGCCGTGGTGGTGCGGCCCTACGGCGAGCTGGTGGCGGCCAACGCGGCCTTCGCCGTGCTCACCGAGGGGGTGGCGGAGGAACTGCTGCGGCCGCCCGTCAACGTGCTGAGGGTGGCCCTGCATCCCCGGGGCATGGCGCTGCGGGTGCTCAACTTGGCGGACTGGGGGCGGCACATCGTCGAGAGCCTGCGGTCCGAGGCGCTGCGGCTGCTGACCACGCTCACGTCGTTCGCCACGGCGGTGGACGTGACGCTGGCCGAGCTGAAGCTGGAGGCGTTCCTGCCCGCCGACGCGGCCACCGCCGACCACCTGCGCTCACGCCACGGCTGAGGCCGCCGCGCCGGCCGTGCGAAGGCGGTGGCACAGCGCCGTGAGGCCGGGGCTCCCCGGGCCCGGGCTG
>NZ_JAHKRL010000237.1 GCF_019396405.1 Nonomuraea rhizosphaerae | reverse complement strand
CGCCCGTGGCGCGTTCGCCCGCGCCACGCCGACACTCTGGTGACGCTCCGACACCTGGCACCACTATGGCATCAGCAAAAGCCGGCGCCGCCAAAAATGAAAACTCACAAATGCGGCGGCCAGCGGAAAACCCACTCAAGAAAGCCGCCCTGCTCCAAGGGTTCGACCACCGACCTGTCCATGCCGATGACAGGCGAGCATCCAAGCTCCCAGGCGCACCCCGCGCCTGGGCCATCGCCCCGGACACCGGGGCCGGACGAGAGGACCATCCGTGAGGGACCTGTACGGCCAGCCGCTCCATGACGCGCCGTTCACCAGAATGTGCGGCGGCAACCAGCAGGAGGAGGAAGGCGAGTCCTGCATCCTGATCGCCCCCATCCCAAGCGTGACGGACGCGTTCGCGCTGCGTGACTCGAAGAACCCGGCCGCCGGAACGCTCCGCTTCTCCGGTGCCGAGCTACGCGCGGCCGGACTGGCCACCACCTAGCGCCGAGCTTCACGCGGTCAGGCCGGCCGCCATCCAGACACGGCCAAGACGGCGGCCCCTGCCTGATCGAAGCAAGCAGGGGCCGCACCTCACGAACTCTACGGGAGCACCCTGGCCATGCACTGGCACGCCTATCAGTGGACCGGCAACGGCGCCGATCGCGGCAACGAGGCCGAGCGCCGGCCGACCTCGCCCGACTTCTCCGGCTCGGCGCTGCCGCCGATGCGCACCGGCGACTGGCTGCTCAAGTCGGCGTCGCGAAGTTCCGGCAGGTACGACGAGGCGAAAGCGGCGGCCGACTGGATGGCGACCGAGTTCGGCAAGATCGACGGCATGCTGCTCCAGCGGGGCCGGCGCGTCGTCACCCTGGAGGAGCGGATCGCGGGCGCGCTCGACCTGTTGCCGCGCGGAGTGGACGTGCAGTGGGGCGACTGGCTGCGGGGCGGGCGGTTCGCCACGATCGGCATGATCTGTTGTCCGAACCGGCACGTCACGCACCCTTGCCCGCTCCGGCGACGCGCCGAGGCCGGCATCACATGAGCACGACTGTCCGAGTACGCCCTCAGGACATCATTGCCACGATCGTCTTGATGGATGTGAGGGTGCGGAGAGAGGCGCTCTCCAGAAGCGTTGCCGCAATGATCCGCCATGACCTGCAGTTGATTCTGCGCACGTCCTCAAGCTGGAGGGAGGTTCGTGCTCGCGGGAGTCAGGTGGGCATGCCTTTGGGAGGGACATCGGGCGCCGTGAAGGCGCGCAGGCCGTCGGCGATCTCATTCACTTCGGTGAGCTTGCCGGACGCTACGGCGATCACCAGGTCATAGGCGACATCGTCGTCAGCCGGATCGAGCTCGACGCCGTTCTTCGCGAGGAACACATAGGTCGCCAGCCAGCCCGCCCGCTTGTTGCCATCGACGAAAGGGTGATTGGTGACGATCGAGTGGAGCAGCGCCGCGGCCTTGCCGAGCAGGTCAGGGTAGGCGTCCTGACCGAAGAGGGATGTCTGCGGCCGCATGAGTGCCGCTTCCAGCATCCCGAGATCGCGCACCTGGATGGGGCCGCCCACGGCGATGCGGGCGATGCGCAATCCCTGTTCAAGGGTGAGATGACGGGTCACTCGCCCAACCGCCGCAACAGGTCAGCGAAGCGCTGGGCCCCTTTCTCCGCGAGCGTGTCGGTGAGTTCGTCGTCGGTGACATGCTCGATGTAGTAATCGATCGCGTGCAGAACCAGTTGCTGCATGCTGCGCCCCTCGAACTCGGCGCGCTTGCGGAGGACCTCGGTCTGCTCGTCGGTCAAGCGAAGGGTCATAGCCATACCCCTCATGGTAGGCGGAGGGTGGTATCACGGCGATACCAGCACGGTCAGTTTAGCGTCTACTACTCTCCGCATACGCCGAACGCGGCATCTGTTCAGGCGCCTCCCGAAGGGCGTTGGCGGGCACTGGAAGGCCAGACTTCCATGTCCCCTCTGGCTGGCCCCGTTTCCGCACGTTGAGTCAAGTGAAGATCGTTGAGGTTGCCGTGGCGATCGTCGCACGGCATGACCTGGGCTCGTGAGACAGCGTGCACAGTGGGGCCAAGCGCCGAAGATCACTTACCTGCGGAAACGGGCTAACCGGGTGAGCCTGCCCGGTGTATGTCGTGTCGCGGGGCGAGCCCGTTAAGCAGCGCGTCCAGGGCGAAGTCGAAGCGATCTTGATGGTCGGCGGGAGTGCCGAGCCCGGCCGCGACCGCCTCGGCCAGTACAGGCATCCCATCGAGGTCCATGTCGGGATTGTCCGGGCTGTCGGGCCCCGCCTCGGCCAGCGTGTGGCCGATGGCGAACGTGGCGACCGCCGTGATCACGTGCAGCGCCTCCGAAGCGGTGAATCCCGCCTCAGTCAGCGCCCGCGCGGCCCGCTCCACCATGCGCAGGCTGCCGGGCGTCGCCACCGGCCGGATCGCCACGACCGGCATCAGCTCAGGATGCCTGAGCAGCTGGTCACGAACGGAGACCGCGAACGCCCGCACCCACGCTCGCCACTCACCGGCCGGCTCCACGGCGATCCGCGAGAACACCAGCTCGACCAGGCCGTCGAGCAACGCGTCCTTGTTCGGGACGTAGTAGTAGAGCGTCATCGCCTCGACGCCCACCTCCTTGCCGAGCCTGCGCATGGACAGCGCCCGCAGGCCCTCTCGGTCGACGAGCCCCAGCGCCGCCGCCAGCACTCTCTCCCTCGACAACCGCTCTTTCATACAGCGTAAGATACCCGTATCTTACAGCGTAAGAGAGGGAGTGAAAATGATCAGGGAGTTCTTCGCGGCCGTCAACGAGCGCCGCCTGGCCGATCTGGGCGACTACCTGGCCGCCGACGTGATCGACCACAACAAGATCATCTTTGGTGAGCCGGACGAGCCGGGCGCGGCCTTCGAGGGGATCCAGATGCAGCTCGACGCGTTCGACCCGTTCCACCTCGAGGTCGAGGAGGTCGTGCGCGAAGGGGACAAGGCGGTGGCCCGCCTGACCATGTCGGGAACCCACAGCGGCGCACATCCCCGCATGCCGGTTCCGACGCACAGGAGCTTCCAGAACGAGGCGATCTTCCTGTTCACCCTGCGCGAGGGGAAGATCGCCGAGATCCGCGCGGTCAGCGACCGGCTGGGCCTGTTCCTGCAACTGGGCTGGGACTGGCCGGAGAGCGACTGACACCGCGCCACCGCCGCACACGGCGCCCGGTCAAGCGTCGAGGAAGTTCCTGATGGCGGCGGCTAACGTCGCGGTCGCCTCCAGCGGGGCGAAATGGCCGCCCCCGCAGAACTGCTCGAAGCGGTGACACACCAGCGGAGCGGATGAGGACAACCGGCCGGCCATCAGCACCTCGACCGCCTGACCATGGGTCAGCGCCGCGACATCGACCAACTCCCGGATCCGTAACCGCGAGCAGGACCGCGCGATGACGATCACCACAGCGGCCCGCCGATCTTCGAACAACCTCACGTGCGTGCGGAAGACGAGACCGGCTGCGCTTATGTGCCGCCGGTCCTGGCTCAGGCGCCTCACCGCGGACATCGCTTGCGGTTGATCGAACTCGCTCCGGCCAAGGAGACCGCCTGCGTTCGGGAGGGCGCCCGAGCGGAGCGAGGACCATGCTTTTGTGGGGGTGTGGGGGGCGCTGAGCCCCCCACTGGGCGCAGCCCGGAGCCCCATAGCGCGAAGCGCCCCAAAGGCGCAGGCCCGAGCTTGTGAAGGTGGGGCCCGGGGTTGTCAGGCGGAGAGGCGCTTGAGGCGGGTGACGGCCTCGTCGATGACCTCGTCCTTCTTGCAGAAGGCGAACCGGACGAAGTGCGTGCCACGCTCCGGATGCTCGTAGAACACCTGTGTGGGAATGGCGACGACCCCCGCCAGCTCGGGCAGCCGCCGGGCCAGGTCCATGCCGTCGGTGAAGCCCAGCGGCCGGATGTCGGTCTGGACGAAGTACGTGCCCGACGGCCGCAGGACCTCGAAGCCGGCCGCCGCCAGGCCCTCCATCAGGCGGTCGCGTTTGTCCTGGAGGCCGGATCGGAGGGCGGCGACCCATTCCAGCTCCTGCCGCAGCCCGTACGCGACCGCGAGCTGCCAGGGCGCGCTGGCGGTGTAGGTGAGGAACTGTTTGACCGTGTTGACGGCTCTGACCAGGGGGGCGGGGGCGCAGACCCAGCCGGTCTTCCAGCCGGTGACGGAGAACGTCTTGCCGGCCGAGGAGATCATCACGGTGCGTTCGCGCATGCCGGGCAGCGTGGCGAGCGGGATGTGCTCGACGCCGTCGAACGTCAGGTGCTCGTACACCTCGTCGGTGATGGCGATCAGCCCGGCCTCCTGGCAGAGGCCGGCGATGGCGGTGAGCTCGGCGCGGGTGAACACGGTGCCGGTCGGGTTGTGCGGGGAGTTGACGAGGATCGCCTTGGTGCGGGGGGTGACGGCAGCGCGCAGTTCGTCGGGGTCGAAGGTGAAGCGGCCGTCCACGGGCCGCATGGTGACGGCGGTGAGGCGGGCGCCGGCCAGGGCGATGGAGGCGGCGTAGGAGTCGTAGTAGGGCTCGAACGCGATCACCTCGTCGCCCGGCTCGCACAGCGCCAGGACGGTGGCCGCGATGGCCTCGGTGGCGCCGACGGTGACGAGGATCTCGCCGTCGGCGGCGTAGGTGAGCCCGTAGTGGGCGAGGCGGTGCTCGGAGACGGCCTGCCGCAGCTCCAGTGTGCCCGGGCCGGGCGGGTACTGGTTCAGGCCCGAGCCGATGGCCTGGACGGCGCGGTCGAGCATGGCGGCCGGGCCGTCGGTGTCGGGGAAGCCTTGGCCGAGGTTGATCGAGCCGGTCTGCGCGGCCAGCGCGCTCATCTCGGCGAAGATGGTGGTGCCGAAGGCGCGCATCCGGGATACCAGTGGTTCCGTCACAGGTCCACACTATTAGTCTCGTCCCCGTGATCACTCGGGTCCTGCTGGCGTTCGTCCTCCTGACACCTCCCGCCCTCGCGGACCAGGCTCCCGGCACGGTGGAGCAGGCTCCCTGCCCCGTGGTGATGCCCGCGCGCACCACCTGCGGCTTCCTGGTGGTTCCCGAGCGCAGGGACGCGCCGGGCGGCAGGAGCATCAAGGTCGGGTACGCGGTCCACGCCTCGGCCGCCAGGGACCGCAAGTCTGACCCGGTCGTCTACATGAGCGGCGGCCCGGGCTCGGCGTCGATGCAGCTCACGGGGTTCCTGAGCCAGATGTTCCCGGACAGGGACGTGGTGGCCGTGGAGCAGCGCGGCAGCAAGTACTCGGAGCCGACGCTGGGCTGCCCGGAGACGGCCGAGGCCATGCTGAACAGGCTGCGCGAGCCGTCAGCGGAGGTGGGCACGGAAGAGGTGGGCACGGAAGAGGTGGGCACGGCGGCGGCGAGGTGCGCGGAGCGCCTGCGGCAGCAGGGGGTGGACCTACGCGGCTACAACACCAAGGAGATCGCCGCCGACGTGGCCGAGCTGCGCGGGACGCTCGGGTACGCGGCCTGGAACCTGTTCGGGGTGAGCTACTCGACGCGGGTCATGGCGGACGTGGCCGCCGCCGACCCGGCGGGCACGCGTTCGCTGGTGCTCGACTCGTACCTGCCCGAGAGCGTGAGCTGGTACGACGACGCCGACCGGAACCTGGCCGGCACCGTGGCCGCGCTGGGCGTCGGCGACCGGTTCGAGGCGATGGTGCGCAGGCTGGACGCGGCCCCGGCGCGGGCGCCGGTCACCGACCCGTTACGGGGTGAGGTGTTCACGGCGCGGCTGACCGGCGGCGACGTGGCGACGATCCTGGCGGAGGCGCTGCAGGAGTCGGACGTGACGGCCGTGGCGCCGGCCATGATCGACGCGCTGGGCGGGGGCGGCGACGAGCTGTTGCGCCCGCTGGCGGACGCGGTGGGCGGGGCGCTGGTGTCGCACGAGTTCGGGCTGTACCACGCGGTGCAGTGCCAGGACGAGGTCCCGTTCAACAAATTCCCCACAAAATCACGACTTTTCACCGTAAATGGGGACAAGGCGGTGTGTGATGCCTGGAAGCTCCCTCGATCCAAACCCGTGAACGCCCTCCCCAAGGCCCCAGCCCTCGTACTCGGCGGCCAGTACGACCCGACGACCCCGCCCAGGACCAGCCGCCCCGCCGCCGCGAAGCTGCCGGACGCCCGTTTCGTCGAGATCCCCGGCGCCGGGCACGCGGTGTTCCTGGCCGACGCCTGCGCCCGCCGCCACATCGTCGCCTTCGTCGAGAACCCGGCGGCGGACCTCAAGGGGAACCCGGCCCCCTGCACGACACCCCCGTACCCCCGCCTGAACCCCGGCGACCTGCACGTCAGCGCCGCCCCGTACCGGATCTCGCTCTCCCCCTGGCCGGCAGTCCCGTTCGCCCTGTTCGCGCTGGTCTCGCTGGTCCAGCTCGTGGGGTACGCGTGGAGGGGCCGGGCGGTGGCGGCGTTCGCGGGGCTGGCGGGGGTGGCGTTCACCGGGCTGGCCGGCTCGGCCGTGTGGAACCTGATCGGCCGCAACGAGAGCGCGCTTGCCGTCGGGCTGCCCGCGTCCGTCGTACCGTACACATGGGTGGCGGCCGGCTCGGCGGCGCTGACGCTGACCGCACTCGTGATCAAAAGGGAATGGCAGCTGTTGATCGCCGCCGTCACGGCGGCCGTATTCCTCGTATGGTGGTTCGCCTGGGTCCTGTGACGACGACACGCATCAGAGAGCTGGACGCCCTGCGCGGCTTCGCGGTGGGCGGCATCATGGTGGTCAACACCTGGCAGCACGCGGTACAGGACCTGACGGGCCCGCGCAACGGGCTCGACTGGACCATCGAGGCGCTGTTCCAGAGCCGCTTCTACCCGATCTTCTCGCTGCTGTTCGGCATGGGGTTCGTGCTGTTCATGCGGCGGGCCGGGCGCTGGGTGCTGCTCCGGCGGCTGCTCTGGCTGCTCTGCTTCGGGCTGCTCCAGCACGTGTTCTACCAGGGCGAGGTGCTGACGGGCTACGCGGTGTGGGGGGCGCTGGTGCTGCTGCCGGCCTCGTTCCTGACCGGCGGGATACCGCTGGGGATCCTGGGGGTGGCCGCGGTCGTCTGGGCGACGTCCGTGGGCGCGGGGCCGATCCTCATCCCGGCGCTGTTCCTGCTCGGCATGGCGATCATGGAGCTGCGGCCGTCCAGGAGCCTGCTGGTGCCGGTGTTCGCCGTGAGCGCGCTGGCCACCACGCTGCTCACCGGGGCCTGGGCCAGCACCGGCGACTGGACCGTCTACAGCGTCGCCGCCCTCACCGGCGCCACCGCGTACTGCACCGGGCTGCTGCTGGCGCTGCGGCCGTGGCTGTCGGCCGCGCTGGAGCCCCTGGGACGGATGGCGCTGACCAACTACGTCACCGGAACGTTCGTGATCTTCCTGGCGGGCGGCTGGCTGCACGCGGACCCGACGCGGTGGTCGGTCCTGGCGATCGCGCTGGGGACGCTGGTGGTGCAGGTGCCGTTCAGCATGTGGTGGCTGTCCAGGTACAGGTACGGCCCGCTTGAATGGATATGGCGGAGCCTGACCTGGTTTCGACGGGTGCCCAACCGGTTAGAGTCGGGCCGTGACCAGAATCGCCCTCTGCCAGATCCCGGTGTCTCCTGACCCGTCCGCCAACCTCAAGAGGGTCCGCGAGGCGCTCGCCCGGGCGGAGGGCGCCGACCTGGCGATCTTCCCCGAGGCGACGCTCACCCGCTACGGCCGGCGCATCACCGAGCTGGCCGAGCCGCTGGACGGGCCGTTCGTGACCGGGGTGGCGCGGGCGGCCCGGGAACACGGGCTGGCGGTGATCGCCGGGGTGTTCGAGCCGGGCGAGCCGGGCGAGGGACGGGTGCACAACACCGCCGTCGCCGTGGACGCCCAGGGGGAGATCAGGGCCGCGTACCGGAAGATCCACCTGTTCGACTCGTTCGGCGCGAAGGAGTCCGAGCTGGTCGCGCCGGGCGGCGAGCCCACCGTCGTCGAGCTGGCGGGGGTCCGGGTCGGGCTGGTCACCTGTTACGACGTCCGCTTCCCCGAGCTGACCCGGGCGCTGGTGGACAAGGGGGCCGAGCTGTTCGCGGTGATCGCCGCGTGGGGTTCGGGCCCGCTCAAGGAGGATCACTGGGTCACCCTCGTCCGCGCGCGGGCCCTGGAGAACACCACCTGGACCGCGGCCGTGGGCCAGGCCCCCAATCCGGCCGAGTCGAGCGACGGGTTCGGGGTGGGCCGCAGCATGCTGGTCGACCCGCTCGGAGTGGTCCGCGCCGACCTGGGCACGGCGCCGGGCGTACAGGTCGTGGAGGTGGACGCCGAGGCCACCGCCGCGGCCAGAGCCGCCCTGCCATGCCTTGAACATCGCATACTCGGGGTCAACCGATCGTAAAATGGAATCGTGAGCAGAACGCAGATGCAGAAGGTCGTCCCACCGCGTCTGCTCGTGCCGTACCTATCAGGCAAACGCACCGTGATCTCCGGTTACGTCTACCGCCTGCAGGACTGCGCGCGGCTGACGACGCCCAGGCAGCTCTATCTCGGGCTCGACCTGTCGTTCGAGGGGTCGGAGCTGTCGGCCGACGTGCCCGAGCTGTACGTCATGCGCTGGTACGCGCGCGACGTCGACACCTACGCCGTCCCGTACGGGCCCCACATGGGCGGTGACTGGAGTGACGCCCCGCCGTTCGCCGGCAACGGGTTCACCACGTCGCGCGAGCACGTGGTGCCGCAGTTCCACACCACCCCGATGCCCATCCCGGCGGGAGCGCAGATCGTGCACGTCACGCGCGAGGAGGAGCGCCCGTTCGCCGACTACGACGGGCTCACCTGGCGGCCCGCCGCATGAGCGACGCCGACATCACCCCCGTCGCCTCCGGCTTCGTCGCCCGCTTCGGCGAGCGTACGCTGCCGGCCGCGCTCGGCCCCGACACCGACCAGGTCGTGCTGTTCAGCGAGGAGAAGCTGGAGGGGTTCGAGGCCGGCTCCGGCTACTGGCGCCGCACCGTGGGCCGGGCCGACCTCGAATGGCTGGTGCTGATCCGCACCGTGGGCGCGTTCGGCGGCGAGCCCTGCATCGTGCTCGACGAGGACGACGACGGCCTGCACATCGCCTACACCGGCCACAGCGGGATGAAGGCCGAGGCGCTGGGCTACTGGATGGTCGACCACGGCGCGTACGAGGTCGTGGTGCCGCGCGAGGAGGTCTTCTCCATCCGCGTCGAACGGATCCCGGTCCCCTGAGACCGGCAGGGGGCCGGTGATCGCGGGACGCGGCCCGTCCCGCGATCGGCGTCAGTCGGTGTGCGTCTTCCCGGCGGGGGTCTTCACGACCTCCGCGCCGTCGCCGTTGTGCTCGTGCCCGTCGAGCGTGATCTTCTCGCCGCCGTAGGCGCGGCTCATCGCCGCCCTGAGCCGCCCGATCGGGCCCCGGGCCCCCTGGGGCGGGATCCCGTCGCCGTCATGGCCGGACGGGATCGTCGGGACGGCCGACTTGCCGCGCAGCTGCGCCTCGATGTCGTCCGCGAGCGGCGCGTGGACCTCGACGAACTCGCCGTGCGACAGCCGTTTGACGACCCCCGACTCGACCCCGTGACCGATGACGCCGGCGTCGGCGCGCTGCAGGCCCAGGCAGATCCGGTAGGTGACCAGGTAGGCCAGCGCCGGCCCCACGAAGATCAGCACCCGGCCGATGTACGTCGTCCAGTTGAGGCTGATGTGGAAGTTGGCGGCGATCAGGTCGTTGGCCCCCAGCAGCCACAGGATGCCGTAGAACGTGAGGGCCGCCATGCCGATCGAGGTGCGGTGCGGGTTGTTGCGCGGCCGGTCGGCGATGTGGTGCTCGCGCCGGTCGCCGGTGATCCATCTCTCCAGGAACGGGTAGAGCGCCAGGCCGGTGATGATCAGCCCCAGCGGCACGAGCGCGGGGATGAGCACGCTCATCGGCAGCGTGCCCGCGTTGGCGGTGCCGAACAGGTTGATCTCCCAGTGCGGCATGAGCCGCAGCGAGCCCTCCAGGAACCCCATGTACCAGTCGGGCTGGGACCCGGCGGAGATGTCGGCCGGCGAGTAGGGGCCGAACAGCCAGATGGGGTTGATCTGCGCGAACGTCGCGAGCCCGACCGTCACCGCGCCGGTGAAGAACAGGTACGCGCTCGACTTGGCGATGAAGGCCGGCAGCAGCGGCGCGCCCACCACGTTCTTCTCGGTGCGTCCCTTGCCCGGCATCTGCGTGTGCTTCTGCACCCACATCAGGATGAGGTGCGCGGTGATCAGCGCCAGCAGGATGCCCGGGATCAGCAGGATGTGCAGCGAGTAGAAGCGCGGGATGACCATGTCGCCGGGATACTCGCCGCCGAAGAGGAAGAACGACAGGTACGTGCCGACGAGCGGGATCGACACCAGCACGCCCTGGGTGATGCGCAGCCCCGCGCCGGACAGCAGGTCGTCGGGCAGCGAGTAGCCGGTCAGTCCCTCGAACAGCGACAGCGCGAACAGGGCGATGCCGATCAGCCAGTTCAGCTCGCGCGGCTTGCGGTAGGCCCCGGTGAAGAACACGCGCAGCATGTGCACCACGAGGCCGGCGGTGAACAGCAGGGCGGCGTAGTGGTGGATCTGCCGGATCAGTAGCCCGCCGCGCACGTCGAAGCTGATCTCCAGCGACGAGGCGTACGCCCGGGACACGTCCACGCCCCTGAGCGGGGCGTACGCGCCGTTGTAGACGACCTCCTCCATGCTGGGCTCGTACCAGAAGGTGAGGAACGTCCCGGTCAGCAGCAGGATGATGAACGAGTAGAGCGCGATCTCACCGAGCAGGAACGACCAGTGGTCCGGGAAGATCTTGCGCAGGTTGCGCTTGAGGAAGTTGCCCGCCCCGAGGCGTTCGTCGAGGTAGTTGCTGGGCCTGGCGATGAATGTCGGTGTTCTGTCCACGTGCGGCTCCCAAGGGGCGGGGTCCTCGTTCCGGCCGCCTTACCCGACGCTGCCCGGCCCGGCGTGCGGGAATGTCCACGCGCAGGTCCAGGGTCGGCAATGATTGCGCCTGGTCAGCCGCCCGCCGAGGAGGAGAGCGGTCCTGCGTGCACGCCCTTTCCCCGGCCCGCTGTCAGAACGGATCCGGTCCGCGGGTCAACCGGCACCCGATTCGCGTGTCCTTGTAGACGTGATCTCCGCGACCATGGCGCAGCCCTCCTTCTCCGAGCTGTTCGCCGCCCAATATCAGCCCCTGGTACGGCTGGCGGGGCTCCTGGGCGCCGACGACCCCGAGGACATCGCCCAGGAGGCGTTCGCCCGGCTGCACATCCGGCGGCTGCGCGACGACGGCGCGGCCGTCGCGTACCTGCGCAGGACCGTCTGCAACCTCACCCGCAACCGGCTGCGCCACCTGAGGCTGGTCCGGCTGCGCCCGCCGGACCCGCCGGAGCCCGAGCGCAGCAGCGAGCACGCGGTGATCGTCGCCGAGGAGCACCGCGAGCTGCTGGCGGCGCTGGACCGCCTGCCGCGCCGCCAGCGGGAGGCACTGGTGCTGCGCTACTGGCTGGACCTGTCGGAGCGGGAGATCGCCGAGGTGATGGGCGTGTCCACCGGCTCGGTCAAGACGCACGCCAGCAGGGCCCTGGCCGCCCTGGGCAAGGCGCTGAAGGAGGAGGACGCGTGAGTGATCTCGAAGCGCGTTTGCGCGCCGCGCTCCACGCCAAGGCCGAGACGTTCGAGGCCGCGCCGGACGCGTGGCTGGCCGTCCAGCGCCGCACGCCCTCGCCGCCGCCCCGGGGCCGCTGGCTGGCGGCCGCGCTGCCCATCGCGCTGATCGCCGTCTTCGTCCCGATCCTGCTCAACGGCGGCCTGGGCCGTAACAGCGCGAACGACCCGTCCGAGCTGTACCGGTCGCTCATGCGGGAGCTGACGCCGGCGGGCCAGGAGGTGGTGTTCGACGATCCGGCGACGGGCAGGCCGGTGCGGCTGTGGTTCGCGCGGACCGAGGTCGGCGCCCCGGAACTGTGCAAGATCATCGAGCCGGTGGACGGCGACCCGTACGGGTGGTGCGGCGACCTGCGCTTCGAGGAGGGCAGAGCGGTCATGGGGGTGTACGACGGCACCACCCGCACCGACTCGCCCGGCCCCTACGTGGACTACGGCGTGGCCACGAACGACGTGGTCGAGGTCACGGCCGTGCTGGAGGACGGCCGCCGCGTGGAGGCGACCCAGCACAGGTCCGACGACGCGCCGCTGATGATCTGGACCCTGCCGCTGTCGGCCGGGCAGCGGGTCTCCAAGGTGCAGGTCACCGACGCCAAGGGCAGACAGGGCCCGGACGCCTCGCCCTACTTCCGGCAGCAGAGCCACCGGGAGACGCCCATCGGCCAGTCGCTGAGGCTGCCCGGCGGGGTCACCGTGCGGCCGTACGAGGACAAGGTCCAGGGCCGCAAGCTGTACTGGTTCCGCGGCGGCGAGGAGGTCGGCTTGGTCAATCTCGAAGGGAAGAACGCCAATCCGCCCGGCGCGAGCTGGTCGGAGAACGGCCTGATCTACGCGGCCCGGCCGAAGGACACCGCCAGGATCGAGGTCGTGTTCGGCGCCGAGGCGCCCATCACGCTGACAGGCAGCGAGGATCCCTGGAACCTCGGCCTCAACCTGTTCACCGCCGCCCGCTCGCGGCTGCCCGACTGGCGTCTGGGCAGCACGACCACGGGGTACGACGCCGCCGGCAAGCAGGTGTGGCGCACGAGCGTGCCGCCGTACAAGAAGAAGGAGGAGGTCGAGGAGCGGCGGATCGGCGAGACCATGACCGTGCCCGGCACCGAGGACTTCACCGACGGACCTGTGCGCCTCTTCTTCGGCGAGCGGCCCGCCCTGGGCCGGCCGCCGGAGGACGGGGTGAAGGAGGTGATGCTGTGCGCCGAGGGCGGCGCGAACAGCAACGGACGGCAGGAGGACAAGCTGAGCGCGACCTGCGGCCAACTCCACTCGCCCATGGGCGGTTTCACGAGGAGGGAGGTGCAGTCGTTCCTGCCGCTGCCCGGCAACGTGGTCGCCTTCGGCGTGGCGGACGACGACTGGCTCTCCGTGGACGCCGTCCTCGACGACGGGACCCGTGTCCACGGCACCGTCACGCGCGGCAAGGACACGCCCCGGCCCGTCTGGTGGGTGAAGTACCCGCGCACCCTCGACGGAGCCGTGCTCGCCTTCAAGCTACGGGGCAAGCGGATCGAGCAGGTCCAGCGGACGAACATGTGGTGCTGGGAGGCGAAGAAGCCCGTCGCCGCCGGTCAGCCGTTCGGCGGCGGGCTCGTCGCCAACATGCACGACGGCACCTGCCTGAAGTGGTGGCAGGACGGCAAGGAGCAACCAGGCTCCTTCCAGCCCGCTCCCGGCGGGAAGCTGAGCGACCTGATCGCGGCCGGGGAGCGCCCGTTGAGGTGGTCGGCCGGCCGCGAGAGGTGGTACGGCTTCGCCCTGCCCGGCACGGCCAGGGTCGAGTTCACCCGCCGGGACGGCGGCGCGATCTCCACGGAGACGACGGTGGACGATCCCTGGAGCCAGGGCGTGCGGCTGTTCGAGGGGCCGCTGCCCAAGGCCGTCGCCAAGCAGGGGCTGTTCTGGCCGGGCATCCGCTTCACCGGCTACGCCGCCGACGGCCGGGTGCTGTGGACGTACGAGCCGAAGGGAAGGGACGACTAGGGCCTGTTTCAGAAGTGGATCATTTCGGTGATCCACTTCTGGGATGATCTTTGGGTGAGTCGTGGTGATCTGTCTTCCGCTGAGTGGGCGGTGCTGGAGCCGTTGTTGCCGGTCGGCAAGAA
>NZ_JAHKRL010000236.1 GCF_019396405.1 Nonomuraea rhizosphaerae | reverse complement strand
CCCCCCGCTCGCCCGCTCCCCCTGGACCTGCGCCCCGAGCCCTCGACAGACCTGGTGGCGGCGGACGGCCGGCTCCGGGTCGTCCGGGCCCACTGCGACGCCCCGCCCGCCGACGTCCTGCTGGTACGTCCGGACGGGTACGTCGCGTGGGCCGGGGTGGACGGCCTGGCCGAGGCGGTCTCGGCCTGGTTCACCCCGGCCCCGTCACTCAGCCTTTGATGGACGGGCGCTGATCAGCGGGCGATGGTCATCCCGAACGGCACAGGCCCGAGCGCCCGCACCAGTCCACCCACCATCAACATGAACGCCTCCACCCCACGGGCCGTCTCCACACCGCCGAGGTCGATCACCCACTCCGGCGGCCAGCCCAGATCGGCGAGCAGCCCGGCCACGGCCTTCCTGGCCTCCGCGTCGTCCCCCGACAGGAACGCGGACGGAGGCACGGCCAGCAGCTCGGGCCGCGCCATCACCGAGTCGTGCATGGTGTTGAGGGTCTTCACCACCCGCACCCCGGGCAGCGCCCGCTGGATCTCCTCGGCGAGACTGCTGCCCGGATAGAGCAGCGACACGGCGAGACCGTGCTCGTTCACCTCCACCGCGTTGGCGACGTCCACCAGCACCTTGCCCGCCAACTGGGGCGCGAGGGCGGTGAGCGCCGCCACCGAGACCGCGCCGGGCATCGCGTTGACCACCAGCTCGGCGCGGGCGGCCGCGTCCGCGTGGCTCATGGTGCCCGGCCCTGGCCGGCGGGAACCCAAGATCACCTCGTGTCCGGTCTGTGGGAGTTTGGCGGCAAGCGCACGGGCCACATGGCCCGTGCCGAGAATGGCTATGGTCGTCATGCAAAGGAAGCTAGAGGGGTGCTCCGGGCGTTCGGCAGTAGGCACTTTCAAGTGGCCAGGGCACTCGGAGGAGTGCCATCCAGCTAGGGGACAGGTGGGGGACATGTCATGACCACTCGTACGGCCGCGCAGCGCCGGGCCGAGGTCCGGAAGTCGTGCCTGGAGCGGGTCGCCGCCTGCCCGACCAACCGGCTGCTGGATCGCATGGGGGACAAGTGGGTCGGCATCGTGATCAAGTTCCTGGGCGACGGGCCGCTGCGGTACGGCGAGCTGCGGCGCTCGATCCCGGCGGCGAGCCAGAAGATGCTGACGGAGACGCTGCGGCGCCTTGAGCGCGACGGGCTGGTCTCGCGGACCGTCGTCCCCGGCGCCCCGGTGGGGGTGGACTACGCGCTGACGCCGCTGGGCCGGACCCTGCTGCCCGTGCTGGCGGTGGTGACGGGCTGGGCGGAGGAGAACATCGCGCGGATCGAGCACGCCCAGGAGGAGTACGACGCCCGCCCCCGCTGAGGGGCGCTCAGAGCCAGCCCGGCTTGACCAGCCCGGACTCGTAGGCGATGACCACGAGCTGGGCGCGGTCCCTGGCGTGGAGCTTCATCATGGCCCGGCTCACGTGCGTCTTGGCCGTCGCCGGTGACATGAACAGGTCCGCGGCGATCTCGTCGTTCGTCCTGCCCGTCCCGACCAGCGACAGGACCTCCCGCTCGCGGTCGGTGAGCTGGGTCAGGTCCGTCGCCGTGGCCGGCTCCTTGGCGCGGGAGGCGTACTCGGCGATCAGGCGGCGGGTGACGCTCGGGGACAGGAGCGCCTCGCCCGCCGCCACCACGCGGACCGCCTGGATCAGCTCGGCCGGCTCGGTGTCCTTGACGAGGAAGCCGCTGGCGCCGCCGCGCAGGGCCTCGAAGACGTACTCGTCCAGCTCGAACGTCGTCAGGATGATGATGCGCGGCCCCGCCGGCATCTCGCGGGTGGCGGTCAGGCCGTCCATGCCGGGCATGCGGATGTCCATGAGCACGACGTCCGGCGACAGCTCACCCGACAGGCGCACCGCCTCGGCGCCGTCGGAGGCCTCCGCGACGACCGTCATGTCGGGCTGGGCGTCCAGGAGGGCCTTGAAGCCCGCCCGTACGAGGGCCTGGTCGTCGGCCAGCAGTACCTTGATCACGCGCTCTCCTCGTCGAGGGGTCGGGAGGGCTCCGGCTCCACCGGGAGGCGGGCCCTGACCTGGAAGCCATTGTCCACGGGGCCGGCGCTCAGCGTGCCGCCCAGGGCGGAGGCGCGCTCGCGCATGCCCGGGATGCCGTTGCCGCTGCCCGACTCCGCCAGCACGGGCTGCGTCGTCGCGCCCGTGTCCGTGACCTGGATCTCCAGGTGGTCGGTGCCGTACGAGAGCCGGACCGTCACCTGCGACCCCGGCGCGTGGCGGGCGGCGTTGGTGAGCGATTCCTGGACGATCCGGTACGCGGCCCGCTCCACCGGCGGCGGCAGCGGCCGGTCGCCGACCCGCTTGAGCGTCACCGGCAGGCCCGAGCGCTCGACCAGCTCGTCCAGCCGGTCCAGCCCGGCCGTGGGGGAGCGCGGGGCGCCTTCGCGCAGAACGTTGAGCACCGAGCGCATCTCTCCGAGAACCTCCTTGGAGGCGGACTTGATGGTGGTCAGGGCGGTACGAGCGTGCTCGGGCTGATCGTCCAGGAGATGCAGGGCGGTGGAGGCCTGTACGTGGATGAGGGAGATGTTGTGCGCCAGCACGTCGTGCAGCTCCTGCGCCATCGTCAGCCGCTCCTCGCTCGCCTGCCGCCTGGACTCCTCCTCGACGGCCCGCTGGTGCTCGGCGCGGCGCTCCCGCATGATCCGGGTCAGCTCGGCGACCACCATGAACAGCAGGATGAACGCGGCGATCGCCAGCGCGTGGAAGAGCAGGGAGGAGGGCCGGTCCCCGCCGAGGACGGCATAGGCCTGGAAGACGGCGAACGTCACGCCGGCCAGGACCCACGCGGCCGGCCGCTTGCCGTTCATGACGAGCGTGAAGAGCAGGAAGATCGGCGTCAGGAAGACCGGCCCGTAGGCGTAGCCACCGATTACATACGCATATGTCGCCAATAGCGTGATAACCGTGCTCGAAACGGGAAATTTCCGGCGAAAGAGCGTGGCCGCCGGCCCCACCAGCAGCAACGCGTACCCCCAGGGGTCCAACGGCTCCCTGAACGACCTCTGCCCCCAGGCCGCCCCCTGCGACAGCACGACCTGGGCCACTGCGAGCATCAACGCGAGGTACACGTCGTACCCGGACTTTCTCACCACGCCCACACGCTAAGGCACCCCGCCCGACCGGCACATCACCCCAGCGCCGCAGGGGGCCCTACCACGACGGGCGTAGCTGGGCCATGGTGGAGACCATGCGCCGACTGATCGTTCCCGCAGCAACAGTCGTCCTCGCGCTGGCGCCCGCCCCGGCGCTGGCCGACCACCAGGAGCAGAAGGTCCCCGTCGCCGAGGGGTACGGCGGCGCCGTCGCCACCGTCGACCTGGACGCCAGCAAGGCCGCCATCGCCGTGCTCAAGAGGGGCGGCAACGCCATCGACGCCGCCGTGGCCGCCGGAGCCGTGCTCGGCGTGACCGGGCCCTACTCGGCCGGGCTGGCCGGCGGGGGCTT
>NZ_JAHKRL010000235.1 GCF_019396405.1 Nonomuraea rhizosphaerae | reverse complement strand
GACCGCCTCGGGCCCGCCCAGCCAGGCCTCGACGTGGTCGCGCAGGTCGCGTTCGATCTGCCTGATCCGCTCCCGGGTGACCGAGAAGCGCTGCGCCAGCTCGTCGAGGGTGGAGCGCTGCTCGGCGTACAGGCGGTCGCGGGCGATGGCGCGCTGCCGCTCGTCCAGCGCCGCGAACAGGGAGTCGATCAGCTCGGGCAGCGGCCTGTCCTTACGGGGCGCGGGCACGGCCACGGGCTCGGAGGGGGGTTCGAGGAGCCGGTCGAACACCCCGCTGAACAGCTTCTGCACCACGTCCTTGCCCAGCATCTCCGGCGTCCGCTCGGCCTCGGCGGGGTCGGAGAAACGCAGCAGGGGCAGGATGTCGCCGAGCAGCAGATGCCCCCAGCAGGCCACGGCCAGGTCGGCCAGGTGGCCCGCGACGGTCTGCGTGCTGACGACGGCGCATGCGCGGTCGAGCGGGATCGCCTGCCACCAGGCCTCGGGCAGCTGGGGCTCCTCCACGATCGGCGCGATCTGGACGGGGGACGTCCAGCGCAAAGGTGGTGTGAGGTCGCTCAGGCTGAGGTTCATTGGGGTCCAACCGGCAAAGGGAAGATATCCGCAGTTCAGACTATGTGATCAGAGTGACAGAAAGGGGCTACCTCTTCCTGAATGCGATATATAGAGGATTGATCGCGCCCGTGTGCAGGCCACGTACAGCATGCTCCGCTCCCGGAGCAACGCCCGCGCGCGGGCGGCCGGATCCTCGGGCGCGTTCGAGGGCGGTGGCTCGGGCACCACGCCCTCCGCCACGCCGATCAGCGCGACCCGGTCGAACTCCAGCCCCTTCAGGTTCTGGAACGTCGAGACCCGCACGTCCGCCCGCCCCAGCGCGCGCCGGGCCTCCCGCACCAGCTTGGGCGTACGCGCCGCGACGGCGATCTCCACCGCCGGGACGCCGTCGTCCTCCAGCCAGGAGGTCACCGTGGCCGCCAGCCCGGCCAGCTCCGACTCCGGCGACTCGTACGCGCGCAGCATCGGCCGCTCGCCGTTGCGCAGCGCGCGGAAGCCGTACAGCGGGGCCATGCCCTTGACCAGCCCGTCGGCCGGACTGCCGCCGCGCAGCCGCACCGCGAACGACAGCGCCTCCTGCGGCAGCCGGTAGGAGACGTCCAGCGTGTGCTGCATGGCCGGGATGCCGACCGAGCCGAGCGTCACGCGCGTGCCGGTCACCCGCTGGTGCGGATCGCCGACGATGAACAGGTCGTCGCGCGCCCTCGGCGCCGCCGCCCGCAGCAGCCGCCACTGCGACGGGCTGATGTCCTGGGCCTCGTCCACCACGATGTGCCGGTACGGCTTACGGCTCGGCTCCACGTCGTCGAGCAGGTCGCCGGTGTCGCGGGACAGCAGCCGCAGCGCCTCGTCGGTCAGCTCGGCCAGGGTGCGCGCCCCGGGCCCCACCAGCGTGGGACGGCGGCCCTCCGCGTCGGCCACGATGCGCAGGGCGAGTCGCTCGGCGTTGTCCACCTCGACCCGCTTGCGCGTCACCTCGTCGTCGATCAACCGGTCGAGCCTGGCGGACAGATCCTCGCCCAGCCCCTGCGAGAACGTCACCAGCAGCACCGGCCCGCTCCCGTGCGCGGCCAGGTACGCGGCCCGGTGCAGCGCGATCACCGTCTTGCCGGTGCCGGGCCCGCCGATCACCAGGACGGGATGCTCGTAACGCGCGGCCCTGGCCAGCCGGTGCTGCTCGGGACGCGGGAACGCGCACCACTCCGGCATCGCGAGCACCCGCTCCAGCTCCACCTTGTCGGCGGCGAACACCGCGCGGTCGGGGCTGCGCCGCAGCGCCGCGTGCAGGTCGTCCGGATCGATCGGGCCGTCCTCGTCGGTCGCCCGGCAGGCGTCCAGCTCCCGCCACGCCTCCGACAGCGAGCCGCCCCTGGCCAGCACCGCCAGGGGCACGTGCTGGGTCCGGGGGAGCAGCGGTTCGAGCGCCTCCACGTCGGCCTCGTTGGTGATCAGCCGTACGAGGGGGAGGGCGCGGACGTCGATGCCCAGCCCGAGCAGATCACTGTCGCAGATCGGGGCGAACAACCGCGATCTGCCCGTCGAGCGGCGGAGCGCGGGCTCGGCGCGTTCGAGCGCCTCGGCGTCCCACTCCTCGACGACGCCGATCACGGGGTTGACGCCGTACCTGTGCCGGCGGGCGTACGACCAGGCGTCCGGATCCGGCAGAACGGTGCGCAGCCAGTACACCTCACGCTGGCGCACCACCACGCCCCGATGGCCGGCGGCCAGGCGCAACGTGAAGACCCGCGCGTCCCTCGCGCCCCTGACCCGCTCGGGGTGCGGGGCGCCCGCGACACTGAGCAGCATGCGGCGCAGCGCGACCACGGCGTCCCTGCGCACCGGCTGTTCCAGTGCGCTGAGCTCCCTGGGGAAGTCAGGGGCGATCGCCAGCCGCGGCACGGGCTCAGTCCAGGAGTTGCAGCAGGTCGCGGTCCCCGCGTTCGCGGAGCCTGGTCAGCAGGTCGGGCAGTCCTACCGGGCCCGTCATCCCGATCCTCGTGGCGATCACCCGGGCGGCCTGCTCGCGGGTGCCGCCAGGGGCGGTGTACCCGACCAGGCGCAGCGCCTTGGTGATCTTCTCGGCGCCCTGCGCGGCCACCGGCAGGTGCCTGGCCCGCAGCACGCCCTCGTCCGACAGCGTGAGGAACAGGTGCCCGCCCTCCTTGGCGCCCACGTCCGCCAGCAGCCGCTCGACCGACTCCAGCACCGGCCTGCCGTGCCAGGTCATCGTCAGCTCGCCGGCCGCGCTGCGCACCGTCCTGCTCTCGCCCGGCGACAGCCCCAGGTACGTGGCGAACCCGGTCGGCAGCGCGCACTCGCCCCCGGTCAGCTGCTCGGCCGTCACGTCGATCCGCAGCCACCACCGGCCGTCCGGCTGGCGGAAGCAGCGCCTGGTCTGCGAGACGTCCTTCAGCGGCTGGTACGGCTTGTGCTGCTCGCCCGACTTGCCGTTGCCCTCGCCCGCCACGACCGGCTCGGCCGGGGTGAACGCCTGGAACTGCGGCGTCCCCGGCGGCGGGGACGGGATCTGCGGCACCTGCGCGAACGCCGACGGCAGCTCCACCGGCTCCTGCGCCTGCGGCTGCGGCTGGAACGCGTGCTGAACGGGCTGCGGCTCCTGCGCCGGCGGCCGGTCCGGCAGCGTGGCCAGCACGAACTGCCAGGCGGGGACCTCCAGCGCGCGGATCTCCACGGCGTGCCAGTCGGCCGCGCCGATCAGCCGCTCCTTGGGGGCCGTCGTGCCGATCGTTCTGCGCAGCTCGTCCAGATGCGCCCGGTACGGGGCCGCCTCGTCGCTGGACAGCCACTGGTCCAGGCGGGTGCGCAGCTCGTTCTCGGTGGCGTCGATCTCGGCCGGGGGGACGGCGAACAGCTTGGCGAGCTGGTCGACGGCGGACGGCTGGTCGGTGAAGACCCGGTTCTGGGCGACCGCCCAGCTCTTGTCGTCGAGCCCGGCGAACGCGGCCTCGATGAGATCGGGCAGCTCCTGGCTGGGGCCGGGGGCGTGCTCGGCCTCCGGCTCCGGTTCGGGCCCAGAGGCTTCGGGCTCAGAGGCTGCGGGCTCGGGGCCTGCGGGCTCGGGGGTTTCGAGGCCGGGGGCTTCGAGCGCATCGGCTTCGAGCGCGGCGGCTTCAGGGACGGCGGCCTCGGAGGCGAGGGCGGCGGGCTCCTCCGGCGCGGCGTCCTCCGGCTGGTCGGCGCTCTCCCCGGAGACCGGTTCCGCGTGCTCGGAGACCGGTTCGGCCTCCTCGGGAGCCGCGTCCGCTTCGAGGGCCGACGCCTCGTCCAGGGCGGGCTCCTCGTCGGCGGCCGGCCGGTCGTCCGGAGCCGCCTCCTCGTCGGGAGCGTGCCCCTCCGGGGCCTCTTCCGGGGCCTGGGCGGCCTCCGGCTCGTCCTCAAGGCCCTCCGCCCGAAGCCCGGCCGCCTCGTCCGCCTCCTGGGCGGCGGGCTCGGGAGCGGGCTCCTCGGCCGCGTCCAGGACGGGTTCGCGCTCCTCCTCGGCGCCCGGCCCGGAGTCGAACTCGGCGATCGGCTCGGCGATCGGCTCGGCGTCCACGACGGGCTCGGCGTCGGCGTCCAGCACCGGTCCGGCCTGCTCGGCCTGTTCCGCCTGCTCGGCCGAGTCGGCCGGCTCGGGTGACTCGCCGCCCGCCGCGTCGGCCTCGGGCGACTCGCCGCCCGCCGCCTCAGCCTTCGCCACCTCGGCGTCCGGCTCCTCGGCGTCCAGCACGTCGCCGACGACCGGCGCCTCCTCGCCCGGCGACGGCGCCTGCTCCACCATGGGAGCGGCGTGGGAACGCTCCTCCGCGAGCTGCGGCGCCAGCCGTACCAGCACCGCCGAGAACAGCGTGTTGAGCACCGGACGCGCCTGGATGAACGGCTGGTCGACCAGCTCCCGGGCGGTCAGCCCGAGCAGCCCGGTCCACGACCCCGCCCGGTCCAGCGCGATGGCGACCTGCGGCTCGTCGGCCTCCTCGGGATCCAGCACGTGCAGTGCCGGAAGCACGTCCCCCACGGCGGCGGCGGGCCAGTGCTCAAGCGTGATCTCGGTCAGCAGCTCGCCCAGCGACTCGGGGCCGATGGCCGCCAGGACGTGCGGCATGGGCAGGCTGCGCCACCAGGCGTCCGGAAGCTCCGGCTGCCCGGTGAGCAGCGTGATCGTGGACGCGTCGCTCCACCTCAACGGTGGTACTAGGTCGCTCAGGCAGAAATTCATCCCGTTCCGTTCACCAGCCCCTCACGCCGCCGTTTCGTCGCAAGGCTCCCAGACATTCGTTCAGCGGTGCAGCCTTACTTTCTCCGCCGCCCACGGAACAGACCATAGTCCGGCAAAACTCCCCTACGCATCATCGACTACGTATCAACGCCGTACAGCGGCGAAGCGTAGACGGACGTAGTCGGCCATCCATCCCGTCTCCCTGCGCAGGGCGGGCGCGGCCAGCTCGTTGACCCGCTGGAGCAGGGGTTCGACGATGTCCGGCGGCAGTCCTTCGAGGACGGACGAGGCGAACATGCGCACCCAGTCGGCGGCCCCTTTGGGGCACTCGTCGAGCGGGGCGGGCCGGTCGAAGTACTCGAGCAGCCGGACCACGAAGCCCTCCTGCTCCAGGCGGCGGGCGTACTCGGCGGGCGTGGGGAAGTACCAGGGCAGTTCGGGCTCGCGCAGGCCGTACTCGCGCCAGGCGGTCAGCATCGCGGCGGTCAGCTCCGCGCAGTTGCCCGCGCCGCCCATCTCGGCCACGAACCGGCCGCCGGGCGTGAGCGCCTCGTGCACGTTGGCGATGACGGAGACGGGGTCGCGGCTCATCCAGTGGAGGGCCGCGTTGGAGAAGACGGCGTCGTAGGCCATCGCCACGCTGAAGTCGTGCCCGTCGCCCACGATGAAGTCGACGCCCGGGTAGAGGGCGAGGGCCTTCTCGATCATGGCGGGGGAGCCGTCGATGCCGAGGACGTCAGCGCCACGGGCGGCGATCTGGGAGGTCAGCACCCCGGTGCCGCAGCCCAGGTCGAGCACCCTCTCTCCCGGCCGCGGGTCGAGCAGGTCCACCAGAGGCGCGCCCTGCGTCGAGACGTAGCCGAAACTGCCGTCGTAGGCGCGACTGCTCCACCGCTCCAAGCTCGGTGTGTCGTATCGCAAGACGATCAGCTCTCATTCGTCAGACATCGGGCCCCCCTGGCCGTGCTGTCCGTTCACTTTAGAGCCAATTGTCTCCGCGACATATCAAGTCACAGTGGTCTCATCGGACACTTTGTGTCCACTCCCTCTTCAGGTAGGACTTGGCGGCGTCCGTCTGCGGGATCGTGAGAAGCACCGGCGGCCCTGGCGCGGCGGGCAGTTTGGCCGCCTGCTCGGTGTCGAGCGTGCCCCGCATCAGCATCGCCTCGCCGCGCGCGGGCCTGGCCCAGCCCTTCTGCAACAGGTTCTGGCCCTCGTCGGAGAAGAGGAACTCCTCCCACAGCCGGGCCGCCGCCGGATGCGTCGCGTCCTTGTTGATCGCCTGTACGTGGTACGCGCCGAGCGGGGCGTCGCGCGGGATCATCACCTTCCACGCCTCGGGGTCCTGGGCGCTGCGCGCCGCGTTGAGGTGGTCCCAGTCCACGATCACGTTGGCCTTGGCCGGGTCGGTGAGTCGTCCCGCCTGCTT
Source organism: Nonomuraea rhizosphaerae (assembly GCF_019396405.1). GTDB lineage: Bacteria > Actinomycetota > Actinomycetes > Streptosporangiales > Streptosporangiaceae > Nonomuraea > Nonomuraea rhizosphaerae. The sequence continues at coordinate 92 of NZ_JAHKRL010000235.1, read as the reverse complement.
GAGCTTGGCGAACAGCTCGACGCCGCGCTCCGGCTCCGCCGTGCCCGACCGCAGCGAGGCGGCCATCACGCCGTCGAAGGCCGCCGCCGAGC
>NZ_JAHKRL010000234.1 GCF_019396405.1 Nonomuraea rhizosphaerae | reverse complement strand
CGCCCAGACGCCGACACAGCTCCTGGTAGCGGGCGGCGGTGTACTCCGAGCCGCGGTCCGAGTGGAAGATCACCCCGTCGATGTCGCCGCCGCGCGTGGCCGCTGCCATCTGCAGCGAGGCGCAGGTCAATGCGGCATCGTGGTGCGCGGACATGGCGTAGCCGAGCAGCCGTCGCGAGAACAGGTCCTCCACCGTAGCCAGATACAGCTTGCCCTCCTCGGTGTCGATCTGCGTCACATCGCCGCACCACAGCACATCCGGCGCGGGTGCGGTGAACTTCCGGTGCACCAGGTCCGGGGCGGCCGGCCGCTTGCCCTGCCGGGTGAGCGAGCGAGATTTTCGGCGTTTACGGGCGACCAGGCCGAGCTCGGCCATCCGCGCCGCGACCGTGTTCTCCGACACCCGCCAGCGCGCCTCATGCAGGTCACGGGTGATCCGGGGCGATCCGTAGGTGCCGCCCGACGCCTCGAACAGGCGGGTGATCTCCGCATCCAGGTCGGCGCGTCGGCGCTGGCGAGCGGTTGGTGCATCGTCGCCGATGCGGTTTTTCCACTTGTAGTACCAGGACTGCGAGACGCCCAGCGCCCGGCAGGAGATGACGTGGTCGACGTTGTGCTCGGTCTTCTGGGAGCTGATGAAGGCCGCCACGCTTATCGGCCCATCGCCTCTTTGACCCACAAGACCACGGAACGCTTGAGCACATCACGCTCGTCTTCCAACTGCTCGCGTTCCTTCTGCCACGTGGCCTTCTCCTGAGCATGCTGCTTGACCAGCGCGGCCTTCTCCTGCCGCAGCCGGGCCAGCTCCTCCTGCTCCGACTCCTCCAGCGTTCCGCTCCCGTTGCCGTTGTACTGCTCGTCCAGCCGGTCCATCTGCACCCAATTGTGCAGCGTGTACGGGCTGATCCCCAGATCCCGCGCCACCTGCGCGACGGGCTTGCCGGTCTCCTTCACGATACGCACCGCGCCCGCCCGGAACTCCGGATCAAAGCGCCGCCGCGTGACTGCTGCCACGACCAAACCTCTCCCGGTTCGGTCTCCACGCTACGAGGGGAAGGGCA
>NZ_JAHKRL010000233.1 GCF_019396405.1 Nonomuraea rhizosphaerae | reverse complement strand
CCTTCACGATACGCACCGCGCCCGCCCGGAACTCCGGATCAAAGCGCCGCCGCGTGACTGCTGCCACGACCAAACCTCTCCCGGTTCGGTCTCCACGCTACGAGGGGAAGGGCACGGCGGAACAGCGCCAGGGCATTGCGGGTGCGAGCGGTCATGATGTCTTCGCCAATGGCCTCGTCGGCACCGCGGGTGGCTACGTGCGGACTGTCAGGATCGCCGAGCAGGATACGAACCTGAAGGCCGGCCCGAGCCTTGGCGCGGAGGATACGGAGAACCCCGGTGTCCTCGGCGAGGAACAACCCGCTGTAGACCAGGATGCCGATCTCATGAGCGGCGGAGCCGAAGAGGCGTTGCCACGCCGTACGAGGGACCGCCCAACGGTGCGGATAGAGAGCCTTGAGTTCCGTGGAGGCTGTCCTGTGGGGACGAGTCGCGGCGTCCGGCCAGAGGTCGGCTTCGTCGACGTCCAGTAGATCGGCCAGTGCCCAGCGGTGGCGAGGGTAGGGCGTGCGGCCTCGGAGCCAGCGATCCACGGTCTTGGGGTCGACGTCGAGCCGGGCTGCAATGTCGACGGCGGTGAGGCCGACGTGGGCGATGGCATGGCGGAGGTTGTCGTTCATGGCATGGGCCTCCAGGGGGTTCCTGCCGTGACGCGACGCTAGCATAAGACGTCCCTAGACGTCCCTTGCTGAGGTAGAGACGTTCCTGGTCGCGGCTGGAGCCTGGTGACACACGACCTGCCGCGACATGAGGAAGTCGCTGAGCCGGTCAGTCAGAGGCTCAGATGGAGGTGCAGCCGATGAACGCCGTTGTCGCCGTGGATCCCGGCTTCCCGTCGATTGACACGAAGACGGCCAACGTGGGGCGGATATACAACGGCCTCCTCGGTGGTGAGGGCTTGAAGGACACCTTCGAGGCTGATCGGTTGGTGGTCGAGCAGGTTCTTGCGGCCAATCCGCAGGCGGGGATCTATGCGCGGGCCAATCGGACGTTCGTTGGGCGTATGGTGCGCTATCTGGCCGTTGAACAGGGGGTACGTCAGTTCCTGGACATCGGGACGGGTTATCCCAACCTCGGCAACGTGCACGAAGTGGCCCAGCGCTACCAGTCGGAGGCGCGGGTTGTGTACGTCGACAATGACCCCGTGGTGGCGCAGCACGGTCGGGCACTGCTGGCCACCGACGAGTGTACGAAGATGCTGGACGGAGATCTTCGCGAGCCGGGGATAATTCTGCACGGGGCGGCCAAGTGGCTGGACTTCTCTCAGCCAACGGCGGTGCTCCTGGTCGCAGTGATGCATTTCGTCAAGCCGCGGTTCCGGCCCTGGGAGATCGTCCGGACGCTGATGAGTCCGATGGCCAGCGGCTCGTTCCTGGTGTTGACGCATGTGGTGCGAGCGCCGGTGACGGTGGCGGGGGCTGCGCCGTACGTCGCGGCTTCGGAGCCGGTGGTGTTGCGGCACAAGCGCACCGTTCGGAGCTTCTTCTCCATCAACGGACTGTCGCTGGTGGAACCGGGGCTTGTGCCGGTGCCGTCGTGGCGCCCTGATCCCGAGATGGATATCTGGGACGAAGTGCATCCGCGTGACATGGCGTTCGTCGCTGGGGTGGCGAGGAAGTCATGATCACATCGACAAGGGTGGCGGATCCGGCGGCCGAGACGGCTTACGAGTTGTGCCGTGATCTCGAACGCGTAGGCATCTCGGCGACTGTCACGAGCTGCAACGGGATTGCGCTGACGTTGATCCGGGATGTCGGGCTGAACGTCTGGTGCCAGTGGGGTGAGCCCTATGGCTGGTACTACCGCTGGGCGACAGGGCGGGTCACGGCGGCGGGGTACTGGGAGTTCGCGATGTGCTCCTGCCTGGCTCATGACACGGCGCTGCGTCGGATCCTGGCGCGCTACGAGGAACTGCGCACCATGCTGGGCACACCGGGCCGCGATGTCGTCTGCGGTGGCCAGCAGTGATGGACTGCCCGAACTCCGTACTGCGCCACCCCATGCTTCGGGCGCGGGGTTCGGGTGCAGGGGTCCGTACCGGCTTCGGCTCCTCGTCGGTCGGTACGGGCTCCTGCGAACGATTTCAGGCTCCCGGCAGCCCACCCCTTGATGCATGCCGGGCGCGGTCCACCCGCGCGGGGATGGACCGCACGCCGGGACTCACCAACCCAACACGTGAGTCCCGGCTGATCTCCTGGCCCATGGTGACCGGCCAGGGGCGGCGCGGCGGCGCGGGCAGCACTCGGCCGCCGCGCCGTGGAGGGACGAGATGACCATGTGGGAGCCACTCGACGAGTCCAGAGGCCAAGTCCGCGTGTCGGAAACCTCCTGCTGTGGCGCGTACGAGTTCGTTTGCCAGGGCGGAGAGTTCCTCGTCGTGCGCCACAACGAGGACGGCGAGTACGAGGAGACCGGTAGAGGACGCCATGTGAAAGCTTTTCCGGTGTGGTGCGCCCTGGTCGCTGAGCACATGGAAGGCGAGCACAACCACCCGTGTGCGCGATTACCCCTCGGGCGGCATGGCGACGGCACGTCACCTCGCCTGGTGCCGGTGCTGGTGGCGCACCTGCGCCGTACCCCATATCTCACGGACGGCGCGGCAGCGCGAGCGCCTCAGGTCGGCCCCCTGACCACACGGCGAACAGTCCTCGCGCTGCCGCGTCTCCAGGCCGTTGGCAATCACAGGTGGGCAAGAGGGCTGTGAGCAAGTGGTTGACGGGGTGGCGGATCTATCCACAGATCGCCGAACGACTCCGTGACAGCATCCAGAACGGCGTCTATCCGGCAGGGACGTACCTGCCGTCTGAGTCGGCGCTGTGCGAGGAGTTCCACGTTGCGCGCAACACCCTGCGTCGCGCGCTGGAGATCTTGGAGCAGGAGAAGTTGATCGCCGCTGTCCCGGCCAAGGGCCGGATTGTCCTCGGCGATCACCGTAAAGCCTTGGATCAAGAGCACCTGTACCAGTCCATTGCGGCCGAGCTGCGCGAGCGCATAGCGCTCGGGAACCTGCCGGCGGGCAAGGTGCCCAGCGAGAGCACCCTCACCCAGCAGTACGCGACCTCGCGCAACACCGTCCGACAGGCATTGACGGAACTGGAGGCCGAAGGGCTCATCGTCGCCAGACACGGCAAGGGTTGGTTCGTACGGACACACGTGAGCCAGGACGAAGGGGGACGTCTGGACTCCGGATAGAGGCAGCGCCATGGCTCCCGCATATCGTGAACAGCATGGAACAAGTGGGATGGGCGCGGGACCTGGCCAAAAAGCTCCTGGAACGGCCGCTGCCCCGGCGCTGGGCGCACTCGTGCGGTGTGGGCGTACGAGGCGAGTCGCTCGCTCCCATTCTCGGCCGTGATGCTGATCTTCTGGCGGCTGCCGCGTGGCTGCACGATATCGGCTATTCGCCGGAGCTGGTCGACACCGGGTTCCATCCCCTCGACGGCGCACGATACCTCCGTGACGTCCACGGCGCCGATGAGCGGTTGTGCCGACTGGTGGCGCACCACTCGTACGCGGTCTTCGAGGCCGAGCAACGCGGACTCCTGGACGTACTTGAGGCCGAGTTCCCCAGGGAGCGGCCCGAACTGCTGCAAGCGCTGACCTACGCCGACATGACCACCAGCCCGGACGGCAACCCGCTGACCGTGAGCGCCCGTCTGGAGGAGATCCCCACCCGCTACAGTCCCGAACACCTGGTCAGCCGATCCATCGCCAACGCCACCCCTTCCATCATCGCGGCTGTTGAGACGGTGGAGGGCAAACTAGCCTCAGCCGATGTACGGCTTGGCCGGCCCGGCAAGGTAGTGGCCGATTCGCAGTCTCATTGACCGGTCCATCGCGTACTGCTCGACCTGATCGCGCGGCACCCAACGAACCTCTCGGGACTCATCGGACGGCGTCGGCTCGCCACTGACCGCCCGCCCGGTGAGCACGATGGAGAACTCCTGGCGGGCCTCGCCGTCGCTCGTATAAAGAATCACGTGCCGCGGATCGGTGTAGGTCCCCACCAGGCCGGTGATCTCACAAACGATCCCAGTCTCTTCGAGCGTCTCCCGTACCGCGGCCTGCGGCAGCGACTCGCCCAGGTCGATCGCACCGCCCGGAACGGCCCAGTTGTCGTTATCAGTACGACGGATCATGAGAATCTCGCCCGCCTCGTTGGTCACCACGACATTCACGGACGGAACCAGGCTGTTGGGCGCCGGCGCGTCGGGGGAGTCGTAGTAGTCGATCCTGCGGGCCATGATCAGGACTCTACCGGCGCCGCAGATTCCCAAACGCTCTCGAAACTCTCCAGGTAGGTCGCCACCATGTCACCGCCGGGCACCTGGCGAAGATGCAACACAGGGGCGTTGCTGGCGGGCTGGCCGTACACGTGCGTGTTGATCAAAAGCTGATCGTCACCACGGTAGATCGAGTTGTACAGCACCGTGCCATGAAGGCGAATCTCGACATTCTCCAGCTTCATCAGCGGCCGGAACAGAACCAGCGAGTTCATGATCCGGGCGCCCATGCCGTCGCCAATCCCCTCATCGGCTCCCCGCTGCGCCACCTCTGCCGACTTCGGGTCACCGAACAGGATGCGGACCCGCACACCCGCCTTCGCCTTGCTGGCGAACGTCCGCACGATGCCGGTGTCCTCGGCCAGGAACAGCCCGCTGTACACCAGCACGCCGATTTCCTGGTTGGCTGACGAGAACAGATGTCCCCATGCGTCCCTCGGCACGGCCCAGCGGTGAGGGTAGAGGGTGACCAGCTCGCTTTCGGAGACTGCGGCCACCTGATCCCGCACTTCAGGCCACAGGTACGCCTCTTCCATCCCCAGGAAGCCGGCCACGATGAACCGGTGCCGGCGATACGGGACACGTCCCTGAGTGACCCACCGTTCCACCGTCTTGGGGTCGACCTCCACGGCGGCGGCCACGTCGGCGAGGCTGGCGCCACGCTCCAGCATCGCGGCGCGAAGTCGCTCGTTGGCCATCTCACCTGCCCATCAGGACGTCCGGGGACGCGAAAACCCTAGCCGGGACGTCTTGAACAGGTCCAGTCATGTAGTGATCTCGTCCTACCTCTCCGGCGCATTCTCGGTATCGCGCCACCAAAAGCCCGGTCCCGACGAGAGGAGAGCGACATGACCAACGAGATTCCCCCGCTGGACGAGAGCCCGTCGTGCGAGTGCGGCGCACGGCTCAGCGAAGGACAGAAGCTCTGCCGCAAGTGCCACGCCTGGCGGCGCTGGCTTCGGCGTCAGGCTCTGCGTCGGCGGGCCAACAAGCGGCGCGGCCAGAACCGGCGCCCCGCCAACCGCCCGAACCACACCGCAGAGGCGGGGGTGAGCTGGGCATGATCCCCCTGATCATCGCCGCCGCCCTCGGCGCGGTTCTGCTGATCGGCTACACGCTCGTTCTGCTCGGCGTACGCCAGGAGGAACGCAACCTCCACCTGCCCCCGACCCCTCCCAGCCTGATCGCAGCCTTCGCCCGGCGCGTGCTCGGCTGCCGCGTGTACCACCAGGCTACGAACGACGCTTGGACAACTCCGCCTCGACCTGAGCCAAGCGTTCCGACAGGTCGCGCAACGTTGCCCGGATCTCGGTGAGCTGCTCACCCACATCCCCACCCGGAACGGGATCGCCCTCGCCGGCCTCGCGGACGAACACACCCTTGCCCTGCTGGCCGATCAACAGCCCCTCGTTCCGCAAGATCCCCACGGCCATCTTCACCACGCTCAACGAGGCGACGTACTGCTCGGCCAATCGGGCGGTCGACGGCAACGGATCACCAGGCGCCAGAGCACCCCCGCGGATCTGCTCCCGCAGATCGTCCGCGATCTGCAAGTACCCCGGCTGCCCCGTCTTCTTGACCATCAGCTCTCTTCCATCGCCTGTCTCGCCCTAGTTCAGCACAGACGGGCAACCAAGCCAACCACGAGCACATTGACATCCTAGCCAACTAGGTTAACTATGTTGGCAATGATACCGAGGAGGTACGCCACATGCGCAACATCCCCATCCCCGTCGACACCGCCAAGCTCCAGTTCACCTGCGTCAAGGCCGCCCGCCCCCGGCTGGTCAACAAAGACACCGGAGAGATCAAGACGGACAAGAACGGCCAGACCGTGTACGAGATCACGATGACCGTCGAGGACGAGTCCGGCCGGATCGAACTGGTGAAGATCGCCACCTCCGGTGAACCGGCGATCGTCGCCGGCCAGGAGGTCACCCCGGTCGACCTGGTCGGCTACGTCTGGGAGATCTCCCAGGGCGGCTCAACCCGCTGGGGCATCAGCTACCGGGCCGCCTCCATCGTCCCGGCCATGGCGGGCCTGTGAGGCACGCCGTGACGGACTTCCCCTGGCCGATGCTCGGATGCCTGGCCGCTACGGCGGTCGGGCTCTGGGCCTGGCGCCGCTACCATCACCGCTCCTTCTGGCTGCTGATCGGCTTCCCCCTCGCCGCGATCACCATCCGCGCCACCTGGCGCAAGGTCGCCCTCGGCTGCGGTCTGACCAAGAAGCGGCAGCGCTGGTGGTTCACCCTCGTCCCCGGCGCGGTCGCCTCCACCGGACTCGTCAAGGTCAAGCGCCGCTTCCAACGGGTCGCGGTCGACACCAAACCGTTCATGTGGCTTCCCCGGCCCACCCGGTACGGCTGGCGCGTCACGCTCTGGCTCCTGGAAGGCCAGATCCCCGCCGACTACACCGACGCCGCCGAACGCCTCGCCCACTCCTGGGGCGTACACGCCGTACGCGTCTCCTCGGCCAAGCCCGGACGGGTCACCCTCGCCGCGACCATCCGTGATCCCCTCGCCCGCGTCGACCACCTCCCACCCTCGTCCGAACTACTCAAGGTCACCGTGGGCCGACTGGAGACCGGCGGACCGTGGGTGATCGATCTCAAGACCGTCCCCCACCACCTCAACGCCGGAGCCACCCAATCGGGCAAGTCCAACCTCGCCAACGCCCTGATCGTCGGCCTGGCTCCCCAACCGGTCGCCCTGGTCGGCTTTGACCTCAAGGGCGGCGTCGAGTTCACGCCGTACGAACGTCGCCTCTCCGCCCTGGCCACCACCCGCGCCGAATGCGTGACCCTGCTGGAAGACCTGATCACACTGATGATCGACCGGATGGACCTGTGCCGAAGCGCCGGAGCACGCAACATCTGGCAGCTTCCCGCAGCCCTGCGCCCCGTCCCGATCGTCGTCCTGGTCGACGAACTGGCCGAGCTGTACCTGATGGCCGACAAGTCCGAGAAAGACGAGATCGCCAAGACCGCAACAGCCCTGCTGCGCGTCGCCCAGCTCGGCCGCGCCTTCGGCATCTACCTGTTCTGCTCCGGCCAACGAATCGGCTCCGACCTCGGCCCCGGCGTCACCGCACTACGCGCCCAGTGCTCAGGCCGCATCTGCCACCGCGTCAACGACCCCGAAACAGCCACCATGACCCTAGGCGACCTCGACCCCGCCGCGCTGGTATCCGCCCGCGCCATCCCCGCCGAAGCGCCCGGCGTCGCCATCGTCGCCTCCCAAGACGGCCAGTGGTACCGCGCCCGCTCGTTCTACGTCAGCGAGCAGACAGCCGAACAAGCCGCCAACGACCACGCCCACCTCACCCCCGACTGGGCCGAACTCATCGCCGACGCCCGAACCGGCGAACGAGCCCCTCTATGACCCGCACGGAGACCCCGCATGCGCCGTCTCACCCGCTGGCTCATCGACTCCGGCCCCATGATCGTCCTGGCCCTGATAGCCGGAGCCGGATCGTTCACCCACATCCACGACACCGCCACCCAACATGGGCAAACCGGCTGGATGGCCTGGGCCGTCGCCGTCTGCGTCGACCTGACCTGTGTCATGGCCGCCCGCGAACGCCAACGCGACAAGAAGACCGGACGCCAACGCCGCGGCCCCGTCTCCTGGCCCACCCTCGTCCTGACCGGCGGAATCGCCCTCAGCCTGGCCGCCAACCTCAACCAAGCCGAACCAACCCCCTGGGGCTGGCTCACCGCAGCAACCCCAGCAGCGGCCTTCCTCGTCGCCGTCTCCATGCTCGAACGCCGCGCATCCGATCCCCGCCCCGTCCCCGAGCCGTCCTCAACTCCCGTCCTCGTCCCCATAAACCAGGACGACCAGGACGGCCAGGACGAGACCCCAGGACCGTCCCCGGCCCTGCTCGACTACGCCCGCCGCATCGCCGACGAACACCTCACCCGACACGGCAAACCGATCACCCGCGACACCCTCCGCGCCCGGCTCGGCGTATCCAACCAACTCGCCTCCGACCTCCTCCACCACCTCCGCACCACCACCCCAGAACCCGCCTGACGAAAGGAGACCATCCATGACCAGCAACCACCGCCCCGCCCTGATCACCGGACTCCGCGACCTCGCCGACTTCCTGGAGACCAACCCTGACATCCCCGTCCGTCACCCCTGGGTCGCCCTCTACCACTTCCCGGACGGCGCCACCGACCAGGACAGGCGCGACCAGATCGACAAGATCGCCGCTTATCTCGGCTCCGAGATCGACCCCACCGACCTGCCCGACCACTACCAGACCCGCATCAGCTTCGGTCCCGTCACCTACAAGGCCATCGCCATCAGCACCGACGCACGAGCCCGGCACAACGCCCTCAGCACCTACACCGGATGCGTCGAACCGGACTCCGCCGATGCCGCCTAACACCGACGAGCCGATCAGCAGTTGGCTGTGCTGCACCTGCAACGGAACCGGAGTCGTCAGCGACGGCAGTACCTGCGCCGACTGCGACGGCATCGGACTCGACATTCACGGGGCCTAGCCCCGGCGCCCCCGGCCTGGCCGTACAACCGCCAAGTCGCCCGCCAGGTCGGGGGCCATCCCTCCACCCAACGAGTGAAAGGAGACCCCCATCTTGCCCCCAACCACACCCAACGCGCACACCATCAAGCAACTGATCACCCGACTCCACCGCCCCGACTTCGACCGCTGGGCCTCCCAGATCCGCCGCACCGGCGGCTGCCGCCAACCCATCCACATGCGC
>NZ_JAHKRL010000232.1 GCF_019396405.1 Nonomuraea rhizosphaerae | reverse complement strand
GAGCGGCGCTCCACGACCGACAAGCCCGCCGGTCGTGGGGCGGCACCGTGCCGGAGTCGTCAGGACTTGTACGACCTGGCCAGGCGCTTGACCGCCGACTCGTACACCTCGTCGGAGTCCAGCCGCCGCAGCTCCTCGGCCAGCAGTTCGGCCGTGTGGCGGCGGGCCAGCGCCACGTTCCGGTCCGGCTGGCCGGGCCGCGACAGCGTCGCCAGCCTGGCGTCGCCCCGGGACACCGCCAGCTCCCCGTCGGACGCCTCCAGCCGTACCGAGGTCAGGCCGGGGCCGCTGGAGTCGGTCACCCTGATCGGCGCGTCGAGCCGTTCGGACAGCCAGGCGGCCAGCAGCGGCGCGCTGGGGTTGCCCGCCGACGCCTCCACCGACCCGCCCTCCACCTTGCCCACCGGCTGGTCGAAGGCCGCCGCCAGCAGGCTGCGCCACGGCGTGAGCCGGGACCAGGCGAGGTCGGTGTCGCCGGGCGCGTACCCCTTGGCCCTGGTCACCAGCGACTGGACGCCGCCGTCGTGGAAGCCCTTGGCGTCGGAGATGCGCCGCTGGGCGAGCATCCCGATCGGGTCCTGGGACATCACCTCGGGCGCCAGGCCCGGCCACCAGGCCACGACCGGCGTGTCGGGCAGCAGCAGGGGGCTGACGACGGAGTCGGCGTGCTCGGTCAGCTCGCCGTACAGGCGCAGCACCACCACCTCGCCCGGCGTGGACTCGCCGATGCGCAGCTCGGCGTCGAGCCGGTTGCCCTCGTCGGACTCGCGGTTGATCACCACCAGGATGCGGGAGGGGTGCTCGCGGGCGGCGTCGGTGGCGGCGCGCAGCGAGTCGTACTGGTCGCGCTCCTCGCAGACCACCACCAGCGTCAGCACCATCCCGATGGCGGGCGCGCCCATCTGGTGGCGCAGGTGGGTGAGCTGCGCGGCGATCTTCCCGGCCGTCGTGTCGGTCAGCATGAACGTCGTCATCTCAGAGCCTCCTCCACACGCGGCCGTCGCGGGCCATCATCTCGTCGGCGGAGGGGGGACCCCACGAGCCGGACGGGTAGCCCTCCGGCTGGCCCTGCGTGGCCCAGAACTCCTCGACCGGGTCGAGGATCTTCCACGACAGCTCGACCTCGCGCTGGTGCGGGAAGAGCGGCGGATCGCCGATCATGACGTCCAGCAGCAGCCGCTCGTACGCCTCGGGCGACGACTCCAGGAACGACTCGCCGTAGGCGAAGTCCATGGACACGTCGCGCACCTCCATGGCCGTGCCCGGCACCTTGGAGCCGAACCTGACCGTGATGCCCTCGTCCGGCTGCACCCTGACCACCAGCGCGTTCTGGCCGAGGATCTCGGTGTCGTCCTTGCTGAACGGCAGGTGCGGCGCCCGCTGGAACACCACGGCCACCTCGGTCACCCGCCGGCCCAGCCGCTTGCCGGTGCGCAGGTAGAACGGCACGCCCGCCCAGCGCCGGTTGGCGATCTCCAGCTTGACGGCCGCGTACGTCTCGGTCTTGGAGTCGCTGGAGATGCCCTCCTCCTCCAGGTATCCGACGACCTTCTCGCCGCCCTGCCAGCCGGCCAGATAGGCGCCTCGCGCGGTGTTGGCGGCCATGTCGGACGGGATCTGGACGGCCTTGAGCACCTTCTCCTTCTCCCGCCGCAGCGCGGAGGCGTCGAAGGAGGTCGGGTCCTCCATCGCGACCAGCGCGAGGAGCTGGAGCAGGTGGTTCTGGATCACGTCGCGGGCCGCGCCGATGCCGTCGTAGTAGCCGGCCCGGCCGCCGATGCCGATGTCCTCGGCCATCGTGATCTGGACGTGGTCGACGAAGCTGCGGTTCCAGATCGGCTCGTAGAGGTTGTTGGCGAAGCGCAGCGCCAGGATGTTCTGGACGGTCTCCTTGCCCAGGTAGTGGTCGATCCTGAAGATCGAGCTCTCCGGGAAGGCCGAGGTGGTGATCTCGTTCAGCTCGTGCGCCGACTTCAGGTCGTGGCCGAACGGCTTCTCGATCACCACCCGCCGCCACGAGCCGTCGGGCGCGTCGGCCAGGCCGGTCCGCTTGAGCTGCTCCACCACGACGGGGAAGAACTTGGGCGGCACGGACAGGTAGAACGCGTAGTTGCCGCCGGTGCCGCGGGTCTCGTCGATCTCCTTCAAGGCCATCGCCAGCGCGTCGAACGCCCCGTCGTCGGAGAACTCGCCGGGCACGAAGTGGATGCCCTCGCGCAGCTGCTTCCAGACCTCCTCACGGAACGGCGTACGGGCGTGCGCCTTGACGGCGTCGTGCGTCAACGCGGCGAAGTCCTGGTCCTTCCAGTCCCGCCTGGCGAAGCCGACCAGTGAGAAGCCGGGCGGCAGCAGCCCCCGGTTGCCCAGGTCGTAGATCGCCGGCAGCAGCTTGCGCTTGGCCAGGTCTCCCGTCACGCCGAACAACACCATCACACAAGGCCCCGCCACCCGCGGCAGCCGCTTGTCACGCGGGTCGCGCAACGGGTTGGAGTGCACCACCTCCAGCGTGGTGGCGGTGCCGGCGACGGCGGCGGCCACCGTTGCCACCTCCTCCACGGGCACCGTCGGCTCCACTGCCGGGTCCACCGTTGCCGGGTCCGCCGTCGGCTCCGTCGCCGTGTCAACGGCCGGGTCGTCGGCCGGCTCGTCTGTCATCTCAAGCCTCCTGTGCGGCTGCGAGCAGGTGCGCGACTCCAGCCGCGCGATCGGTCAAATGCAGGCGTACGGCGGGCCGTCCCCGCTTCAGCAGCGCCCCGAGGTCGCCGAGCGCCTGGGCAAGCTGGAGCGTCCCCAGCGTGTACGGCCTGCCGGGCACCTCGACGTCGCCGGGCACGTTCCCGGTGATCTGCAGGAACACCCCGTTCTGCGGCCCGCCCTTGTGGTACTGGCCGGTGGAGTGCAGGAACCGCGGCCCCCACCCGAACGTCACCGGCCGGTCGGTCCGCAGCGCCAGCAGGGCCCGCAGGGTGGCCGCGTCGGCGGCCATCCAGGCGTCGGTCATCTGCTCGAAGTCGGCCCCGTCCGGCACCGGCGCGTCGAAGGCGGCCAGCCGGTCCAGGTAGGCCATGACGGCCAGGTAGCCGTCGCCGGGCACCGCGCCGAGCAGCTCGGCCAGCACGCCGGGCAGGTCGCGCGCCTTGGTGACCCCGTACACCTCGACGGGGCCGTCGACCAGCGCGGGCTCGCCCAGCGGCAGGGCGGGCATGTCCAGCAGGGCAGCCGTGTTCGCCTTGGCCTCGGCCACGTCCGGCTGGTCGAAGGGGTTGACCTCCAGCAGCAGCCCGGCCACGGCCGTGGCGTACTCCCAGAGCAGGAACTGCGCGCCGAGCGGCCCGTCGACGCGCACGTCGCCGTCGTCGGACTCGATCGCGATCACCAACTCGTCGGCGGCGCCGTTGGGCTCGGCGCCGACGACCGGCAGGATGCCGCGGCC
>NZ_JAHKRL010000231.1 GCF_019396405.1 Nonomuraea rhizosphaerae | reverse complement strand
AGCGCGACGTGGCAGTGCTCGGGGGTGAGCGTGATCGCCCCGCCGGGGACCGCGCGCCGGTACGACGCGCGGTCGGCCACCTCCAGGCCGGGGATCGCCCGCGAGGTGAGGAAGGAGAGGACGGCGTCGCAGTCGTACGGCTCGCGCCGGTGCAGCCGCAGCCGCAGCGTGGCCGGCCCCGTGCGAGTGGCCTCGGAGGGGACGGGACCGCCCGCCGTCGCGCGCAGCTCGCTGGGCGTGAACCCGTACGTCTCGCGCATCGTGGCGTTGAACTGGCGCACGCTCCCGAATCCCGCCGCGAACGCCACCTCCGTCACCGGCAGCCCGGTCTCGGTCAGCAGCTGCTTGGCCAGCAGCAGCCGCTTCGTCCTGGCCACCGCCAGCGGCCCCACGCCCAGCTCGGCCACGAACAGCCGGTGCAGGTGGCGTTCGGTGATGTGCAGCCGCCTGGCCAGCCCCGCCACGCCCTGCTCGTCCGCGGCCCCGTCGTCGATCAGCCGCAGCGCCCGCCCGATGAGGTCGCCGCGCATGTCCCAGCCGGGGTCGCCGGGGGACAGCTCGGGGCGGCAGCGCTTGCACGGGCGGAACCCCGCCGCCTCGGCGGACGCCGCGTGCCGGTAGAACCGGACGTTGCGTGAGGCCGGGGTGCGGGCCGGGCAGATCGGGCGGCAGTAGATCCGCGTTGTCGTCACCGCGGTGTAGAAACGTCCGTCGAACCGGGCGTCCCGGGCGCTGACCGCCCGGTAGCAGGAGTCGAAGTCGAGCTCTAGTGGTGACATGACACGAAGCGTATGTGCTTGCCACCCGCTATGACTGGCGGAAATCAGACCTGATCGTGAAATCGCAGGTCAGCAGGTCAAAGGAGGTGACTGGCGGGAATCGGACCTGGCGTCCGACCCCCGCCGGAATCACTTCGACGACACGCCCACGCCGAGGTCGAACTCGCGGTAGACCCGCGCCCAGAAGCCGTCGCGCAGCCACACCCGCGCCTCCGGGAACGGCCGCAGCGAGTGCCCCAGCTCCTTCTCCGCCTCGATGAGCAACTCGGTGTCGATGACCGTCGGCAGGATCGGGCCGGGCAGCAGGTCGCGGATGTTGTCGCGGCCGCGGGTCAGTATCCACTTCTGCGCCACGTGCTCGCCCACGTCCTCCACGCGCGGGCGGCTGGGGCCGAGCTTGGCCACCTGGCCGGGCTTGACGTGCGGTTTGACGGGCGCGCGCCCGGCGAACACCTGCGCGGGCGACGGGGCCGCCACGGGCGGGGCGACGACCGCGACGGGCTGCGGAGCACGACTGAAAAAGGGCCTCAGGAAATCAGCAGTGATCACTTCTACGGTGTCGGACTCCCAGACCAGGCGTTCGGCCTGGTTGGTACCGTACGGCGGCTCGACCCCCCACAGGTGGATGCGCACCCCGTACGCCTGCGCCGCCTCCACGGCGGGCACCATGTCCTCGTCCCCGGCGAGCAAGATCGTGTCAGTTACCGCGTGGTGTCTGGCAAGGGCCTCCAGGTCGCTCCTGATCTGCGCGTCCACGCCTTTCTGCTGGCCGCGGGCGTTCAGGTTGCCAAGTCGTACCTTGACCCAGGGGAGCTGGGCGATGACCCGCTGGTCGACGGTGGGCACTCGGTCACGGGCGGCGTCATACCAATAGATCCGCAGCAACTCGCCAGATATACGTTCCAGCGCATGTTTCTGTAGACTCTCGATCAGCGCGTCTGCGGCAACCCGATATTCCTTGCGCTCCTTCGCGCCCAGCAGGACTTCTCCTGCGGCAGCATAGAGATATCCGACGTCCACCAGGACGGCGTACTTCGCTGCCACAGGATGCGGCATGAGGTCTGGGATGGCCATGTCGTCCTCCAGGCCGCGGTTAGTTGATCGGCTGACTATATACGCCTACTTTCTCTAGATAGTCCCAACTCCTCGGGAAGTTGACACCCGATTCCCCGGATCTATCTAGGGCAGCGCGCTCATCCGCCAAGCCGACTTCCCCGGCGCGAGGGGCTTACGCATCGTTCTCGCGGGGTTCCGCCACGTTTGCGGCCGGCGGGCCGGGGGCTCCGGCGCGGCCCGCCGCGTGGCCAGGACCGCGACGAGGGCGGCAAGCTCTTCCGGGGTGGCGTCCCCCCGGACTATCCGCAGATGGGCGCTCATAGCGGGATGTTCCCATGCTTTTTCGGCGGGAGCGAGGCTCGCTTGTTCCGCAGCGCGCGCAGCGCCCTGACGACCTGGGCGCGCGTCTCGGCCGGCTGGATCACCGCGTCGACGTAGCCGCGCTCGGCGGCGATGTACGGATTGGCCAGCGTGTCCTCGTACTCGGTGACCAGCCGCGCCCGCTCGGCGTCGGCGTCCTCGCCCGCCGCCGCCAGCTCGCGCCGGTAGAGGATGTTGACCGCGCCCTGGGCGCCCATGACCGCGATCTGCGCCGACGGCCAGGCCAGGTTGACGTCCGCGCCCAGGTGCTTGGAGCCCATGACGTCGTACGCGCCCCCGTACGCCTTGCGCGTGATGACCGTGACGAGCGGGACGGTCGCCTCGGCGTAGGCGTAGAGCAGCTTCGCCCCGCGCCGGATGATTCCGTTCCATTCCTGATCGGTTCCCGGCAGGAATCCCGGCACATCAACAAAAGTCAGGATCGGAATATTGAATGCATCACATGTTCGGATAAAGCGTGCTGCCTTCTCCGAGGCGTTGATATCCAGGCACCCCGCGAAATGCATCGGCTGGTTGGCCACCACGCCCACCGGATGCCCGTCCACCCGGCCGTACCCCACCACGATGTTCGGCGCGAACAGCTCGTGGACCTCCAGGAACTCGCCGTCGTCGAGCACCCGCTCGATCACCCGGTGCATGTCGTACGGCTGGTTCGACGAGTCCGGGATGATCGCGTCGAGGTCGGGGTCGGGCTCCAGGTCGGTGGCCGCCTCGTAAGCGGGCGGCTCGTCCAGGTTGTTGGAGGGCAGGTAGGACAGCAGCGCCTTGACGTAGTCGAGCGCGTCGCCCTCGTCGGTGGCCTGGTAGTGGGCCACCCCCGACTTGGTGTTGTGCGCGTGGGCCCCGCCCAGCTCCTCGAACGTGACCTCCTCGCCCGTCACCGTCTTGATCACGTCAGGCCCGGTGATGAACATGTGCGACGTCTGGTCCACCATCACCACGAAGTCGGTCAGCGCGGGGGAGTAGACATGCCCGCCCGCCGCCGCGCCCATGATCAGCGAGATCTGCGGGATGACCCCGGAGGCGTGCACGTTCCGCTTGAAGATCTCCGCGTACAGGCCGAGCGCGACGACACCCTCCTGGATGCGCGCGCCGCCGCCCTCGTTGATGCCGATGATCGGGCAGCCCGTCCTGATCGCCAGGTCGAGCACCTTGACGATCTTCTCGCCGTACACCTCGCCGAGCGAGCCGCCGAACACGGTCACGTCCTGCGAGAACACGCACACCTGCCGGCCGTCGACCGTGCCGTGCCCGGTGATCACGCCGTCCCCGTACGGCCGCCGGCTCTCCAGCCCGAACATCGTGGACCGGTGCCTGGCGAACGCGTCGAACTCCACGAACGAGCCCTCGTCGAGCAGCGTCAGCACCCGCTCACGCGCGGTCATCTTGCCTCTGGCGTGCTGTTTCTCGACGGCCGCCGCCGATCCGGCGTGCATGGCCTCGTCGAGCCGGCGTTCCAGGTCAGCGATCTTGCCCGCGGTCGTATGGATGTCAGGGGCATCTGGCACGGGCTCGGCAGCACTCATGCGCGCAAGGTTAACCCCCCTCCTAGCATGGGATCCATGACGGATGGGTCACAGGCGGCGGCGGTTCACACGCACGGACTTTTCAAGAGGTACGGCCCCCAGGTAGCGGTGGCGGGCATCGACCTCATGGTGCCGGCGGGCAGTTTCGCCGGCCTGGTCGGCCCCAACGGGGCGGGCAAGACGACCTCGCTGAGCATGATCACCGGCCTGCTCCGTCCCGACGGGGGGCACGCCGAGATCGACGGCTTCAACGTGTGGCGTGACCCCGTCCAGGTCAAGGCCCGCATCGGGGTGCTGCCCGAGGGGCTGCGGCTGTTCGAGCGGCTGTCCGGCCGGGAGCTGCTCGTCTACAACGGGCGGCTGCGCAACATCCCCAAGGCCGAGGTGGAGCAGCGCGCCGGCGAGCTGCTGCGCGTCATGGACCTGACCGACGCCGCCGACAAGCTGGTCGTCGACTACTCCACCGGCATGCGCAAGAAGATCGCCCTCGCGGCGGCGCTGCTGCACAACCCGTCGGTGCTCTTCCTCGACGAGCCGTTCGAGGGCGTCGACCCGGTCAGCGCCAACACCCTCACCGAGGTGCTGCGCCGCTTCACCGAGTCGGGCTCCACCGTCATCTTCTCCAGCCACGTCATGGACCTGGTCGAGCGGCTGTGCGACTGGGTCTCGGTGATGAACGCCGGCCACATCGTGGCCCAGGGCCCGCTGGAGAACGTACGCGAGGGACGCAGCCTCAACCAGGCGTTCCTGGAGCTGGTCGGCGGCCCGCGCGAGGGCGGCGGCGACTCCGGGCTGAGCTGGCTGGGCAGGGAGCGGCAATGACGACCGTCACGCTGTTCGCGCAGCTCAAGCTCCGGCTGATGGCCGGGAACCTGCGCGGCGACCTCCAGCGCAAGCTGGGCTTCGCCTTCACGCTGGTCATGGGCGTGATCATCGCCGTGGTCGGCTTCCTGCTGATGGGCCTGCTGCGGCTGGCCCCGCCCGACACCGCGGCGGCCGTCGTCATCCTGGTGTACACGTTCATGCTGATCGGCTGGATGATCGTGCCGCTGATGGCGTTCGGGCTGGACGACACGCTCGACCCGGCGCGGCTGTCGCTGTTCCCGCTGACCACGCGCACGATGGCGATCGGCATGTTCACCGCCTCGGCCACCGGCATCTGGCCCCTGGTCACCCTGGTCGTCGCGGCCGGCGCGCTGGCGGGCCTGGCTTCCAGCGCCGGTGGCGTGGTGCTCGGGATCGTGGCCGTGTTCCTGCAGTTCGCGCTCTGCCTGACCCTCTCCAGGCTGATCACCACGGCCCTGTCCGGCGCGCTGCGCACCCGGCGCGGCCGGGACGTGCTGGCCGTGGCCGCGATCTTCGTCGTCCTGCTCGCGCAGCTGCCGAACCTGCTGCTCAACAGCTCCTTCGGCGAGCCCGGCGCGATGCTGCACCAGGCCGCGGACCTGCTGAGATGGACCCCCTCGGGCATGGCCGCGCACGCGATCGCCGACGGCGGGCTGATCGGCCTGGGCGAGCTGGTCGTCGTGGCGCTGGCCGTGGTCCTCGCCGCCTGGCTGTGGATCAAGGCCCTGAACAGGGCGCTCGTCACGCCCGACTTCTCCACCCAGGCCGCCTCCGTGCGCAAGGAGAGCGGCCTGGTCGACCGGTTCCTGCCCGACGGGCCGCTGGCCGCCGTGGTGGTCAAGGAGCTCAAGTACATCCGGCGCGAGCCCCGTCTGCGGGTGGGCTGGTTCTCCTCCCTGCTCGTTGCCGTCGTCCTGGGCTTCACGGCCACCCGCTCGGGCGGGGCGGGGGTGTGGCTGCCCATCCTGCTCAGCGCCGCCGCCGGGCTGATGATCTCCCTCCAGGCGGCCAACGCCTTCGGCATCGACGGCCGCTCGCTCTGGATGAACGCCGTGGTCATCGACTCCGAGCGCGGCCTCGCCGTCGACCTGGCCGGGCGCCACCTGGCCAGCGCGCTGGTCGCCACGCCGCTGCTGATCGTCATCTCCGTCTCCGCCGGGCTCTTCGCCGGTCACCCCGAGGGGATCGCGCCCGCCGTGCTCGCCGGCCTCGGCGCGCTCGGCATCGGGTACGGCGTCGGCTCCGTGACCAGCGTGGTCATCCCGTACACGATGCCCGAGCGGATGAACGCCTTCAGCGGAGCCGCGCCGGGGCAGGGCGGGCAGGCGTTCGCGTCCGCGATGGGCGCGATGCTGGGCATCACCGCGCTGGCGCTGCCGTTCGTGATCCCGCTGCTGTTCGGGCTGCTGTGGGTGTCGATCCTCGCGCCCTTCTACGGCCTGCTGGCCGAGATCCTGGGACGGAAGCTCGGCGCGAAGATCGGCTTCAACCGGCTCCCCGACCTGCTGGCGGCGATCTCCAAGCCCACGTGACCCCATGGCCGCACCCACCCGCAATGGTCTAGTCCAATACGTGAGACCGGTCTACGGCGGCTCTGGGGGTGTGTATACCTTGGGTGCATGATTGACCAGGGGCTTGAGCGTCGCAGTGAAGCGGTGACCGAGATGCCCGACGAGCTGCGCAATGACGTGCGGCTCTTGGGCAAACTCCTCGGGCAGGTGATCGCCGAGCAGGGCGGCGACGATCTGCTGGCCGACGTCGAACACCTGCGCAAAGCCGTCATCGCCGCCCGCAGGGGCGAGGTGTCCGGCGACGAGATCACCGCCATGGTCGCCGAGTGGGAGATCGACCGGGCCGTGCAGATCGCCCGCGCGTTCACCTGCTACTTCCACCTGGCGAACCTGGCCGAGGAGCACTACCGCATCCGCACCCTCCGCGAGCGTGACGCCGGCGGCCGGGTCGAGCGGGAGTCGCTGGCGCAGGCCGTACAGGAGCTGGGGAACGAGCGCGTCGCCGAGCTGGTCGAGGACCTGGAGCTGCACCCGGTCCTGACCGCGCACCCGACGGAGGCGCGCAGGCGCGCGGTCGTCACCGCCATCCAGCGCATCAGCGGCCAGCTCAGCGAGTACAACGCCACAGGACGCGGCGCCACCGAGCGCGACGAGAGCCACCGGCGCCTGCTGGAGGAGATCGACCTGCTGTGGCGCACCGCCCAGCTCCGCTCGACCAAACTGGACCCGCTCGACGAGGTGCGCACGGCCATGGCCGCCTTCGACGAGACGCTGTTCCGCATGGTCCCGCAGGTCTACCGCTCGCTCGACGCCGCGCTCGGCGAGGGCACGGGCACCCGCGAGCCCCTCGCCAAGCCGTTCATCCGCTACGGGAGCTGGATCGGCGGCGACCGCGACGGCAACCCGAACGTCACCTCCAAGGTCACCCGCGAGACCATCCAGATCCAGTCCGAGCACGTGCTGACCGCCCTGGAGACGGCCTGCGCGCGCATCGCCCGCACCCTGACGGCCGCCGAGGCGTTCGCCCGGCCGTCCCAGGAGCTCAGGTCGGCCCTGGCCGCCGCCGTGGACGGGCACCCCGAGCTGGTCTCGGAGCTGGCCACCCGCTCGCCGCGTGAGCCGCACCGGCAGTGGCTGCTGTTCGTGGCCGCGCGCATCGCCGCCACCCGCCGCCGCGACCTCGACCTCGCCTACCGCTCACCGGACGAACTGCTCGCCGACCTGCGCCTGGCCCAGCGGTCGCTGGCGGCGCACGCCGCCCGCCAGGCGTACGGGGAGCTGCAGCACCTCGTCTGGCAGGTCGAGACGTTCGGCTTCCACCTCGCCGAGCTGGAGGTGCGCCAGCACTCCCAGGTGCACGCCGCCGCCCTGGAGGAGATCAAGGCGGGCGGCGAGCTGTCGGAGCGCACCGAGGAGGTGCTGGCCACCATCCGGGTGATCGCCTGGATCCAGGAGCGGTTCGGCGTCAGGGCCTGCTCCCGCTACGTCGTCTCCTTCACCCGCTCGGCCGCCGACATCGCCGCCGTCCACGAGCTGGCCGCGCACGCGCTCGGCTCCCGCGCGCCGGTCCTCGACGTGGTGCCCCTCTTCGAGTCCGGCCAGGACCTGGCCAACTCCGCCGAGGTCCTGTCGGGCATGCTGGAGATCGAGCAGGTACGCGACCGCCTCGACGCCTCCGGCAGGCGCATGGAGGTCATGCTCGGCTACTCCGACTCGGCCAAGGAGCTCGGCCCCGCCGCCGCCACCCTGCGCCTGTACGAGGCGCAGGAACGGCTGACCGCCTGGGCCGCCGAGCACGACGTACGGCTGCGCATGTTCCACGGCCGCGGCGGCGCCCTCGGCCGCGGCGGCGGCCCGGCCAACCGCGCGGTGCTCGCCCAGGCGCCCGGCTCCGTCGCCGGCCGCTTCAAGGTCACCGAGCAGGGCGAGGTCATCTTCGCCCGCTACGGCCACATCGCCATCGCCCGCCGCCACCTCGAACAGGTCACCAACGCCGTCCTGCTGGCCTCCTCACCCACGGTCGGCTCCCGCACGGCCGCCGCCGCCGACCGCTTCCGCGGCCTGGCCGAACAGGTCGCCACCGCCTCCGAACAGGCCTACCGGTCGCTGACCGAGGCCCCCGGCTTCCCCGAATGGTTCGCCCTGGTCAGCCCTCTGGAGGAGATCGGCTCCCTGCGCCTCGGCTCCCGCCCCGCCCGGCGCGGCCTCGGCGCCCCCCGCTCCCTCGACGACCTGCGCGCCATCCCCTGGGTCTTCGCCTGGGCCCAGACCCGCGTCAACCTCCCCGGCTGGTACGGCCTGGGCACCGGCCTCGCCTCGGGCGCCTCCCTCGACTCGCTGCGCGCCGCGTACGCCGAATGGCCGCTGTTCAACGCCATGCTCGACAACGCCGAGATGTCCCTGGCCAAGACCGACCGCTCGATCGCCGAACGCTACCTGGCCCTCGGCGGCCGCGACGACTTCGCCCGGCAGGTCATGGAGGAGTACGACCGGACCCGCACCCTGGTCCTCCAGGTGACGGGCCACACCCGGCTCCTGGAGAACCGCAAGGTGCTGTCACGCGCCGTCCAGCTCCGCGACCCGTACGTGGACGCGCTGTCCCACCTGCAGTTGCGCGCGCTGAGGGTCATGCGCACCGGCAACCCGTCGGACCACGAACGCGAACGCCTGTCCACCCTCCTCCTGCTCTCGGTGAACGGGGTGGCCGCCGGCCTGCAGAACACCGGCTGATCAGTGGCCGCGGGTGATCCACTCCTCCAGGTGCGGTGACTCGGCGCCGATCGACGTCGAGTCGCCGTGCCCGGTGTGGACGACGGTCTCGCCGGGCAGGGTCAGCAGGCGCTCGCGGATCGAGGCGATGATCGTGTCGAACGACGAGTGCGACCGCCCCGTCGCCCCCGGGCCGCCCTTGAACAGGGTGTCGCCGCTGAACAGGACGCCCAGGTCAGGGCAGTGCAGGCAGACCGCCCCGGGCGCGTGCCCAGGGGTGTGCAGGACCTCCAGGGTGACGTCGCCGACCTTGATCTCCTCGCCGTCGGCCAGTGGCCGGTAGGCGACCTCCGCCCCGTACACCTGGTCCCACAGGACCTGGTCGGCGGGGTGCAGGCGGATCGGCGCGCCGGTCAGGTCGGCGAGTTCGCGGGCCGCGTTGATGTGGTCGTTGTGCGCGTGCGTGCACACGATCGCCTTGACGGTGCGTTCGCCGACCCGGTCGGCGATGGCGCGGGCGTCGTGGGCGGCGTCGACGACGACCACCTCACGGGCGTCGCCGAGCAGCCAGACGTTGTTGTCCACCTCCCAGGTGCCGCCGTCGAGAGAGAACGTCCCCGAGGTGATGACCCTGTCGAGCATCTAGAGGACCACCACCGAGCGCAGCACCTCGCCGCGGTGCATCTTGGCGAACGCCTCCTCGACGTCGCCGAGCCCGATCGTCTCGGACACGAACTTGTCCAGCGGCAGCCGCCCCTGCAGGAACAGGTCGATGAGCATCGGGAAGTCGCGGGAGGGCAGGCAGTCGCCATACCAGGACGACTTGAGCGAGCCGCCACGGCCGAACACGTCCAGCAGCGGCAGCTCCAGCTGCATCTCGGGCGTCGGCACGCCGACGAGCACCACGGTGCCGGCCAGGTCACGGGCGTAGAAGGCCTGCTTGTACGTCTCCGGCCGGCCGACGGCCTCGATGACCACGTCCGCGCCGAACCCGCCGGTGAGGTCGCGGATGGCCTCAACGGGGTCACCGGAGCGGGAGTTGACGGTGTCGGTGGCGCCGAAGCCGCGCGCCCATTCGAGCTTGCGGTCGTCCACGTCGACGGCGATGATCTTCGCCGCGCCGGCCAGCGAGGCGCCGAGGATCGCGGCGTCGCCGACCCCGCCGCAGCCGATGACCGCGACCGTGTCGCCCCTGGTCACGTTGCCCGTGTTGAGCGCGGCGCCGAGCCCGGCCATGACCCCGCAGCCGAGCAGCCCCGCCACCTCGGCGGGCGCGTCGGCGGAGACCTTGGTGCACTGCCCGGCGGCCACCAGCGTCTTGCCGAGGAACGCGCCGATGCCCAGCGCCGGCGACAGCTCGGTGCCGTCGGCCAGCGTCATCTTCTGGGTGGCGTTGTGGGTGGCGAAGCAGTACCAGGGACGTCCGCGCAGGCAGGCCCGGCACTGGCCGCACACGGCCCGCCAGTTGAGGATCACGATGTCGCCGGGCTCGACCCCGGTCACGCCCTCGCCGACCGCCTCGACGACGCCCGCGGCCTCATGGCCCAGCAGGAACGGGAAGTCGTCGTTGATACCGCCCTCGCGGTAGTGCAGGTCCGTATGGCAGACCCCGCAGGCCTTGACGGTCACCACCGCCTCGCCCGGGCCGGGGTCGGGCACGATCACCGTCTCGACCGATACTTCCTGACCCTTACCTCGGGCGATGACGCCCTGCACTTCGTACGGCATGGCAGCCATCTTGTGTCAAGGGGATGATCTCCGCAAGACGAAAGGCTGGACCATTCCAAGGCCGCGCGCGGGACGGCGGCGAATCCTGCGCAGCTCGAACTCCGGGTCGCCGTCCAGACCCTCGGCCAGCGCGGAGTCCACGACGATCGTCGCAGGTCTGGCGATGGCGGTGAGCCTGGCGGCCAGGTTGACGGTGGTGCCGTAGACGTCGCCCAGCATCGGCAGCACCGGTCCGTACGCCAGGCCGATGCGCAGGTCGTCGGCCGCCACCAGATCGCAGGCGATCGCCGCCGCGGCGGACGGGTCGGCGGCGGTGAACAGCACCTCGTCGCCCAGCGTCTTGACCAGCCGCGCGCCGTGCGCCGCCACCACGTCGGAGGCCCGCGCCTCGAAGCCCTCCACCAGCGCGGCCAGCTCGCGTTCCCCCAGCTCACTGGCCTTGCGGGTGAACGAGACCAGGTCGGCGAAGCCCACGGCCATGGACACGCGGGCGGGGATGTGCTCCTCGTCGAGGTCGGCGACGGCCAGCAGCCGGGCGCCCGCGGCGGCGAGCTGGGCCCGCCAGACGTGCACCAGCACCTGCTCGAAGTCGGGCAGCAGCCGCCCGGCCGTGTCCAGGACCCGGCCGAGGTCGTCGTCGGTGGCCTGACCGTCGGCCGGCAGCATCGCGCCGATCATGATCTCGGCCTGCCACTGCGCCAGCTTGGCCGTGGTCTGGCCGAGCGCGCGAGCCATCCGGATGACGGTCTGCTCGTCCAGCAGGCCGCCGTCGAGCATGCTGCGCACCCGCCGCAACGCCTCGACGTCGCCGTCGGAGAAGGCCACCGCGTCGTCGGCGAGAGTGGCGAAGCCGAGCGCCCGCCAGATGCGCTCGGCCAGCTCCGTGGGGATGTCCGACAGCGCCGCCACCTCGGAACGGGTGTGGCGCGCGGGCCGGCCCACCAGCAGGCGGTCGATCTCCTCGGCGGTCGGCCTGTTCAAGGTCGGTCTGTTTCCCTGTTCAATGTCCGTCTATTTCGTTCAATGTCCGTCTATCTCTCCGTCGGCGGCGTCCTCCAGCAGACGGAACAGGTCGGTCCGCACGTCCTGGATGTGGGGGATGTCGCGCAGCACGATCTGCCCCCGGTCACCCGCCGACTCGACCGACAGCGTGCCGCAGCCCAGGAGGCGCTCGAAGAACGTCTGGTCGGAGCTGACGGTGTTGACCTTGGCCATCGGGATCTCGTCGGTCGACTTGTTGAGCACGCCCGTGCTGATCGTGAACCGGTGGGTGGTCAGCACGTAACCGGTGTTCTTCCACCGCAGGTAGGGCACGAACGACCAGATGGTCAGCAGCAGCACCGCCACCACGGCGACGGCGATCCTGGCGTAGTTGGTGTACTCCCAGTCCGCCGGAACGAAGTAGATCGCCGCGCCGGAGGCCGCGACGATGAGCAACAGCGCGATGAAGGGCACCACGAGCCGCTTCCAGTGCGGGTGGAACGACCGGATGCGGCGTTCACCCTGCGTCAAGTGGTGATCGGGGAGGGTCATGCGCAAATCGTGCCACCTCCGCGCCCTCGCGGCTACGCGGACGCACGAACCCGGCTCACGAGGCCGGGCGTACGTGCACCACGTCCCCGGCGCTCAGCGTCAGGGTCTCGCCGCCCGAGCTGATCTGGAGGTGTCCTGCCTGGTCGACACCGGTCGCCCGGCCGGTCACCGCCTGGCCGCCGGGCAGCTCCACACGTACGTCCCGGCCGACGGTGGCGTTCGAGGCCTGGTAGGCGGCGCGCAGGCCGCACGCGTCGGCGTCGCCGCCGGTCGCCACCCACTCGCGGTAGTGCGTCTCGACCTCCCGCAGCACCGCCCGCAGCAGCGGGTCGCGGTCGGTGCACTCGGCCTCCTCGATGGCCAGCGAGGTCGCCGTCCCGACGGGCAGCTCCTCCGGCTTGAGGGAGACGTTCAGGCCCATCCCGATGACCACCGCGTCGTCCGTGCGCTCGGCCAGGATCCCGGCCAGCTTGCGCTCGCCGATCAGCAGGTCGTTGGGCCATTTGAGGCGTACGTCCACCTCGCCCAGCCGCCGCACGGCCGAGGCCGCCGCCACCCCGAACAGCAGCGCCAGCCACCCCTGCCTGGCGACCGGCGGCCGCGGCCGGAGCAGGACTGAGACGGTCAGGCCCGAGCGCGGCGGCGCCGTCCAGGTGCGCCCCAGCCGCCCCCTGCCCTGGACCTGCGACTCCGCCACCAGCACCCGGCCCTCCTCGGCGCCCTGGCCCGCCTCCTTGGCGAGGTCGGCGTTGGTCGAGCCGGTGCTCTCGACGACGGTGACGCCGGTCCACAGGCTGCCGGGACGTACCAGAGCACGGTTCAGGGCCGCCTCGTTGAGCGGCGGACGGTCGAGATCGGAGTAGCGCGAGCTGGGCATTCCCCTATCTTCGCCGAAGTGCGACTGTTGTCTGACGCCACACGCGGGGAAGATAGACAAATGGGCATACGTCTGAATCCGCGCAACTGGGCTTCGTGGCGGCCGTTCGGCTTCGGCCTGCGCAAGCCGAACAACTACCTGGAGCTGTGGAAGGCGTTCCGATCGGTCAAGGGCAACAGGCGGTACGCCTGGCGCATCCTCAACCAGGGCACCTGTGACGGCTGCGCGCTCGGCACGCAGGGCATGCGCGACTGGACCATGGACGAGATCCACCTGTGCAACATCCGGTTGCGGCTGCTGCCGCTCAACACGATGCCCGCCCTGAACGCCACCCTTTTGCATGATATTTCGGGGCTTGTCGGTAAGAAGAGTGCGGAGCTTCGGGAGCTCGGGCGGCTGCCGTACCCTATGCTGCGGCGCGCCGGCGAGCCCGGCTTCACCCGCCTCTCCTGGGACGAGGCGCTGCGCGTGGCCGCCGGCGGCCTGCGCGAGGCGCGCTTCGGCGCGTACCTGACCAGCCGGGGCGTGCCGAACGAGAACTACTACGCGGCGCAGAAGGCCGTGCGGGCGCTCGGCTCCAACAGCGTGGACAACGCGGCGCGCATCTGCCACTCGCCCTCCACGGTCGCGCTCAAGCAGACGATCGGCGCGGCGGCCACCACCTGCTCCTACACCGACTGGATCGGCTCGGACCTGATCGTCTTCATCGGCTCGAACCCGTCGAACAACCAGCCGGTGGCGATGAAGTACCTCTACCACGCCAAGAAGGCCGGGACCCGCGTCGCCATGGTGAACGCCTATCGCGAGCCCGGCATGGACAAGTACTGGGTGCCGTCGAACGCCGAGTCCGCCGTGTTCGGCACGAAGATCACCGACGACTTCTTCGGCGTGAACGTGGGCGGCGACATCGGCTTCCTCAACGGCGTGCTCAAGCACCTGATCGAGAACGACTGGGTGGACAAGACGTTCGTGGACGAGCGGACGACCGGCCTGGAGGAGGTGCGGCAGGCGCTGGCCGAGCAGTCGTGGGAGGAGCTGGAGGCCGTGTCGGGGGCCTCGCGCGACGACATGTTCCGGCTGGCCAAGCTGCTGGGCGAGGCGAAGTCCGGGGTGCTGGTCTGGTCGATGGGGATCACCCAGCACACGTTCGGCGAGGACAACGTGCGCTCGATCGTGAACCTGGCCCTGGCGCGCGGGTTCCTGGGACGCGACAAGTGCGGGCTGATGCCGATCCGCGGGCACAGCGGGGTGCAGGGCGGGGCGGAGATGGGCGCGTACGCGACCGGCCTGCCCGGCGGCCTGCCCATCACCCCCGAGAACGCCGCGAAATTTACGGACATGTGGGGATTCGAGGTGCCCACCACGCCGGGGCTGACCGCGACCGACATGATGGACGCGGCCCACGCCGGCGAACTGGACGCGCTGATCTCCTCGGGCGGCAACTTCCTGGAGGTGCTGCCCGACCCGGCGTACTGCAGGGAGGCGCTGTCGCGGCTCAAGCTGCGGGTGCACATCGACATCGTGCTGTCCTCGCAGATGCTGGTGCCGTGCGAGGGGGACGTGCTGCTGCTGCCCGCTCAAACCCGGTACGAGATGACGGGCGGCGTGACCGAGACCTCCACCGAGCGGCGGATCATCTTCTCGCCGGAGGTCGAGGGGCCGCGGATCGGCGAGGCGTGGCCGGAGTGGAAGATCTTCGGCGAGCTGGCCTCGGCCGTCCGCCCCGAGATTTCCGGAAAAATCCGCTTCTCTGGTACTCCGCGAATCCGTGAGGAGATCGAGCGGGCCGTTCCGTTCTACGCGGGAATCTCCGACCTGAAGGCTTTCGGGGACAACGTGCAGTACGGCGGGCGGCACCTGTTCGGCGACGGCCGCTTCAACACCCCCGACGGCCGCGGACGCTTCTCGGTCGTCTCCCGGCCCCTGCTGGAGCGGCCCGACGGCGCGTTCATGGTGGCCACGCGGCGCGGCAAGCAGTTCAACAGCATGGTCCACGAGCGCCGCGACGGCTTCAACGGCGCCATGCGCGAGGCCGTGCTGATGAGCGCGTACGACGCCGACCGCCTCGACCTGCCCGACGGCACCCCCGTCGAGCTGCGCGCCGGCGAACGCACGTACCAGGGCAAAGTCCTGCGTGCCCCGCTGATGCCGGGCAACCTGCAGATCCACTGGCCGGAGGGGAACGTCCTGCTCGACGAGACCAGACGCTCGCCCCAGGCCCGCATCCCCGACTACAACGCTCTCGTCACCGTACGGCGGCTGCGATGACCGAGATGACCCGTGTCGGGCCCACCACCCGCATCCGCGTACGCGAGCTGTCCGGCTCCACGTCCCGCGACCGCCGCGACGACCTCGCCACCGAGGAGCCGCTGGAGATCCGCCTCACCTCGCCGGACGGCGCGCGCCGCACCGTCGCCATCACCATGCGCACCCCCGGCCACGACTTCGAGCTGGCCGCCGGGTTCCTGCACGGCGAGGGCCTGGTCGGCCGGGGCGGCATCGCCGCCATCGCGTACTGCACCGACGAGGACCTCCCGCCCGAGGCCCGCTACAACACGGTCACCGTGCACCTGCACGGCCCCATCCCCGACCTGCCCGCCCTCGACCGGCACTTCCTGACCTCCAGCGCCTGCGGCGTCTGCGGCTCGGCCAGCCTCGACGACCTGCACGCCCGCTGCACCCCGCTGCCCGCCGGCTCGCTGTCCCTCACCCCCGAGGTCCTGTACGGGCTGCCGGACGCGCTGCGCAAGCGGCAGGGCGTCTTCGGCAAGACCGGCGGGCTGCACGCGGCCGGGCTGTTCCGGCCGGACGGGACGCTGGTGGCGCTCCGGGAGGACGTGGGCAGGCACAACGCGGTGGACAAGCTGGTCGGCTGGGCCTCGCTGTCCGAACGCCTGCCGCTGACCGACCACGTGCTGATGGTCAGCGGCCGGGCCAGCTACGAGATCATGCAGAAGGCGCTGACGGCGGGGCTGGCGGTGGTGTGCGCGGTGTCGGCGCCGTCTTCGCTGGCGGTGGACCTGGCGCGGGACTTCGGGATGACGCTGATCGGGTTCTTGCGGGGGGAGCGCTGCAACATCTACGCGGGCCAGGAACGGATCACCACATAGGAGTTGCGTGAGGTGACGGTCCATCACGTTCCGCGATACAGCACTGTGGCCCACCTAACATAGGCGAGCCTAACCGCAGTGGGGTATCTTAGGTGTGCCTTACCTAATGCTCTTGGCGAGAGGCCCACCCCGTATGTACGTATGTGTTTGTCGTGCTGTGACCGAGAACGAGGTCCACGACTGCATCGCTGCGGGTGCGAGGAGTGCGAAACAGATTCGCGACACCACGGGCGCCGGGAGTGACTGTGCGACATGTGTCCGAAAGATCTGTGCGATGCTGAAGCGGTCTGAGGAACTGACGACCGCATAGCACGAGGAGCCCGTTTCCATGCAGGGCGACATCCAGATCATCGAATTGCTGAACGAGCAGCTCACCGCGGAACTCACCGCGATCAACCAGTACTTCCTGCACGCCAAGATGCAGCAGAACTGGGGTTACACCAAGCTCGCGGACCACACGCGCGCCGAGTCGATCGACGAGATGCGCCACGCCGAGCGTCTCACCGACCGCATCCTCTTCCTGGAGGGGCTGCCCAACTACCAGCGACTAGGCACGCTGCACATCGGGCAGACGGTCGAGGAGCAGCTACGCGCCGACCTTGAGGTCGAGATGTCGGTGGTGGAGCGGCTGCGGCCCGGCATCAAGCTCATGCGGGAGAAGGGCGACGTCACCTCCGCCCGCATCTTCGAGGAGATCCTCGACGACGAGGAGCGCCACATCGACTACCTGGAGACGGAGCTGGACCTGATCCAGGCACTGGGGGAGCAGCTGTACCTCGCCCGCTATGCCGAGCCGCCGTCGGCCGACGGCTGACGGCCGAAGGCAGGCCGACAGTCAGTGGCTGGTCAGGTGGGGTGAATCCGCCTGGGCACGCCGTTACGCGCCCGTTGGAGCCCTGCTGGGGGTTCCGGCGGGCGCGTGTGTTTTCCGGTGGTCGGCGCGCAAGGGGGGGCGTGCCGCGACACGCCGGGGGCGTGGGTTCGTGAGCCGCCCCGAGACGCCTCGGCGGGCCCGATGCGAGGGGGTGTCGTACTCCTGGAGGGGCCGCCGGGATTCGCGACACGCCGGAGCGGCCGGAATGTTTTGCGATCCAGCAAGATCACGAACCGCTTTTGTCCCCCGTAAGCGCGGGCAATTAAGTGGGACACACCGATATTTATCCGAGTTTGCCCAGGTCAATGGATAGGTCAACGACGAGTCAAACCGCGCGCTGTGCCCGGGAAACGATCGCCTAAGGTCCTACGATCGCTTCATGACCTGCGTACTTCTCGCCGAGGATGACACCTCGATTTCCGAGCCGCTCGCGCGTGCGCTACGCCGCGAGGGCTATCAGGTTGAGGTGAGCCCCGACGGCCCGCAGGCCCTCGAAAGGGCCCTGTCGGGTGGCATCGACCTCATCGTTCTTGATCTCGGCCTGCCAGAAATGGACGGGCTGGAGGTCGCGCGCCGCATCCGTGCCGAAGGGCACGGCACGCCGGTGCTGATCCTCACCGCCCGCGTCGACGAGGTCGACACGGTCGTCGGCCTCGACGCCGGCGCCGACGACTACGTGACCAAGCCGTTCCGGCTGGCCGAACTGCTGGCCAGAGTGCGCGCGCTGCTGCGGCGGGGCACCTCGGAGACCCCGGTGGTGCAGGGCGTGCGCATCGACGCCGACTCGCGCCGCGCCTGGATGGGGGAGAAGGAGCTGCACCTCACGACCAAGGAGTTCGACCTGCTGCGCGTACTGGTCCGCGACGCCGGAAAGGTCGTCACCCGCGAGCAGATCATGCGCGAGGTGTGGGACACGAACTGGTGGGGTTCGACCAAGACACTCGACATGCACATCTCATGGCTGCGCCGCAAGCTCGGGGACGACGCGGCCAAGCCCCGCTACATCACCACCGTCCGGGGAGTCGGCTTCCGCTTCGAGCGCGAGTAGGCGAATGCGTCGTCGCCTGCTCTCCTCCACCCTGGTCGTCGCGGTCATCGCGGTTCTGCTGCTGGGGGTCCCGCTGGGCATCGTGGTCAGCCGCCTGATCGTCGACGAGGCGGCCCAAGAGCTCAGGGCGGAGGCGACGCGCCTGGTCGGAGAGGTCGAATACGCCCGCATCCAGGACACGCCGCTCGATCCCCAGCAGTTGGAACAGAAGTATCCCGACCGCTACATCCAGATCTACGAACGCGCGACCCAGCCCAAGGCGACCATCGTCGGCGACCCCCCGCCGTCCGGTCACCAGATGACCGAGGACGCCCAGTCCGAGAACGGGATCTACGTCCGGGTGAGCCGGGACAAGGACCAGGTCGAGCAGGACGTACGAGCGCGCCTGCTGCTGATCGTGGCCCTGGCCGTCGCGGCTCTGGCGGTGGCGGTCGGTCTCGCCATCGTGCAGTCGCGCCGTCTGACGCTGCCGCTGCAGGACCTGGCGAAGATCGCCGACCGGCTCGGCTCCGGTGACGCCCGGCCCAGCAAGCACCGGTACGGCATTCCCGAGCTCGACCGGGTGGCCCAGGTGCTCGACCGCAGCGCCACCCGTATCAGCGACCTGCTCACCCGGGAACGCGAGTTCGCCACCGACGCCTCGCACCAGCTGCGCACGCCGCTGACCGGCCTTACCATGCGCCTGGAGGAGATCGTCGCGGCCTCCGACCAGCCGGCAGTCGTCCGCGAGGAGGGCGAGGCGGCCATCGTGCAGGCCGAGCGGCTCACCGCCGTGATCGACGAGCTGCTCGCCGCGGCCCGCCGCCAGCGGCACGCGCAGGCGGAGCCGGTCTCGATCGATGAGGTGCTGGTCCAGCAGGTCACGGAGTGGGAGCCGGTGTTCCGCGGCGTGGGCCGCACGCTGCTGCTCGAAGGCTCGCGCGGGCTCAAGGCGCTGGCCACGACCGGCGGGTTCGGCCAGGTCGTCGCCTCACTGCTGGAGAACTCCCTGCGCCACGGCGACGGCACCGTCAGGGTGACGACGACCACTGGCGGCAACTACGTGGTGACCGAGGTGGCCGACGAGGGGGCCGGGATCTCCGACGACATCGCGCCGAAGGTGTTCGAGCGCAACGTGAGCGGGGGCGGGGGCACCGGCCTGGGGCTGACCCTGGCCCGGGCGCTGGCCGCCGCTGACGGGGGGCGGCTGGAGCTCGTACGCAGGCGTCCCGCGACGTTCGCCATCTTCCTGCGCCCCGCCGAGGACAACGGCAGGACCCGCGTGGTCAGCGGCCCCGCCTGAGGCGTCGGCTTGAGGGGCAGCGGCCCTGCCTGAGGGTCAGCGGTCCTGCTTGATCCCGGACTCCGGCAGTTCGGCCGGGATCGGCTCGGTGGCCTCCAGGAACACCCACTTCTTGTACGACCAGTAGCGGAACAGCGTGCCCAGCCCGACGCCCACGATGTTGGCGATGTTGAGGCTGAGGCCGTCGTGCAGGTGCAGCGTGTACTTGGTGAAGCCGATCACCAGCAGGCCGAACAGCAGCGCGATGCCGTTGAGCAGGAAGAACAGGAAGTATTCGCGACCGAGACCGCTCTGCTCGCGGTGGCGGAAGGTCCAGAAGCGGTTGCCCAGGTAGGCGACCGTCGCCGAGATGACCGTGGCCAGCACCTTGGAGGTCAACGGGCCCATGTGCACGGCCAGCAGGAACACGTTGTACATCGCGGTGTCGACCACGAACGCGATGGCACCGATCGTCCCGAACTTGGTCAGCTCATGCACAAGGGCCGAGAAGCGCTGGTAGAGCCGTTTGGCGAAGTCCACGTCTGTTACTCGGCCCTTTCCCGGTCGTTGACGCTCATCAGAGGCATGATTCAGCCTACCGGTGATCCAGGTAGGGGGGTTCCTCTACCAACGGCCTCTAGAAATATCGCGTTATACCCGACATTTGCGAATCGGGGGCGTTACGCTGCGGGGGCAAATCGTCGGCGGGCCCTCGCCGGCGATGGGCTCAGACGGACAGCCGTCGTAGACGGCCATGACCTCCCGGGGTTCACCTGTGCCGCTTCGCCTGCTCGTGCTCTTAGCCGGCCTTTCGGTCGTGGTGGCCGGATGCGGCACGGCGAACGTCGCCACGGTGCTGCCGCCCGAGGAGTCGGCCTCCACGCCGGCGTCCGCCCACACCGTCGACGCGAACGCGGCGGGAGGGACGTTCCAGCTGCTCGGTGACCTGGACCAGGCCTGGAAGCGGCGGGACTGCGCCGCCGTGGCGGAGCTGACCACGTGGGCGGAGAAGACGCTGGGCGGTCGTGCCTGTGAGGCGACCCGGAACGACCGCCCAGCCCTCTACAGCGACCCAGTCTTCTTCCTGCCGCCCGAGGGCGGCTGGTTCGCGGCGCTGGCGCGCAAGCCGTCGCCCGCGTACTTCCTGTTCCTGGAGGAAGGGGACCGCTGGCGGCTCGCCGCCGGGCCGATCGCCGCGCGCGGGCGCGTGCCGGAGCCCTCGACGGCAACCACCGACCCGGCCGTGGCCGCCCAGGCGCGCGTGGTCGCGCAGAGTCACCTGACCTACCTCACGGACCCGGCGGGCGTGGCGGGAGTCCGCTTCGCCTCGGGCGATCCGGTACGCGGCCTGCGCGACGAGCTCAACGGCCTGCCGGCCAAGGTGCGGCCGGACCGGCTCGACGTGGACGTCGAACGCCTGGAGCAGCCCACGATGGCCCTGCCGTTGTCGAGCGACTCCATGCTGGTGTTCGATGGTTTGCGGCTGGTCTACCGTCAGCGTCCCAAAGCCGGGCGTACGTCCCTGGCGCACCCGCTCGGGCGAGATGCCGAGATCGTCGTCCTGGCCAGCGTCGTCAGCGCGGAGAACGGCGTCACCACTGTGGGTGTGCGGCGCGGCCCCGCCTGAGCACGTTGGGTAAGCTGACCTGCCGTGAGTGCATTCAGCCCCATCGGGCCGGTTGTCGGCATGGTCGGCGCGGGCCAGCTCGCCAGGATGACCCAGCAGCCCGCCATCGCGCTCGGGATCGAGCTGCGGGTGCTGGCCAACACGCCTGACGAGAGCGCCGCCAGAGTGATCGTCGACACGCGGCTGGGCGACTACCGGTCGCTGGACGACCTGCGGGCGTTCGCCCAGGGATGTCACGCGATCACCTTCGACCACGAACACGTGCCGACCGAGCACATCAGGGCTCTGGAGGCCGAGGGGTACTCGGTGCATCCGGGGGCCGAGGCGCTGGTGCACGCGCAGGACAAGGCCGTGATGCGGGAGCGGTTGACCGCTTTCGGGGCGCCGTGCCCGGCATGGGCACGGGTCAGCGACCTTTCGGATATTTCGGCTTTTGCGGCATCGCATGGCTGGCCGGTCGTCCTCAAGGCCATCAGAGGCGGGTACGACGGCCGCGGCGTCTGGGTCTGCCACACTCCCGAGGAGGCCGCCGAGGCCCTGGCCGGCGGCGTCCCGCTGATGGCCGAGGCGTTCGTGCCGTTCTCCCGCGAGCTGGCGGTGCTCGTCGCCCGCTCACCCCACGGACAGGGCGTCAGCTACCCGGTCGTGGAGACCGTCCAGCAGGACGGGATCTGCGTCGAGGTGCTCGCCCCCGCCCCCGGCCTCGACCCAGAGGAGGCCGCCGAGGCCCAGCGGGTCGCCCTGCGCATAGCGCACGAACTCGGCGTCACCGGGCTGCTGGCCGTGGAGATGTTCCAGACCTCGAACGGCCTGCTGGTCAACGAGCTGGCCATGCGCCCCCACAACAGCGGCCACTGGACGATCGACGGCTCGCGCACGTCGCAGTTCGAGCAGCACCTGCGGGCCGTGCTCGACCTGCCGCTCGGCTCGCCGTCGATGAGCGCCCCGGTGGTCGTCATGGCGAACCTGCTCGGCGGCGACGACCCCGACCTGTTCAAACGGTACGAACACGTGATGGCCCACGATCCGGGCATCAAGCTGCACTTCTACGGCAAGGAGGTGCGGCCGGGCCGCAAGATCGGCCATGTGACGGCCGTCGGCGACGACCTGGAGCGCGTACGCGCCCGCGCCCGGCACGCGGCCGTCTACCTGATGAACGGGGAGTACACGTGAGTTCCTCGCTGAGCGTGCATCGCTCGCTGAACGTGCATTGCTCGCTGGATGTGCGTTTCTTGTCGAGCGTCAGCTTCTTGTCGGGTGCCGGCTTCTCGCTGAGCGTTGGTTTCCCGTCGAATGTCGGTTTTCCGGAGAAGGAGGCGGCGTGACCGTCGGCATCGTCATGGGCAGCGACTCCGACTGGCCGGTGATGCGGGCCGCGGCGGAGGCGGTGGCCGAGTTCGGCGTCCCGTTCGAGGCCGACGTGGTCTCGGCGCACCGCATGCCGACGGAGATGATCGAGTACGGCCGCCAGGCGGCCGCACGCGGCGTCAAGGTGATCATCGCCGGGGCCGGCGGGGCGGCGCAC
>NZ_JAHKRL010000230.1 GCF_019396405.1 Nonomuraea rhizosphaerae | reverse complement strand
CCCGGGGGTCCGGCCGCCCGCACCCCCCCGCGGCGCAGGCGCCCGTCCCGGTGCAGGCGGCGGCGGTCGCGCCCCCTCCGCCGGCCCGGAGGATCGCGGTCGTCTCGTACGACCTGTGGCTCACGTACCTGCCCGACGGGCTGCGGCGCGTCCGCGGCGGCGCCCTCGAACCCGGCCAGGGCGCCTGGGCCAGGTTCGCCTCGGAGGACCGCTTCGTGGAGGTGCGGGTCGAGCGCGGCGCCCGCACCCTGCCGCGTGACCCCAGGCGGATCATCCTGCGCGGCAGGCCCGCCCTGGTCGGCAGGGCACAGGGCGGCCTGGCGATCGCCTGGCTGGAGCGGCCGGGGACCGGCGTGTGGATCCGGGTCGGCGGAAACTTGAGCGAAGAACTGCTCCGTGTTGCCGCTTCGGTGAAAGGTCCTGTAGGAGACTAGGGGCCTTTTCTGCGGTATTACACACGAAGTCACGGGAGGACGGATGCGACGCCGGGCGGCGGTCTTCCTCGTGTCCGTGCTGACGTTCGCCGTGGCCGCCTGCGGCGCCGCCGAGAGGCCCACCGCGAAGAAGACGCCCGAGCCACGGCCCACCCAGGCCGCCGTGACCGAGGAGATGTCGCTGACCTGCGGCTCCGATTCGGTCTCCGTCGGCCACCTGCCCGCCGGGGTGGAGTGGGCGGGGACGTTCGGCCGCGTGAAGTCCCTGCGCGAGCAGCTTGAGGTGCACGGCGCGCGCTGGCGCCACAACGACGAGGAGCTGCTGATCGGCGTGGTGTGCGGGGTGCGGTCGGCCGAGCGGTTCGCGACCCTGGTCAGCCGGTCGAGCCTGCGCGCCTACCACGGCAAACCCGCCCTGCGCTGGCGTACGCGGGGCGGGCTGAGCAACTTCATGTGGATGGAACGGCCCGGCACCGCTGTCTACATCGGCGCCACGCCCGGGCTCGCCAAGCAGATCGAGAAGGTCGCGGCGAAGATCCGCTGACCTCCCCGGCCGGCGGCTAGCGCGCCTCCGAGAGGAGCTTGTTCAGGCGGCTGACGCCCTCCGCCAGATCGTCGTCCCCCAGCGCGTACGAAAGGCGGAAATATCCGGGCGTCCCGAACGCCTCGCCGGGCACGACCGCGACCTCCGCCTCCTCCAGGATCAGCTCCGCCAGCTCACCCGACGTCTGCGGGCGACGGCCGCGCAGCTCCTTGCCGAGCAGCTCCTTGACCGACGGGTAGGCGTAGAACGCCCCCTTCGGCTCGGGGCAGAACACGCCCGGGATCTCGTTCAGCAGCCGCACCATCGCCTGTCGCCGCCGGTCGAACGCCGTGCGCATCTCCGCCACCGCCGACAGGTCGCCGGAGACCGCCGCGAGGGCGGCCGCCTGGGCCACGTTCGAGACGTTGGAGGTGGCGTGCGACTGCAGGTTCGTCGCGGCCTTGACCACGTCGGACGGGCCGATCAGCCAGCCCACCCGCCAGCCGGTCATCGCGTACGTCTTGGCCACGCCGTTGAGGACGACGACCCGGTCGCCCAGCTCGGGGACGGCCGTGGCGATGCTGGTGAACTCCGCGCCCCCGTACACGAGGTGCTCGTAGATCTCGTCGGTGACCACCCACAGGCCGTGCTCGGCGGCCCAGCGGCCGATCGCCTCGGTCTGCTCGCGCGAGTAGACGGCGCCCGTCGGGTTCGACGGCGAGACGAACAGCAGGACCTTGGTGCGCTCCGTGCGCGCCGCCTCCAGCTGCTCGACGCTCGCGAGGTAACCCGACGTCTCGTCGGTGACGACGTCCACCTGCACGCCGCCGGCGAGCTTGATCGCCTCCGGGTATGTCGTCCAGTAGGGCGCCACGACCAGGACCTCGTCGCCCGGGTCGAGCAGCGTGGCGAACGCCTCGTACACGGCCTGCTTGCCGCCGTTGGTGACCAGGACCTGCGCGGCGTCGACCTGGTAGCCGGAGTCGCGCGCCGTCTTGGCGGCGATCGCCTTCTTCAGCTCGGGCAGACCGCCGGCGGGCGTGTACTTGTGGAAGCGGGGCTCGCGGGCCGCCTCGACCGCCGCGTCGACGATGTAGCCGGGCGTCTGGAAGTCGGGCTCGCCTGCTCCGAAGCCGATGACGGGGCGGCCGGCCGCCTTCATCGCCTTCGCCTTGGAGTCGACGGCGAGTGTGGCGGACTCGGAAATTGCGGCGATCCGGGTGGAAATACGAGGTCGAGAGGACATGGCCCCATGCTCCCATGCGGGCGTGACCTGGGCGATCGGGTTCTGGTTCGACGTGGAGGCCATTCCCCCGATACACTTTCGCCTGGTCGTGCCGCCGCATGTCGACGTGCGGCTCGGTCCAGGCAGTGAGCCGATCAGGGTAGTGTGGTTGGCGACATAGGGCACTGGCGCAATTGGTAGCGCACCGGTCTCCAAAACCGGCGGTTGGGGGTTCGAGTCCCTCGTGCCCTGCGAGTGCGGTCCGCGCAAGCTTGGCGTGTAAGCGCGCCGCAAACTGCGTTGGATACGACAGATTCGGGTGAGGACTGTGGCGATCGACACGCGCGGCGAGACCGCAGACAGGCCGAGTGGCGAGAAGAAGACACGCACCTCGCCGGCCCTTTTCTACCGGCAGGTCGTCACCGAGCTGCGTAAGGTCATCTGGCCGACACGCAAGGACCTCATCACCTACACCACGGTCGTTCTGATATTCGTTCTGATCATGGTCGCGATCGTGTACGGGCTCGACGCCGCGCTCGGCTGGGCCGTGCTGCGCGTCTTCGGCGGATCCTGATCCGGACGCCCGCCGGTCCTGTCCTGGTCTCGCCTGACGGAGTGGCCATTCGATTCGACGGAACCATCGACGAAAGAGGAAAAGTCACCGTGTCCGAGTCTTCAGTACCGGCGGACGAGCCCCGCGACGAGTGGGGCGACGAGTCGGAGGAGGCCGCTGAGGCCGCCGAGGAGACCGTCGACGAGCTCGACTCCGACGTCGCCGACAGCGACGAGGACGACGACGAGCAGGCGGACAGCGACGAGGACGACGAGCAGGTCGCCGACGAGGCTGCCGCGGTCGAAGACGGTGACATCGAGCCTGAGCCTGACGTCGATCCCGTCGAGGAGTTCAAGCGCTCGCTCCGGGGCCAGCTCGGCGAGTGGTACGTGATCCACTCCTACGCCGGTTACGAGAACCGGGTGAAGTCCAACATCGAGAGCCGCAACGTCTCGCTCAACATGGAGGACTACATCTTCCAGGTCGAGGTGCCCACGCACACCGTCCAGGAGTTCAAGAGCGGCAAGAAGGTGCCCGTCAAGGAGCGCGTGCTGCCCGGCTACGTGCTGGTGCGCATGGAGCTGACCGACGAGTCCTGGGCCGCCGTCCGTAACACGCCCGGCGTGACCGGCTTCGTGGGCCTGTCCAACAAGCCGAGCCCGCTCAACCTCGACGAGGTCGCCAAACTGCTGGCGCCCGAGCCGACCGAGGAGAGCAAGAAGGCCGCCGCCAAGACCAGCACCGGGCCGACCGTCGAGTTCGAGATCGGCGAGTCCGTCACGGTCATGGACGGCCCGTTCGCCACGCTTCCCGCCTCGGTCAGCGAGATCAGCCCCGAGTCGCAGAAGCTCAAGGTGCTCGTCTCGATCTTCGGCCGCGAGACCCCGGTCGAGCTGTCGTTCAACCAGGTCTCGAAGATCTGAGACGATCACATACACTTAGACGTTCGGCTGGCCGCCTGCCGCGTTGGCAAGGGCGGCCTCCGACATGTCCGGGCCGCAACCGGCGGACCGGACGGCATCACAAAAAGGACCCGGAGAAGGACACATGCCTCCGAAGAAGAAGATCGCCGCGTTGGTGAAGGTCCAGCTTCCCGCTGGCCAGGCCACCCCGGCTCCCCCGGTGGGTACCGCCCTCGGTCCCCACGGCGTCAACATCATGGACTTCGTCAAGCAGTACAACGCTGCGACGGAGGCCCAGCGGGGCAACATCATCCCCGTCGAGATCACCATCTTCGAGGACCGCAGCTTCGTCTTCATCACGAAGACGCCGCCGGCGCCCGAGCTGATCAAGAAGGCTCTGGGCCTCGACAAGGGCAGCGCGGTCCCGCACAAGGAGAAGGTCGGCAAGCTGAGCCGCGAGCAGCTTCGCAGCATCGCCGAGACCAAGATGCCCGACCTCAACGCCAACGACATCGAGGCGGCCGAGAAGATCATCGCCGGCACCGCCCGGTCGATGGGCATCACCGTCGCCGACTGACCCTTCCCTGATCCGTGGGAGGGCCGCGAAGCCGGCCCGCACACCACAAGGAGACACCAATGCAGCGCAGCAAGGCGCACAAGGACGCGACGGCCAAGGTCGATCGCGACAAGCTCTACACCCCCGTCGAGGCCGCGAAGCTGGCCAAGCAGACGTCCACCACCAAGTTCGACTCGACCGTCGAGGTGGCGCTGCGACTGGGCGTCGACCCTCGCAAGGCCGACCAGATCGTGCGCGGCACGGTCAACCTCCCGCACGGCACCGGCAAGACCGCCCGGGTCCTGGTCTTCGCGACCGGTGACCGTGCCGAGGCAGCCCGCGAGGCGGGCGCCGACATCGTCGGCGCCGAC
>NZ_JAHKRL010000229.1 GCF_019396405.1 Nonomuraea rhizosphaerae | reverse complement strand
CTAACAACGCGCACGACCCGCGTCAAGGCCTCAGGGGGCCCGCCGCGGGCCGGACGGGAACAGCCCGCGGCGGACCGGTGTCAGGACTGCGGCTGCTCGGCGTGGGCGGCCCGCTCGTCCGGCACGCAGTGGGTCATCTGCAGCCCGCCGACGTCGCGGAAGCCGTTGCCGCCGAGGTTGGTCAGGCGGTCGCGGTCCTCCTTGGTCAGCTCCTGGCCGTCGAGCGGCGCCAGGTGCGCCACGTCCTCGGGAGTGATGCCCAGCTCGCCGCCGACGCGCAGGCCCAGGTCGTCCTCGACCAGCAGGAAGTGCCACACCATGCGCTCGGCGACGCGCCGGTCGCACTGCTTGAGGTTGGCGGCGAGGTTGTGCACCAGGTCGTCCTTCTCCCACTCGTCCATGAGCAGGTAGCGCTGCCCGGCCTGGAGGTAGTCGTTGGTCCTCGGCAGGCGCGCGCGGGTGAGCCGCCCGGAGATGACCGGGCCCTGCTCGTCCACGCCGGGGCCGTCGGCCTCGCGCAGCCCGTCGAGCAGCGACGGCTCGTAGTTGACGTGCGGCGACTCGCCGGCGGTGTCGACGAAGTACGTCATCTGCCCGTCGCGCTGGTTGGTGCGGATGTCGGCGTTCTTCGCCTGGTTGACCGGGAGCTGCAGGTAGTTCGGGCCGACCCGGTAGCGCTGGGTGTCGCTGTAGGAGAACGTCCGGCCGACGAGCATCTTGTCGTCGGAGAAGTCCAGTCCGTCCACCAGGACACCGGTGCCGAAGGAGATCTGCTCGTTCTCCGCGAAGTTGTTCTCCACGTTGGCGTTGAGCACCAGCCTGCCCACCGGCCGGGCCGGGAACTCGTTCTCCGGCCACACCTTGGTGTCGTCCAGCGGGTCGAACTCCAGCTCGGGGTGCTCGTCGTCGCTCATCACCTGTACGAGCAGCTCCCACTCGGGGTGGTCGCCGCGGTCGATCGCCTCGCGCAGGTCCCTGGTGGCGTGCCCGAGGTCGCCGGCCTGGACGACGGCCGCGTCCGCCTCGGTCATGCTGCGTACGCCCTGCTTGGGCATCCAGTGGTACTTGACCAGGACGGTCTCGCCCTGCTCGTTGACCCATTTGTAGGCATTGACCCCGAACCCTTGCATGTGGCGGTAGTCGGCGGGGATGCCGCGCGGGCTGAACAGGTTGACCAGCATGTGCATGCACTCAGGCGTCTGCGACATGAAGTCGAAGATCCGGTTGGGGTCCTGGCGGAAGGTCACCGGGTCCGGCTTGAGCGCGTGGATCACGTCCGGGAACTTGATCGCGTCGCGGATGAAGAACACCGCCAGGTTGTTGCCGACCAGGTCCCAGTTGCCGTCCTCGGTGTAGAACTTGATCGCGAACCCGCGCGGGTCCCTCGCCGTCTCGGCCGAGTCGCGGCCGCCGATGACGGTGGAGAACCGCAGCGCCACGTCGGTCCGCCGGCCGGCCTCCTGGAACAGCTTCGCCCTGGTGTACCTGCTGATCGGCTCGTCGCCGATCTTGCCGTACGCCTCGAAGTAGCCGTACGCGGTCGCGCCACGGGCGTGCACCACCCGCTCGGGGATGCGCTCCCGGTCGAAGTGGCTGATCTTCTCCAGGAACTGGTAGTTCTCCAGCGTCGCGGGACCGCGCGGGCCGACGGTGCGCTGGTTCTGGTTGTCGTGGACCGGATGCCCCTGCCGGTTCGTCAGAACCGCCCGCCGGTCGCCGGGGCCGGAAGCCTCTGTCATGTCACGTTCCTCTCTTCGATGAGGCTCTTCCCTCCTTGCTTCCACCTCCCGGCAGGTCACAGGCAAAGACTCGCCCTCTCTGCCCCCGGGGCGGCGAACGGGGCCTTCCGCCCGCGCGCCGCGGCCATTGTCGACATAAGGTGATCTCTGCCACATTGGTGCGAACACTCACAGCTGACCCAGCAGACACCTTGTCCCCGAACCACGAGTCAGGTCTTCACGAG
This sequence comes from Nonomuraea rhizosphaerae, assembly GCF_019396405.1. GTDB lineage: Bacteria > Actinomycetota > Actinomycetes > Streptosporangiales > Streptosporangiaceae > Nonomuraea > Nonomuraea rhizosphaerae. The sequence goes on along the minus strand of NZ_JAHKRL010000229.1, from coordinate 827 downwards.
TGCGGGGTCGGAAGACCCCTCTGGAGGGAGCCGCGCCATGGCCCACCAAAAGCCGGCCCGGGGAGGCCGGCGCTTCGTGCCGTCGGTGCCCCACCACCAGGTGATCGAGCGGATCTGCACACCTCTGTCCCCCGACGAGGCCCACCTCCAGACGGTGCCGCTGCCGCTGGGCGGGGTACGCGTGTGGACGGACCTGGCCGGTCGCGGCGGCAAGGGGCCGTCCTGGGTGGTGCACCAGCGCATGGCCCGGCAGGTGGCGCGGGTCGGCTGGCGCGCCGAGGCCACCGCCGAGCGGGTGCTGGTTCTCGGGTGGAGCCCGGCCAGCCTGAAGCATCGCGCGCGCCTGCTGCAGAACGCGTTGTCCGGGCGGCTGGCCGACTACCGGCAGAGCGCCGAGTACGCCGTCTCCACGGCGGTGCGGCTGCACGAGGAGCGGCCGGACGGCGAGGCCGCCCGGTCCGAGATCGTCGCCGCCACGTGCGAGGAGCTGAACGCGCTGCTGCTGTGGCCGCAGCGCCTGGCCGAGCTGGACGGCCTGGAGCGCACCTCCAGGTCGCGCCGGCTGCAACTGCTGATCGCGCAGGTGGCCGGGCTGGAGGCCAAGGTGCGCCGGGCCTGCTCCGAGCACCAGTTGCTGGCCCGTACGCTGGCCGGCTGGACCAGCGACCACCTGGCCGACGTCGACGCCGAGCAGGCCCGGCAGCAGACGCTGGAGGAGGCCACGCCCTGGCTGCGCGCCCTGACCGGGCTGGCCAACAGGCCGGCGTCGGGGCTGTCCGAGCGGGTCGCCGCGAGCGTCACCAACGGCGCCGTCCTGCTGTGACGCC
>NZ_JAHKRL010000228.1 GCF_019396405.1 Nonomuraea rhizosphaerae | reverse complement strand
GTCCCGCCGAAGGCGGCCAGCCGGAGCGTGAACGTGGAGCCGGAGCCTTCCTTGCTCCAGACGGAGACCTCGCCCGCGTGCGCGGCTGCGACGTGCTTGACGATGGCGAGGCCGAGCCCGGTGCCGCCGGTCGCCCTGGACCTGGCGGCGTCGACCCGGAAGAAGCGCTCGAAGATGCGTTCCAGCGACTCTTCGGGAATGCCGATGCCCTGGTCGCTGACGCTGATCTCGACGGAGTCGCCCGCCGGCCGGACGCTGACGACGACCCGGGTGTGCTCGGGGCTGTAGGCGACGGCGTTGTCGATCAGGTTGCGCAGGGCGGTGACGAGCAGCTCGTCGTCGCCCCAGATGCGCATGCCCTCGGCGCCGCCGGTGACGAGCGTGATGTCCTTGGCGATGGCCCTGGTGTTGCAGTGGTCGATGGCGTCGTGGACGGCCTCGTCGATGGCGACCTGGCCGGGGGTGGGGATGGGCTCGGCGCCCTGGATGCGGCTCAGCGTGATCAGGTCCTGGACGAGATAGGTGAGCCGGGCGGCCTCGTGCTGCATGCGGCCGGCGAACCGGGTGACGGCCTCCGGGTCGTCCGCGGCGTCCTGGATGGTCTCGGCGAGCAGGCTCAGGGCGCCTACGGGGGTCTTGAGCTCGTGGCTGACGTTCGCCACGAAGTCGCGGCGCACGGCCTCGACCCTGCGCCGCTCGGTCTGGTCCTCGGCGAGCACGAGGACCTGGCCGTACGAGCCGAGCGGGGCCACGCGGACCGCGAAGTTGGTGGTCTCCTGGCCGAACTTGTGTCCGGCGACGTCGATCTCGCTCTCGCGGATCTCGCCGTCCCTGCGTACCTGCCTGGCCAGGGCGAGCAGCTCGGCGGCCATCAGCCGGTCGCCCTTGACGAGCCCGAACGCGCGTGCGGCCGAGCTGGCGCGCAGCACGCGGTCGTGGGCGTCCAGCACGACGGCGGAGGAGGGCAGCACGGCCAGCACCGACGCGACGCCTTGCGGCAGCGCGCCCGTCTCCTGGTCGGCGGCCGCCGCACTCCTGCTCGGGGCCTCGATCTGGTTGCGGTAGAACAGGACCGCCAGGGCTCCCACGACGAACCCGGCAAGGGCCGTCAAGCTCATGGCCATCTCACTCATGCCTTCGATGGTAGGTGGCCTTCATCTGAGGACAGCCCTCCCACCTGGGGATGAACGGGTCTTTCCTGGAAAGTTCATTTTGTTGTCGAAGTTCGTTCATCGAGGCCCACGTACGGTGACGGCATGCGCGACGCGTACCATGAAGAACTTGATTCCCTGACTGACAAGCTGGTTGAGATGACCAGGCTTGTCCGCTCGGCCATCTCCCGGGCCACGACCGCCCTGCTCGACTCCGACCTGCAGCTCGCCGAGAGCGTGATCTCCAGGGACGCGCAGGTGAACGTGACGTTCGAGGAGATCGAGGCGTCGATCTTCGACCTGATGGCCAGACAGCAACCCGTGGCCGTGGACCTGCGGATGGTCATCACGGCGCTGCGGATGGGCACCGACCTGGAACGTATGGGCGACCTGGCGGTGCACGTGGCCAAGATCGCGCGGCTGCGCCATCCTGACTCGGCCATCCCGCAGGAGGTGCGGCCGACGATCCTGGAGATGGGCAACATCGCCGAGACGCTGGTCACGAAGGCGGGAGCGTGCATCGCCTCGCACGACGTCGACGCGGCGATGGAGCTGGAGTCCGACGACGACGCCATGGACAAGCTGCACCGGCGGCTGTTCAGGACGATCCTGGCCAAGGACTGGGAGCACGGCGTGGAGCCGGCGATCGACATCACGCTGATCGGCCGCTACTACGAGCGGTACGCCGACCACGCGGTGAACGTGGCCGGCGACGTCGTCTACCTGGTGACGGGCTCGCGCCCGTCCTCCTGAGACCGCCCGTCCTCCTGAGACCGCCCGTCCTCCTGGGACAAGGGGGGCGCCCGCCTGAGACAGGAGGCGCCCGCGGGGCCTCAGCGGCCCTGGTTGGCCACGGCCTCGATGGCTGCCTTGGCGGCCTCGGGGTCGAGGTACTCGCCGCCCCGCTGCAGCGGCCGGAACTCCGCGTCCAGCTCGTACCGCAGCGGGATGCCGGTCGGGATGTTGAGCCCGGCGATCTCCTCGTCGGCGATGCCGTCGAGGTGCTTGACCAGCGCGCGCAGCGAGTTGCCGTGCGCGGCCACCAGCACCGTGCGCCCGGCCGACAGGTCGGGCACGATCGCGTCGTACCAGTACGGCAGCATGCGCTCGACGACGTCCTTCAGGCACTCGGTGCGCGGCATGAGCTCGGGCGGCAGCAGCGCGTAGCGCGGGTCGCCCGCCTGGGAGTACTCGTCGTCGTCGGCGATGGGCGGCGGCGGCACGTCGTACGAGCGCCGCCACAGCATGAACTGCTCGTCGCCGAACTCCTCGCGCGTCTGCGCCTTGTTCTTGCCCTGGAGGGCGCCGTAGTGGCGCTCGTTGAGCCGCCACGAGCGCTGCACCGGCAGCCAGAGGAGGTCGGCCTCGCCGAGTGACAGGTGGGCCGTCTGGATGGCCCTGGTCATCAGGCTGGTGTGCACCACGTCCGGGCGGACACCGGCCTCGACCAGCAGCTTGCCGCCCCGGCGGGCCTCCTCCTCGCCCTTGGCCGACAGGCTCACGTCCACCCATCCGGTGAACAGGCCCTTCGCGTTCCAGTCACTCTCGCCGTGCCGCAGCAGCACCAAAGTCGCCATACGGGCAATCCTATGGTGAGGCTCAGGTGTCGTTCCGCTCCGGATCGGCGAAGCGGGCGAACGCCTGGAGGTTGGCCAGCGACTCGCCGCGCTTGGCCCGCCACTCCCACTCGCGCCTGATCGACGAGGCGAACCCCAGCTCCAGCGCCCTGTCGAACCAGTCGTCGGAGTAGGTCAGCACGCAGCCGAGCAGCCGGTCGATCTCGTCCTCGCTGATCGCGGCGAGCGGGACCCGGCCGACGAGGTAGACGTCGCCGACGGGGTCGGTGGAGAAGTGGACGCCGTACATGCCGCCGTTCTTGCCGAGCAGCCACCTGTAGAACTCGGCGTGGTTCTCGTCCGGCTGGCGGCAGAAGAACGCCTCGACGTGCAGCACCTGGTCGCCGATGATCAGCCAGGTCATCGTGGCGAGCTTGTGCTGGCCGGGCAGCTTGACCAGGAACGCCCCTGGACGCGGCTCGTCGTAGGAGACGTCCGCGGCCTTGAGTGCTGCCTCAACGACATCGCGCATGCCGTACAGCCTACGGAACGACTGCCTACGAGATGACGGCCACCGGCATCCCGCGCACCCCGTGCAGGTTGTCGACCGCGCCCGCGTACACCTCAAGGAGGCGCGCGGCCGTGGCCTGCCAGCCGAACGCCGACGCGTGCGCTCCGGCGCCCGCCGCCAGCCGGTCCCGCCAGGCGGGCTCGGTGACGAAGCGGCGCAGCGCGCGGGCCCATTCGTGCGAGTCGTGGCCGTCCACCAGCACGCCGGACACGCCGTCGCGCACGGCGGTGCGCAGCCCGCCCACCGCAGCCGCGGCGACAGGGGTGCCGCACGCCTGGGACTCCAGGGCGACGAGGCCGAAGGACTCGTTGTACGAGGGCACGACGGTGACGTCGGCCGCCCGGTACCAGTCGGCCAGCTCGTGCTGCGGCGCGGGCGGGACGAGGCGTACGACGTCGGAGATGCCCAGCTCGGAGGCGAGTTCGGTGAGGATGGACGGCCGGGCCAGCCCGTTGCCCGACGGCCCGCCCACGCAGGCGACGACCAGGCGGCCGCGCAGCGAGGGGTCGTCGATGAGCATCCGGGAGGCGGCGCGCAGCAGCACGTCAGGCGCCTTCAGGGGCTGGATCCTGCCCACGAACAGCATCACGTGCGCGTTCTGCGGGAGTTTGAGGCGGCGTCTGGCGGCGCCCTTCGAGGCGGGCTGGAAGACGGTGAGGTTGACGCCGGGGTTCACGACGGCGACGCGGTCCTCGGGCGCCTGGTACAGCTCGATCAGCTCGTGGGCCTCGTCGTCGGTGTTGGCGACGAGGCGGTCGGCGATCTCCACGACCTGCTGCTCGCCGACCACGCGGGCCTGCGGCTCGGGCTGGTCGTCCCGGGCCAGCATGCGGTTCTTGACCTTGGCCATGGTGTGCATGGTGTGCACGAGGGGGACGCCCCAGCGCTCCTTGGCCAGCCAGCCGACCTGGCCGGACAGCCAGTAGTGCGAGTGGATGACGTCGTAGCGGCCCGGGTCGTACATCGCCTCCGTGCGCAACACGCCGGACAGGAACGCGCAGAGCTGCCCCGGCATGTCCGCCCTGGTCAGCTCCTCGTACGGGCCCGCGTTCAGGTGACGGACCAGGACGCCGGGGGCCAGCTCGCACACCGGCGGCTGGTCGCGCGCGGTCGCCCGGGTGAAGATCTCCACCTCCACGTCGAGCTCGGCGAGGCGCTTGGCGGCCTCGACGATGTAGACGTTCATGCCGCCGGCATCGCCCGTGCCCGGCTGTTCCAGGGGCGACGTGTGCATGCTGATGGTCGCGACCCGGTTGACCCGCCGGCGCTTCACCCGACACCACCTCCAAGCGATGTACAACCTCATAGATATTTTCGACATTCCCGACATCTGGGATGACACGGGGGGGCTGGCAAGATGTCAGCCATGAACAAGACGGCCGTGGTGACGGGCGCGAGCAGCGGGATCGGTGAGGCGACGGCGCGGCGGCTGGCCGCCGAGGGCTACGACGTCGTGGCGGGCGCGCGGCGGCGCGATCGGCTGGACAAGCTCGCCGCCGAGATACCCGCGATTCACCCGATGACGCTGGATGTGACCTCCCAGGAGTCGGTGGACGCGCTCGCCGCCTCGCTCGACCGCTGTGACGTGCTGGTCAACAACGCCGGCGGCGCGCTGGGCGCGGAGACGGTGGCCGAGGGGCTGGTGGACGACTGGCAGCGCATGTACGAGACCAACGTGCTCGGCACGCTGCGGATGACGCAGGCACTGCTGCCGAAGCTCGTCTCGTCGGGTGACGGCGTACTCGTGCTGCTCACCTCGACCGCCGGACTGGTGGCCTACGAAGGCGGCGGCGGCTACGTCGCGGCCAAGCAGGCGCAGCGGTCGATGGCCGAGACGCTCCGCCTCGAACTGGTCGGCCAGCCGGTGCGCGTCGTGGAGATCGCGCCGGGGATGGTGCGGACGGAGGGGTTCGCGGTCAACCGGTTCCGCGGCGACGAGGCCGCCGCCGCCAAGGTGTATCAGGGTGTTCCCGGGCCGCTGACCTCGGACGACGTGGCCGACGCGATCGTCTGGTGCGTCACCAGGCCCGCCCACGTGAACATCGACCGCCTGGTCATGCGCCCCCGCGCCCAGGCGGCCCAGCACCGGGTGCACCGCGTCAGTGACTGAGCAAGTGACTGGGCACAGGTCGTGGGTGCGGGGTGGTTAGGCCGGTCGGCGCGATCACACGCGGCACGACCGGTCACAACCGGCTGCGGCGGGCCGACCGGTGGATCACCGCCACGCAGGCGCGGGTGCTGCGCTCCGCCGACCGTCCGCTGGTGGTGGACCTGGGGTACGGGGCTTCGCACGCGACCACGCTGGAGCTGTTCACCCGGCTGCGCGAGGTCAGGCCGGACGTCGAGGTGGCGGGCGTCGAGATCGATCCCGCGCGGGTGGCGCTGGCCAAGCCGTACGAGCGCGAGGGGCTGCGCTTCCTGCTGGGCGGCTTCGAGCTGCCGGTGCCGCGCCCGCCCGTCCTGGTGCGGGCGTTCAACGTGCTCAGGCAGTACGGGGAGGCGGACGCCCGGCACTACTGGGACCTGCTGCGCGGCCGGCTCGCGCCCGGCGGCGTGCTGGTGGAGGGCACCTGCTCGGAGAGCGGCCACCGGGCGGTCTGGGTGGCGCTGGACCGGGACGGGCCGCGGACGCTGACGTTCTCGGCGAGGTTCAACGCCTTCGAGCGGCCCTCGGACCTGGCCGATCGGCTGCCGAAGACGCTCATCCACAGGAATGTCCCCGGCGAGCGGATCCACGCGTTCCTGAGCGACTTCGACCGGGCATGGGCGGTGAGCGCCCCGTACGGGGCTCATGGGCGCAGGCAGCGGTGGCTGGCCACCGCCACCGTGCTGGCGGCCGGCTGGCCGGTGGCGACGCGCCCGCCGCTCGGCGGGACGGCCAGGTGGCGGCTCGGCGAGCTGACCCTGGCCTGGGACGCCGTGGCCCCGGCCGGTTGAGGCACGGCTACAGCGCCGCTTTGAACACCCCGTACGCCTCCTCGTCGAACAGCACGAACCGTACGTCCTCCACAGCTGTGGACAACCCGCGCACAGTGCTCAGCGCGATGCGCGCGCCGTCGTCGAGCGGCCACCCGAAGATGCCCGTGGAGATCGCCGGGAAGGCCACCGACCGCGCCCCCAGCGAGTCGGCCACCCTCAGCGACTCCCGGTAGCACGAGGCCAGCGCCGCGGAGCGGTCGTCCACCGGCGAGTACACCGGCCCCACGGTGTGGATCACCCAGCGCGCGGACAGCCGCCCGGCGGTCGTGGCGACGGCCTGCCCGGTCGGCAGCCCCCTGCCGTAGCGGGAGGCGCGCAGCGCCCGGCACTCCTCAAGGATCTCCGGACCACCCTTGTGGTGGATCGCGCCGTCGACCCCGCCACCGCCCATCAGCGACGAATTGGCGGCGTTGACGATCGCGTCCACCGTCTGCGCGGTGATGTCTCCTTGGACCAGCGTGATGTCCATCTCACCAGCATCCCGGATGTCTGCTCGACGTCCTGTAGTACTACGCTGAAGAGTGTGAAGGGTCTTGGCGAGCTCGAACGCAGCATCATGGACATCATCTGGGCCGAGAACAGCCCGCTGACCGCCCGTGAGGTCGGCAGGCTCATAGCCGACCGCGACCTTGCCCCCACCACGGTCATGACCGTGCTCGACCGGCTGACCCGCAAGGGGTTCCTCCAGCGGACCCGTGACGGCCGCGCCTGGCGCTACGAACCGGCGGCGAGCCGCGACGCGTACATCGCTGAGCTTATGCTGGAAGCTCTTGACCTGACGGGCGACCGATCGGCCGCCCTGACCCGCTTCGCCCAGGCCGTGTCCGGCCCGGAGGCGGAGATCCTTCGAAAAGCCCTCACGGAGCTGGAGGACGAGTGATCACGGCAGCGACGCTGGCAGCGCTCGCTTCGGCGTGCGCGCTCGGCTCCTGGCGTTTCACGACCGCCCGCTGGACGTCGCGCGCCCCCCGGGTCGCCATCATCCTGTGGCAGTCCCTGGGCGTGGCCTGGGGACTGGCCACGACCGGCGCCATGCTGGCCTACGCCGTGCAGCCGTACGGGATGGGCGTCCTGCCCGGTCTGATCGCCTTCGCGCACGGCGAGCGGCCGTCCGCCTCGTGGGACGCGCTGCACGTCGTGGCGATGGCGGCGGGGCTGACCGCGCTGGCGGTGCTGATCGTGGTGCTGGTCACGGCGGGCGTGCAGGCCCTGCGGGCGCGCAGGCGGCACCGCGTCCTGCTCGCGCTGATCGCCCGCGACGATCCGGGCGTGCCCGGGGTGCGGGTGCTCGACCATCCGAGCGCGGCGGCGTACTGCGTGCCGGGCCTGCGCTCGCAGGTGGTGGTCAGCGACGGCGCGCTCAAGCTGCTGTCGCGGGACGAGATGAAGGCCGTGCTCGCGCACGAGGCGGCGCACGTGCGGGAGCGGCACGACCTGGTGCTGCTGCCGTTCGCGGCGCTGGGCCGGGCGCTGCCGTGGTCCAAGGTGGTGCGTGACGCGCAGGCGCAGGTCGAGCTGCTGGTCGAGATGGCCGCCGACGACCGCGCCCGGCGCTACTGCTCGCCGCGCAGGCTGGCGACGGCGCTGCTCAGGTTCGGGACCGCGGGGGCGATGCCGACCCCGCAGGGCATGCTCGGCGTGCACGCGCAGCATGTCATGGCCAGGGTGGACCGCCTGGTCAAGCCGGGTCCCGAGCTGCACGCGGCGGTGCGGTACGGGGCTCTCGCGCTTTCCGTGACATTGGTCACGTCCGCCCTTCTTCTGTGGAGTGTGCAGCTCTGACGCTTGCTGGTGTTAGCCAGCGCGTTTGCAATTGCAAGCACTTTGGTGCAGACTACCGGCATGGCACTACCGAAGGTCGGCTCGATCGGCGAATACATCCGTGAGCAGCGGCAGCAGGCGAAGATCTCGCTGCGCCAGCTCGCGGCGGCAGCGGGGGTCTCCAACCCCTACCTGAGCCAGATCGAGCGCGGTCTGCGCAAGCCGAGCGCGGAGATCCTCAACCAGATCGCCAAAGGTCTGCACATCTCCGCCCAGGCGCTCTACGTGCAGGCCGGCCTCATCGAGGACCGCGAGCCGCCGAGTGATGTCATCAGCGCGATCAGATCCGACAAGCACCTGAGCGGGCGGCAGCGCCAGGTGCTGATCGATATCTACGAGTCGTTCCGCAAGGAGAAGCGCGCCGAAGACGAGCAGACCTCCCAGAACGCTCATCCCCGGCACGACTCCCCACAGGACGACGAGCCACTGCCAGAGGACTACCTCGCCGCGCTTGAGCCCTTCGCGGCGTCCAACGGTAATGGCACCGCCAACCAGGAAACCAAGGAAGGTTAACCCATGACGCTGGCCACCGAGGTCAAGAAGCTCACCGACTCCAAGCCTTTCTACGCGGTAGCGGGCGCGGGCGACTACGCGGTCGAGAAGCTGCGTGAGCTGCCCGAGCAGCTGTTCAAGCTCCAGTCGCGGCGCGCCGAGCTGGCCAGGGAGCTGCCGGAGCGGGCTCGCACGTACGCCGACAAGGCCGAGGGCTTCGCCCGGGAGTTCCCGGAGAAGGCGCGCGGCTACGCCGACCAGATCACCCTGCGGGCCACCGAGGTCTACGAGGAGTTCGCCAACCGCGGGCGCAAGGTCGTCAGCCAGGCGAGCGGTGAGGCCGCGCTGGAGCTCGAAGAGGTCTCCGAGGCCGCCGAGCCGCCCGTCGCGACCCCCGTCACGCCGGTCAAGAAGCCCCGCGCCACGAAGGCCGCCCCGAAGGCGTAAGTGGTTCTCGTGGTGTTGAGGTGCTCGCTGCGAGCCCTGACGCGGAACCTCTCGCGCCGAGTCCTGACACGCAACCCTCGCTTCGAGCTCTGATGCGGAACCCCTGAGGCCCGTCTCGCGTTTT